>DAHUZT010000051.1 GCA_027315005.1 Acidimicrobiaceae bacterium | reverse complement strand
AATTCGGCACAGGTGTTGTCGATCGGTATCTTCTTCACCCTGATCATCCTCGGACTGCGGACCTCGTTGTCGGCCAACCTGCTCCATGGATTGCTCGCTCACGGCGTGCCGGCCGCAGTGGCCATCAACGCTGCCCACCTCCCGCCGGTGTCGACGCTGTTCGCCGCCTTCCTCGGTTACGACCCCATTCAGCACCTGATCGGCGCTCACCAGTTCTCGCTTCTGACAGTCCATCAGCGGGTGGCGCTCTCCGCCCACAGCTTCTTCCCGGGTCTGATCAGCACCCCGTTCCGTTCCGGACTCCATGCGGCCCTCGATTTCGCTGTCGTGGCCAGCCTGCTCGGTGCCGGCGCCTCATGGCTGCGCGGTGGCCGCTACGTGGCCGCCGACCTGGACGCGGAGGATGCGGCGCGGGCATCCAAGCTCGAGGGACGCGCTGAGATGCCGGTGACCGTCGGCGCCGGCGTGGAGTCCGAAGTCGGATGATCCGGAACCGGACGGCTGACCAGTACCGGGCCGGAACTGGGCTTCCCGCAGATCTGCGCATCGGAGAGGTCGCCAAGTTGGCCGGTGTGACTACGCGTACCCTCCGGTACTGGGAGGAGATCGGCCTCATACGTCCGAGCGACTATCGCGGAAGCGGAGAGCGGCTGTACTCCCAGACCGACGTAGCCAGGGCCACACGCATCCGCGATTTGCAGGAGCTTCTCGGATTTTCGCTGGCCGAGGTCCGGGTCGTCCTCGAGACCGAGGAGGTCGTCGAACTCGATCGCGTCCGTTCCGAGTTGCGTTGGGGAGACGCCGGTCCGGATGACCGCAAGGAGCTCCTCGACCGTGCTCTCGACGCGAACGACAAACTCCTCCTGCGGCTGGACGACACCTTGGCTCGGATCGGAGCGTTCCGGACCGAGAGAGCTGCCAAGGCAGAGCGCCTCCGCGAAGCCCGCGCCGCGCTCGATTCCGGCGATGATGATGTGCCGACCCGGGCCGGAGTGCAAGACCGATCCGAGAACGGCCCGACCAACCTGAAGGAGTAGCACGACCATGAATGACGCGATGCGGGCGGAGACCGTCCAGATCAACGGCCACGATGGGGAATCCATCGAGGGGTACCTCGCCCAGCCCCTCGACACCACGCCGACCGGAGGTGTCGTTGTGATCCACCACATGCCTGGATACGACGAGGGGACCAAGGAGATCACCCGGAAGTTCGCCGCCCACGGGTATCTCGCGGTCTGTCCCAATCTGTACTCTCGAGAAGCGCCTGGGGCGAGCCCCGACGATGCAGCTGCAGCAGCTAGGGCTCGAGGTGGCGTCCCCGACGACAGGTTGGTTGGTGATGTCTCTGGAGCAGCCGGGTACCTCCGCTCCTTCAGTTCGTCGAACGGGAAGGTCGCAACCATCGGCTACTGCTCCGGCGGCCGGCAGTCGTTTCTGGCTGCCTGCAGCCTGGACCTCCAAGCTGCGGTCGACTGCTACGGCGCATTCGTCGTGGGAACTCCACCAGACGGGTTCCCCTTGCGGGTGTCCCCTCTCGACTACCTGGCCGCCGACCTCTCGTGCCCACTCCTCGGGCTCTTCGGTACCGAGGACCAGTACCCGTCCCCTGAACAGGTCGCCGAACTCGAGAACATCCTCACTGCAGCCGGCAAGGACTTCGAGTTCCACAGCTATGAAGGTGCCGGCCACGCGTTTTTCGCTACCGATCGACCCAGCTACCGTCCCGAGGCCGCCAACGCCGGTTGGCAGCGGATCTGGGAGTTCTTCGGTCGCCACCTCGCCACCGACTGATCGGGGTCAAAGATGTGCACCTACCGTACGGTCACGCTCAGCGTCGAGGGAAGCGGCAAAGGGCCCGGTGGTTGGTTTCCGTTGACGGACGCCAGTGTCTACTTCGACCATCCTGTGCACGCTCAGGCGGACCATACCTTGAATCTCGATCTTCTGAACCCGTCCGAGGGCCCTTCGGCTCGGGTGGCAGTTGAACTCGACCCGTCTTCGGCTCGCTCTCTGGCCGTAGCCATCCTAGAGACGCTCGACACCTTGCCCCAGGGCCTCCGGAACGAGGCAGTCGACTCTCGCTGAGTCGCTCCGACCGCTGAAGGACGGTCGTTGGGTGTTTGTCCCTGCGGCTTACGAGAGCGGTGGCATCTCCCCCGGGGGCGGCGGCGGGGCAGGTGGCGGTGGCGGGGCAGGCGGCGGTGGCGGGGCAGGCGGCGGTGGTGGGCCGTAGCCCGGTGCAGGCGGCGGCGGTGGTGGTGCAGGCGGTGGCGGTGGGGGGCCGTAGCCCGGTGCAGGCGGCGGCGGGCCGTAACCCGGGGGCGGGCCGTAACCCGGGGGGGTCTGATACCCCGATGGGGAAGGGGTACCGCCACCGAAGGCTGGCGCGCCGCGCAGTGCGGACGGACCACGGTACTGGCTCGAACCGAGCCACAGGATGTACCAGAAGATCACGCTGAGCAGCACCAGGCCAACGGTGAATCCGGGGCCGTGCCCGAAGCTCTTCGAGACGTCGTTGAGAATGATGATGCTGAGGACGAACAGGGCGATGTCGCCGACGAACGGGACGATCACGAGCAAGAGGAACCACGCGTAGGCCCGGGGCCGCCCCACCATCTTGAGGATCACGACGACGTTGTAGATCGGGACGAAGCCTGCCCAGGCCGGTGCTCCGAACTCGCCGGCCTTCTTCAGCGTGCCGTAGGTCGGAAGGGCAAAGAGCAGGTACACGACGACCGCCACGATGAGCGTGACTCCCGCCCCCGAGCCCGAGGTGGAATTCGAATACGAGGTTGCCGCCAGCAACAGTCCCATGGTGTTCCCTTCCGTGTCCGTCGTCGCCTCGAGCGGGATATCCGGCCCCGTTCTTATCACCGATCGATACCGGTGGAGATGATCATCGCGTGGGAACGGCCACCGGCCCGGCAACGATGCGCCCGCATCCGATCATCGGGGCTGCCCATCCAGGAACTGTCGCACCTGCTGAGTAGGGTCACAGGTGATGCTGTTCACGTATTCGGCGGACCGGGCCGACGTGTTGGCCGGCCGCCTGGCAGAGGTCTACGCCGAGTCTCACCCGGACCCTATGGTGCCGGAATGGCTGGCGGTACCCTCGCTCGGGATGCGGCGATGGCTGGCCCTCGAGCTGGCCCGACGACTCGGAGCCAGTCCGCAGCGGACGGATGGTGTGATGGCCAATACGGTCCTCGCCTTTCCGGCTGATCTGCGGCACCAGGCACTGGACTCCGGATGCGAAGGCGGTGGCGGGGACCCGTGGCGGCTCGACAGACTGGTGTGGTCGGTGCTGGCGGCGACGGACCCCGACCCTGTCGATGACGACGCCACCGCACGCAGCTCCATCAAATCAGGCACATCGCGTTATGCCCGTGCCCGAAGAGTCGCCGATCTGTTCGACCGGTACCACCTTCACCGTCCGGAGATGGTCCGGGCATGGGCAGCCGGAGCCGATGTCGATGGCACCGGTCGGCAATTGTCGGATCATGCACGATGGCAGCCCGCGCTGTGGCGTCGGGTGCGGGCCCTCATCGGTCACCCGAGCCCGTCGGAGCGGTGGCCTGGACTGCTGGACGACATCCGAAGTGGCCGACTCATGCTCGATCTTCCACCCCGGCTCGCATTCTTCGGTTTCACCATGTTGCCGGTGGGTGGTTGCCTCGACCTCGCCGCCGCCGTCGGCGTCCATCACCGGGTCCATTTCTTCCTCCTCCAACCGACACAGATCGACCGCCGCCGCCTGCTCGAGGCCAGCTCCCCGGTGAACGGTGGTGAGACCAGCGGTCGGTCGGGCGGACTTGCACCTGCCCGTCTAAGGACCGAGGATCGGACTGCTGCACTCCTGGAGCAGCCGCTCCTGCGCTCGTGGGGACAGGCACACCGCGAGGCGGCAGTGTTGTTGGCCAGGGCAGAAGGTGGAGCGGTCCCCGCCCCAGAACACCTCGGCGAATCCCCTACGAAGGGACCAGCCGGGATCCTCGAGCACCTGCAGCGCTCCATCCGGTCAAATCAGCTCCCGGGGAAGGCGGCGACGGTCCGATCCGTAGACGCCTCGATTCGATTTCACGCTTGCTTCGGCCCCACCCGTCAGGTGGAGGTGTTGCACGACGCGCTGCTCCACTTGCTCAACCAACCGGGAGCGGACGTGACCGAGGACGACATCCTGGTGGTCTGCCCCTCACTCGAGCGCTTCGCCCCTCTGATCGGAGCCGTCTTCGGCGCACCGGATGGTCGTCGGTCGCAGATCGTTCCGGATCGGGATGAGTCGGGCTCATTGCGTGGCGCTCACTCGATCCGATACCGCATCGCCGATCAGTCGACTCGGGTCGGCAATCCGGTCCTGTCGTCTACGTCGGCCTTGCTGAAGCTGGTCTCGGGCCGCATGGGAATCAACGAGGTGCTGGAGTTCCTGGCGCTCGCTCCCGTGCGTTCACGCTTTTCGTTCGACGATGAAGCGCTTGCCGACATCGACCGGTGGGCTAAGCGTACCGGAGTTTGCTGGGGTCTCGACCCCGAGCATCGCTCCCGGTTCGGCCTCCCCGACTCGCTGGGTGCCAACACATGGCAGTGGGCCCTCGACCGGATCCTGATCGGTTCCGCAGTCGACGACGACCAGTTGGCTCTCGCGATCGGCGGAGTGGCTCCGTTCGGGATCGAGGGGTTGGATGCCGAGCTGGCTGGTAGGTTCGCCGAAGCGCTCGGCCGGATCGCCGACCTGGTTCGCGAGGTCCCCTTTGCGCGACCGGTCGAGGAGTGGATGGACCTCCTCCAAGCCGTCTGTCGTTCGTTGTTCGCCACCGATCGGTCCGCTCGATGGCAGACCGAGGCTCTGGACCGCTTGATCGATGATGTCTCAGAGGCATCGACCGTCGGGGAGGTGCCGGCGGTGCCGATCGAGTTCAGCGACGTCGCACGCGTCTTCGAGGAACGCGTCGATCGTAGTCCCGGTAGTCCGGACTACTTCCGGGGTGGGATCACCGTCACTTCGATGACGCCCTTGCGATGGGTGCCGTACAAGGCGATCTTCATTCTGGGGATGGACCAGGATGCGTTCAGCCCCACACTGATCTCGGCCGACGATCTGGCGTCCATCGCTCCACAGATCGGAGATCCCGATCCCCGTGCCGAGCTCAAGGCGGCCCTGCTCGAGGCGGTGTTGTCTGCCAGTGAGCAGTTGGTCGTCTTCTACGACGGATGGGATGTGCGCACGAACCTCCCCATACCGAAAGCGGTGGTGGCCGCCGAGCTCTTCGACACCGTCCTCGAACAGTTCGGGCCGGACACTCGATCGACCGCAGCAGTCCAACTCGAGATCCGGCATCCCCGCCAAGCGTTCGACGACCGCAACTTCATCCGTGGGGAGCTGGTGGCCGACGCCGTCTGGAGCTTCGACGAGGTGAGTCTCGAGGGCGCCCTGGCGGCACGGAGCTCGCCGGACCGGCGGGAACAATTTCTGGCTCGGCCGCTCGAACCCATCGTCACTCGGGTAATCGGACTCGACGACCTCCATCGATTCCTCCGGGATCCGGCCGGTACGTTCCTCACTCAGAGGCTCGAAGTGCACCTTCCGGAGTCGGGGGAGGCTCCATCGGCCCGCCTCCGGGTCGAGCTGAATGCACTCGAGCGCTGGAAGATCTCTACGAGGTTGTTGGAAGCATGTCGCAGCGGACGTGACCTCCAGACTTGGGCACGCTCGGAGCTGGCGCGTGGAACGCTTCCACCGGCGGCACTCGGGGCCGAACTGCTCGACGAACTCATCGGTGACGTCGAGTCCCTGGTGGCGGCCGCCCGAACCGCCGGAGCCGGTGCATCTCCCGCTGTGCCCTACGAGGTCGACGTCACGCTGACCGACGGCACCCGGGTGATGGGCTCTGTCCCGCTCGGGTTGGAAGGGCCGGTGGTCGGGCCGGCTGTCGTGACCTGCTCGAGAGACGATCCCATGCTCCGGATCAGGGCCTGGCTCGACCTGATGGTACTGACCGCCTCCGATCCGACGGTCGTATGGAGAGCGGTGACCGTGGCGAGGCCATCTCGAGGTGGTGATGCACCCGTGGTCCACGAGTACAACGTGGTCGATTCGGAGGATCCGGCTGGTTCGAGGAAGTTGGCCATCGAGTGCCTGGGAGTGGCCGTCGACTGTTACGAGCGGGGCATGCGTGAACCGATCCCGCTCTTTCCCCGGGTGGCGGCAGAGATCGTAAGCGGAGGTCACCCCGCTTCCGCGTGGAGTGACTTCCATCGAAGGGGAGCGGGTGACCGGATGGCCACCAAGATGATCTTCGGGGACCGGACGTTCGAGGAGATGCTCCATCTCGCGTCGCATCCGGGCGACCCACAGGTCGAGGGTGCCTCCGGGCGGCTGTCCTCCTTCGCCCACTATCTGTTCGACGCCATAGACCGTTCGATAGAGGACGCGAGCGGATCTCGGAGGGTGAGATCCAGCCGCCGGCCGAGATCGTGAGCGGTTCTTCGTCAATGGAGCCACACACAGTCGACGCCGGACTGCCCACGGGTCGGCTGGCCATCGAGGCCAGTGCCGGCACGGGCAAGACCTACGCACTCGCCGATCTCGCGGTGCGATTCGTGGTCGAGCGAGAGGTCCCCATCTCCGAGCTGCTCATGGTGACCTTCACCAGAGCCGCCACCAACGAGCTGCGCGATCGAGTCCGGTACCGGCTCGGTGAGGTCGCCGACCAAATCGAGTCGCGCGCAGAGGTTGCTCCAGCTGACCCGCTCATTCGTCGTCTGGCGACCACTCATGGGCCCGATGCCGTCGAGCGACTGCGTGTGGCGAAGGCGGACTTCGACTCGGCCACCGTGACGACGATCCACGGCTTCGCCCGGCAGGTCCGGTCCTATCTCGGAGTGGAATCCGGACTCGATGGTGATGTGCGCATCATCGACGACAGCGGCACGGCTCTCGACGAGGTGTGCGCCGATGTCCTGGCGGCTGAAGCGGCCACCGCCGCCGTTTCCGTGCCCGGTTCCGACACCTCGGTCGGGGTCCGACTTCCGTCCCTCGAAGCCCTCGGCCGGGTGGTCCGGGCAAAATCCGGCCGTCCCGAGATGGAGGTGATCCCAGCACCCGGCGATCCAGGAGCGCCAGCCGAGGGCGTGCTACTCGGTGTCCTGGCCCGTGAATGCCTGTTCAGGATGGCCGAACAGCGGTGGCGGGCAGGTGTCCGGAACTTCGACGATCTGCTCGGGGAACTGGACGCTGCACTGACTGGGCCCGGGTCCACCTCGGCGATCGACGCTCTGAGGTCACGGTTCTCGGTGGCGTTGATCGACGAATTCCAGGACACCGACTCGGTCCAGTGGAAGATCATCCGCACGCTGTTCGGTGGTCGGGGCTCGAACACCGTCCTCGTGTTGGTCGGTGACCCGAAGCAGGCGATCTACGGATTCCGGGGAGGGGACATCCACACGTATCTCCGCGCCGTGGGAGGGGTTGCTTCACCTGGCGAGATGGAGCGACGGTCGCTCGGTATCAATTGGCGATCCGACGCCAGGTTGATCACCGCTCTCGATGTGTTGCTCGAGGGTATCCGGTTCGATTCGGACGCTGTTCCATTTGTCCCGGTTGCTCCCGCGGAACGGAACGCCCACCGTGGCCTGGTCGGAAGGAATGGTGTGGATCTCCCACCACTTGCCATCCGGCTGGCTGTCGGCCCGGAGCTGGTCCAGCCCGGTAAGAATCGCGTCCCCGTCCATAGGGCGCTCGAGGCCATCGCCTTCGATCTCGCGGGCCAGGTCCGTGAGTTGCTCGACCATGGCAGCATCACCGATATCGGCGGCAATCATGCCGAACGGCGGGTCCGTCCCATGGACATCGGCATTCTGATCGGCCGGAACGACGAGGGAGACGTGGTGCGCTCCGCGCTCGAGGCACAGGGAATCCCCGCGGTGCTGGTGGGCGCGGGCAGCGTGCTCACGTCGACCGCAGCCACCCAGGTGCGATGGTTGCTCAACGGGCTCGCCCGACCGACTGACGCCCAACGGGCTCGGACCGCGGCACTCTCTTGGTTCTTCGGCTGGACGGCCCAGCAGGTGGCAGAGGCCACCGAATCCGAGATGGCGGGCCTTCAGGAGCGGCTTTACCGGTGGTCGGAGCAGCTGGCCACTCTGCCGCCGGCCGAGGTCCTGGCCCGTATCCGGAGATCGAGCGGCGTGGTCGCCCGAGTGCTGTCCGCGCCAGAGGGACGGCGACACCTCACCGACCTCGACCATCTCCTCGAATTGCTGGCCGGGAAGGCTCCCATGGACCGAACCACTGCAGCCGGGCTTCTGGCCCAGCTCGACTACGGAATGGAGGTGGAGGTCGACCCCGATGTCAGCGGCGACCTGACGAGTCGGCGGATCGACAGCGATTCCGAATCCGTTCAGATCATGACGGTATGGAGGGCCAAGGGACTCGAGTTCCCCATCGTCTGCCTTCCCACGTTGTGGCGGAGGAAGAGCAACTCGGACGGCGTGATCTTCATCGATCCGGAAACGGGCGTACGGACCCTCGACGTGAGCAAGGACGCAGCATGGCCGGACCAGAAGACTTCGAAGGCCCGCCAAGCAGCGGCATCGTCCGAACGGGTTGGTGAGGAAGCCCGGCTCCTCTACGTCGGTCTGACCCGCGCTCGGCACCAGACCATGATCTGGTTCGCCAATGCCCAATCGAGTAGCAGGACCGCACTCGCCCGGGTGCTGTTCGCTCGCACCGAAGGCGCTGTTGATCCGGTCGCCCAGGTGGTGATACCCCCGGCTCAGACGATGGTCGAGCAACTCTCGTCGCTTACTGGACGGAGCGACGGCGTCATAGCGGTGAACCCAATCGATGCCCAGCCTCGCGGACCCCTGCGACCATGGCTCGACCACGAACGCACCGGCGAGGTCCCCGAACTCGAAGCAGCAGCCTTCACCCACCATCGCGGCAGTACGCTCCGTCGTTGGTCGTTCACCTCGATCACCGAGATGCTCGGGGATCGAGGTGAGGAGCACGGTGAAGGTGATCCCGACGACTCGACCGTCGGCGACGCTGGTTCCCTCGACGAGCAGCTCGGCGGCCTGACGGACGGTCCGGCGGAGGCGGTGGTCCCACCGTCAGCGGGAGTCGGCGGCTACCCGAACTGGCCCCTGTCGCGTCTGGCAGCCGGAGCAGACATGGGCACGCTCGTCCACGGTGTACTCGAGCGGATCGACTTCGCTTCGACCGATGTCGTGGCCGACCTCACCTCCGTGGTCCAGACGCTACTCGGCCGGCACCGGGTCGATCTCCTTCCGTTCGATCGGTCGGAGTCCGGTACCACACCGCCACGAGAGGAGGATGACGGAGCCGGACTACTGGTGGAGGGCATCTGCCAGGTGCTCGACACCCCTCTCGGGCCCTTGTTCTCCGACAGGTGCCTGACCGACGTTGGACGGCACGATCGCCTCGACGAGCTCTCCTTCGAACTGCGGCTCGCGGACGGTGGGCATCCCTCCACCGTTGCCGACGTGGGGCGGCTCGTCCTGGACCACCTCGAGGGATCGGATCCGATGCGTCTCTGGGCGGAGACCCTGACTGCTGACGGTGGCCAGATCCCGTTGACCGGCCATTTGACTGGATCCATCGACATGGTCGTCCGACTCGGTGACCTGGTAGGTCTCGATGACCCCGTAGGAGCCCCGCGTTTCGTGGTGGTCGACTACAAGACGAATGTCCTCACCGCCAGGGGACGGCTACCTGCACCCGAGGACTACGGGCCCGAGAGTATGGAATCGGCCATGATCGAGCACGACTACCCGCTCCAGGCCTTGCTCTACGAAGTCGCGCTCCACCGGTACCTCCGCTGGCGCCTCGAGGGGTACGAGCCCGAGCGACACCTCGGCGGGGTGGCCTACCTCTTCCTCCGCGGCATGACCGGCTCGCCCGATGCCGGCGTGGGGTCTCACCGCGGAATCCACCGCCCCGGGGTGTTCTGCTGGCCTGTTCCCGCGGCGTTGGTCGTCGATCTGAGTAACCTGCTCCACGGCTCGTCCCGATCCCCGGTGGTAGGTCGGTGACGACCCGAGACGACCACGGTGACGTGCCCGAGCGGGTCCGCTTCCTCACCCCGTTCGTCGACGCCGGGATTTTCGGCCCCTATGAGATCTGGCTGGCCGACACGGTGTCGCGCCTCGAACCTTCGGCGTCGACCGAAGCGCTCCTCGCCCTGGCCGCGGCCGGTCGTGGGTCGCGTATGGGCAGCGTCTGCCTGCATCTCCATGACGTCGCACGCCTCCTGTCCGGGCTGGATGGTCCGACTGGCGGCCCAGGCGTCTGGCCCGTGCCGTGGCCAGACCCGATCCGTTGGGCGGACAGCATCGAGCGCTCGGCCATCGTCGCCCATCCGGAGCCGGACGGGGGCGGGCTGCTCCGCCCCCTCGTCTGGGACGGGGCCCGCCTCTACCTGCAACGACACTGGAACGACGAGCAGTGCATCGAGGACGGGCTGCGTCACCGGCTGGGGTCGGACGCTCGGGTGCGGGCGCCCGTCGGGCCGGGGTTGGCTCAGCCGGCGGAGGACGCGCACGTGGGCGAGGTGCTCGACGCCGTCTTCGGCCCCTCCGGATCGGAGGGTGGCGACGAGCAGAGGCTGGCGGTGGAACGCGGGCTGACCTCCTCGGTGTCGATCATCGCGGGTGGACCCGGGACGGGCAAGACCCGCACGGTCGCCAGGTTGCTCGTTGCCTCGCACCTCATGGCCACCGCCCGGGGAACCGCACTCCAGGTGGCCATGGCGGCGCCGACCGGCAAGGCGGCCCAGCGCCTTCAAGACGCCGTGCAGACCGAGATCGCCCTGTTCTCCGTCCCCGGTATCGACACCACAATCCGGCAGCGTCTGACCGACAGCGACACCGACACCACCACCGTGCACCGGCTGCTCGGGGCACGGCCTGACGGCGTTCGCCGTCACGACCGGGAGGATCCGCTCCGGCACGACCTCGTCATCGTCGACGAGGTGTCGATGGTGCCGCTTTCGTTGATGGCCGATCTGCTCGACGCGATGCGTCCGGGAGCCCGCCTCGTGCTGGTGGGCGACCCCAACCAGCTGGTCAGCGTCGAAGCCGGTGTGGTCCTTGCCGATCTGGTCGGACCCATGGCCGACGGCGACGGCTCGGCCGCTCATCCAGACGCTCCTCTCTCCGGTCGGGTCACCGTGCTCCGTCACATGCACCGTTTCGGGGCGGGCTCGCCGATCGCCCGATTGGCCGAATCGGTCCGGAGGGGACAGGCCGACCGGGTTATCGAGCTACTCGGCGCCGGTGAGGGCGGGATCACCTGGGTGTCCGACCCTCGGGGCCGTGGCCTGGCACGGGTGCTGTCCGAGCTGGTGGAATCGGGAACTGCCATGGTCAACGCCGCTCGCCGGGGTGACGCGGAAGCGGCGCTGTCGGCGGCCGGTGCCGTGAAGGTCCTCACCGCGACGAGACGCGGGGAATACGGGCTCTCCGATTGGAGTGGGCGAATCGAACGTGCAGTGGGGAAGAGGACCGGAGCTCGTCTGGCGGCGGACCGCTGGCCGGTGGGCCGGCCGCTGATGGTGACCGCCAACGATCGTGCCAGCCGGGTGGCGAACGGAGACGTGGGAGTGGTGGTCGAAGTCGACGGTAGGCGGGTGGTGGCCCTTTCCGAGCCCGGCGGGGTGCGGTTCGTGGCGCCGTCCCGGCTCAACAGCATCGAGAGCTGGTGGGCCATGACCATTCACAAGAGCCAGGGCTCCGAGCTCCCGCACGCCGTGGTGTCGCTGCCGGCTGTGGACTCCCCAGTCCTGAGCCGCCAGCTGTTCTACACCGGGGTGAGCAGGTCCAAAGAGCGGCTCACCGTCGTCGGAACCGAGGAGATCATCCGTGCCGCGGTTGACCGGCCTGTGGCCCGGGTCTCGGGGCTACGCCGTCGTCTGTGGCCGGATTGACCGGGAGTTTCTGCGGTTTTCTGTGCGGGGTTCCACCGATTCTGGGTCCACAGGCCCTGCAATCAACGAGCATATTCTTCTATCGCCAGTTGTAAGTTATCTGTCCATAAACTATAATAAAGGTGTTGTTGTGGTTGAATATCGCCAGCCGGAAGCCAGCTGCGAAAGGAGCACGACCATGTTGATGCGCACCGACCCGTTTCGTGAATTGGATCGTCTGGCCCAGGTCATGGGCACGCCTGCCCGCCCGGCGGCCATGCCGATCGACGCCTATCGGAAGAAGGACAGCTTCCTCGTCCAGTTCGATCTGCCCGGCGTCGACTCCGAAGCCATCGACCTGACCGTCGAGAAGAACGTGCTCACCGTGCACGCCGAGCGCAACCGTCCCGAGGCCGATGGCGTCGAGATGCTGGTGGCCGAGCGTCCGCAGGGGACGTTCACCCGCCAACTGTTCCTCGGTGAGACCCTCGACACCGACCGCATCGAGGCCGAGTACACAGACGGAGTACTCACACTCCGGATCCCGGTGGCGGAGAACGCCAAGCCCCGTAAGGTCGAGATCGGCACCACCGGATCGAAGAGGAACGCACTGAGCGTCTGAGTCACGGTGAGCGGAGGCGACCTTCTTTTCGATGATGTGCATGCACCGCTCTACACGGTGGGGCAGGTGGCGGGGATGCTGGGCGTTCAGCCGGCCTTCCTCCGTCGCCTGGACAGTGAAGAGGTCGTGCAGCCCAGCCGGTCCGATGGCGGGCAGCGTCGCTACAGCCGCAACGAGGTCCACACCCTCGAGCGGGTGACGGGATTCGCCGACCGGGGCATGAACCTGGCCGGCATCCGTCACATTCTCGCCCTCGAGGCTCGGGTCAACGAGCTCGAGCAAGAGCTGGCTGACGAGCGCGCGCGGTGGTCGGGGACCGGGAGCTGAAGGACCCGTACCTGGCCTGGAGGATCTGCACCTGGTGTCGTTGCACGGTCGGAGTTGGTCAGGTCAGATGCCGGCGGCTGGGTCCGGGCCCGGCTCAGGCGCCGGTGTCGGTCCTGATCTCGTGTGTCGCATCGGACTGACTGGCCCAGGTGTCGTACATCTCGGCGTAAGGTCCTCCGGCCTCCACCAGATCGGCGTGTGATCCCACTTCTGCAACGCGCCCGTCGTGGACCACCACGATCCGGTCCGCGCGCATGGCGGTGGACAGTCGGTGGGCGATGAGGATAGCGGTGCGGTTCGCGAGGAGGAGATCGAGCGCGGCCTCGATCCGGGTCTCGGACTTGAGGTCGAGGTTGGAGGTGGCCTCGTCGAGCACCAGCACCCGCGGATGGGCGAGGAACGCCCGGGCCAGGGCGATCAATTGACGTTCTCCCGACGACAGCGTCTGCCCCCGTTCGTGGACGACGGTGTCGAGTCCGTTCGACATCCGGGCTACCACGTCGGTGAGTCCGACCCGTTCGATCGCCTCACGGACCGCCGAATCCGGTGCGCTCGGGTCGGCGAAGGCGATGTTGTCACCGATGGTCCCGGCGAAGAGGAACGGCTCCTGGGGAACCACACCGAGTTGAGACCGCAGTGAGTGCAGGGTGACGGTTCGGATGTCGCGTCCGTCGATGAGCACTCGACCCAGGGTTGGGTCGTAGAACCGGGTCACCAGTTTGGCCAGGGTCGATTTTCCGGCACCGGTGGCTCCGACGAACGCCACCGTCTCACCAGGGGCGATTCTGAGGTCGATGTCCTCGAGGACCAGGCGGCCAGGTTCGTATTCGAACGACACGTGCTCGAAGACGATCTCTCCAAGGATGGGAGGCAACCGGACGGCGTCCCGGGTCTCGGTCACCTCAGGTTCCGTGTCGATGAGTCCACTGAGCTTGATGATCGATGATTGTCCCTGTTGATAGGTGTTGTACTGCTGGACCAGCAACTGGATGGGTTGGAAGAACCGGTTTAGGTAGAGGAAGAAGGCGACCAGAGCGCCGATGGAGAGGGTGTGGTCGACCACCATTGCACCACCGATGGCGAGCAGGACCGCCTGGCCGAGCACTCCGAGCAACTGGGTACCGGGACCGTAGAGGGCGTTGATGTGGGCAGTGACGATATTCGCCTGCCGGTACTCCCCGAGGACGTTCCTGTGGTGGACGACGTTCTGACGCTGGCGGTTGTGGGCGGTCACGATGCGCACCCCGTGCAGGCTCTCCGAAAGATCGGCGAGGACGTTGGCGATCCCGTCCCGCACCCCCTGGTACCCGCGCTCGGAGGCCCGTCTGAACCATATCGAGGACGCCACCAAGGCCGGGACGATGAGGACGACGGTGATGGTGGCCAACCGGACATCGGTGGTGAACAAGATCACCACGATCACCACCATGGTCAGTGTCTGGATCGCGAGCTGGGCCAGACCGTCCTGCAGCAGCTGCTGGAGGTTCTCGATGTCACTCGTCATCCGGCTCATGACCACACCGGCCTTCTCCTCGGTGAAGAATCCGAGCGAGAGGCGCTGCAGGTGGGCAAAGATCTTGACTCTGAGGTCGTTCATCACCCAGGCGGCCAGCCGCCCGGTGACCTGGACCTGGGAGCGCTGGGCGAGGGCGGTCACCACTACCGCCACGAGGTAGGCGGCGGCCATCGCCGCTACCACGGTGAAGTCCGTATGCCCGGTGATCATGCCTCGGTCGATGGCGATCTGGACCAGCTTCGGCCCGGCTTGGGAGGCGACCGCGATGACCGCCACCAGCAGCGCGGCCAATGCCAGCATCCACGGGTACCGGGTCAGAAGGGCCCACAGCCTGAGCCGTTTCAAGTCGGACTCGGGCTCGTTCTGCCGGAAGAGGATGTCGGGTTCGCGGTGGTCGGGCTCGGACTCGAGCAGCCGGTCGACCCCGGGTTGCAGCTCGGAGGGGATCCCGGCGAAGGGCAGGCCCGGAGCTGCCGGCCTTCCGAACCCGCCGGGCGCGGCTCCAAAGCCACCACCCATACCACCCCAGCTCATGACGGGTTCCGTCCCCGGACGGCCCCGAGCAGTTCGGCGAGGCCGTGCCCATCCTCGGGGCGGGTGGATCCGCCACCGAGGTCGCTGGCTCCGGCCTGATCGGCTTCCCGCTCGAACTCGGCGGCTTGGGCGAGCACCTCGGCGTAGAGGGGAGTCGTCCCGAGGAGCTCGGTGTGGGTACCGTCGGCCACGATCTTCTGCTGATCGAGGAGGAGCACCCTGTCGGCCAGAGCGATGGTCGACAGTCGGTGGGCGATGATGAGCGTGGTCCGGCCCTCCATCAAGTCGGTCAGCCCGGCGTGGATCTGCTGCTCCACCTTCACATCGATGGCACTGGTGGCGTCGTCGAAGACCATGATCGGCGGGTTGACCAGTAGCGTCCGTGCGATCGCGATCCGCTGACGCTGGCCACCGGACAACGTGTAGCCGCGCTCGCCGACCACCGTGTCGTAGCCATCGGAGAGGTGGGTGATGAACTCGTGGGCCCCCGCTGCCTTGGCCGCCGCCACTACGTCCTCGAAATCTGCTGCCGGACGGCCATAGGCGATGTTGTCGTGAACGGAGACGGAGAAGAGGAACGGTTCGTCCAATACGACGCCGACATTGGCTCGTAGGCTCGCAAGTGTCAGGTCACGGATGTCGTGCCCGTCGATCTCGATCGAGCCATGTACGACGTCGTAGAAGCGGCTGAGCAGTCGGGCCACCGTTGATTTTCCGCTCCCGGTCCGCCCGACGATGGCCACGGTCTCTCCCGGAGCGATGTGGACGTCGAGGTCCGCAAGCACCAGCTGGGCGCGCTCGGTGTCGTATGCGAAGTCGACGTGTTTGAATCGGAGGTCACCCTTGCAGTCGAGGAGGTCGATGGCACCTGGCTTGTCGCTCACCGTCGGCTGTTCGTCGATGATCTCGTAGATCCGTTCCGCGGACGCCGCCGCCCTCTGCCCCATCATGATGAGCATGCCCAGCATCATGAACGGTGCCTGAAGCATCAGCAGGTAGGCATTGAAGGCGAGGATGGCACCGATTCCGAGGGAGCCGTGGATGACCATGTACCCACCGAAGAGCAGCACCAGGGCCAGACCGGCCTGGGGAAGGTTCTGTACCAGCGGGGTGAAGCGGGCCCGAAGGTCCGCATCCTTGATGTATCCCCACTGAAGCCGGTCGGCGGCTGCGGAGAGGGCCCGGACCTGCTGCTGTTCGGCGGCGAACGACTTGACCACCCGCACGCCGTTCACGTTCTCGTCGACGATGGTCGCAACGTCGGCCAGCCGGGCCTGGATCAACCACGAGACCGGGAACATCGACTTCCGCATCTTCACGCCGGTCACATAGACGAAGGGCATGGTGACCATGGCGACCAGGGCCAGGGGAACGTTGATGGACAGCATGAAGACGAAGGCCACAACCGCGATCGAGCACTGGACGAGGATCAGGGGTGCGAAGGTCATGTACAAGTTCACGGAGCGGACATCGGAGTTGGCCCTGGAGATCAGCTGCCCAGATTGCACCCGGTCGTAGAACGAGAAGGACATCTTGGTGAGGTGCTCGTAGATGATGTTCCTCAGGTCGTACTCGATGTCGTAGGCCGTCTCGAACAGGTACCGCCTGGAGAAGTAGCCGGACACTCCACCGGCAGCGCCCAGCCCCACGATCCACCAGACATAGTGGCTGATCGGTACCGAGTGCCTCACGATGGAATTGTCGATCGCCTTGTTCAGTAGGTTCGGGATCTGCACCTGGAGGATCAGACCGACGAAGGAGAGGACGAGCGAGGTGATGAAGACACCTCTGTGGGCCTTCATCACCGGGAGAGCCCGGCGGAGCCACGAGAGCGACCGGTCCGGGTCGATGGTCGCCGAGGGAGCCTCGTTGAGCGCCGTCTCGGACATCGGGATGAACTCGGTAGCGGGTTCGGGGGCGCCCAGCCTGCGACTTCGGAATCGGAACGGGTTGGTCATCGGGTGCCCATCCGTTCCCTCCGATAGGCGGTGAACGCCTCTCGCCAAGCAGCCAGTCCGTCGTAGGCTCGGGCGGCGGCGTTCTCACCGTCGATGGAATCGACGATCTCGTGCAAGCGGCTCGCGACGGCGTGGTCGGCCGCACTCAACGTCCGGCGGCCCTGCGCGGTGAGTACGTGGTCCACCCGGCGTCGGTCCCCGGCGACCGTCCGACGTTCGACCCATCCCCGGTGGACCAACCCGTCGACGATCGCGGTGACGCTCGGAGGCCTGACCGACAGCCGTTCGGCCAGGTCGGAGGATACGGCCGACCGCTCATCGAGCAGTCCGAGGACTCGGTACTGGGGCGCGGAGAGCTCCACGGTGGCGAGGGAGAGCTCCACCTGCTTGGCCAGCCAGGCTGCCGTCCTCGCCAGGGTTCGCTCTTCGGCGGGTGCTCGGCGGGCATCGACCGTGCTCGGGTCCGCGGGGTTCTCGTGGCGAGTGCCCTTGAGGTCGGGCGGTTCCTCGTTGGCGAGCCGGTGGGCGGCAGTTGCTTTGGATCTCACATTGTTAGAGTATCGAAGAACTCTCCGTCCGAGATCGGCGCCTCCCGGTCAGCTGCTGGGCGGGGTTGCGCCGGTCAGACGTGATCGCAGCACCTCGAGCTCGTCCTCGAGATCGCCGATGTCGTGGGCGAGCGCTTCGAGCTGTGAGAACCCCCCGGGGAAGAGATCCTCCCTGGCCCCACGCTTGGCCCGGGTGCTCATCAGGTCGGTGGCGGCCAGGCCGCCATGGCCGTCGGTGAAGGTCCAACCGCTGTGGATGGCCTCGTTCCGTCGCCGGCGGAGCGACTTGGCCCGTTGGCGCCATCCTCTGAACGCCCTGACCAGTTGGTCCTCGTCCCCCATGCGGGCGACCAGCAGCGCCTCGGTGGTGTCCCACACGTTCTCGACCCGTTGCCCGGCGACGACCGCCTGTGCCAGGGACTCGTCGTTCTCCCCGACCAGCTCCATGAGGACGATACCGGAGCGGATCTCGAGGGAGGACCAGTTCACCGCCACATGGCCCACCCTCTCCCACAGGCGTGACACGGGAACATCGGTCCCGGCCATGGCCCCGCTACGGAAACGGCCGGTGAACCGGTTGTAGACGGCCTGGTGCCGGCGGGGACGACCATCGCTGCGGACCATCACCGGTCTCCGGCCAGTTGCTGTAGTTCTCGGTCCGTTGGGCCGGGGAGCTAGGAGACCAGACCGGCGGTACCGAGGTTGAGCCCGTCGGCCGACTTCGACCGGTGGACGACCTGGAGCTCGGTGAACTCGGACAGGCCCCAGGGACCGTTCTCCACGCCGAGCCCGCTCCACTTGAACCCACCGAAGGGCTGCTGGGGTCCGAGGGCCAAATGGGTATTGACCCAGGCCGTTCCGCACTCGAGCCGTCCGGCGATCTCGGCGGCCCGGTCGGCATCGGTTCCCCATACCGAGCCGGACAGTCCGAAATGGGTCGAGTTCGCCCGCTCGACGGCATCGTCCAGATCGCGGTAGGGGATGTCCGGAAGCGCCGGTCCGACCTGCTCCTCGTCGACGATCCGCACCCCATCGCTGATGTCGGCCAGGATGGTCGGCTCGTAGAAGTAGCCGCGGCCGTCCATCGGGTGACCACCGGTCACCGCCTTGGCACCATGGGCGACGGCGTCGGACACCAGCTCGCTCACTCGCTCGTACTGGGGTCTGTTGTTGATCGGCCCGAGCTTGGTGTCCGGTTCCGCTCCATCGCCGACCTTGATGTCGGTGGCCGAGGCGGCCAAGGCCTCCACCACGTCGTCGTAGAGGCGCTCGGGAACGTAGACGCGTTTGATGGCCGAGCACACCTGCCCGTTGTTATTGAAGGCTCCGGCGAAGATGGCGCGCGCTACGAGTGCCGGATCGGCGTCGTCGAGCACGATGGCTGGGTCGTTGCCTCCGAGCTCGAGGGTCAGCCGCTTGAGGTCGGGGGCGGCGGAGACGGCGACCTTCTTGCCGGTCTCGATCGAGCCGGTGAAGCTGATCTTCCGGGCCTGGGGATGTTCGGACATCCAAGCACCGAGCTCATCGCCGCCGCTCGTCACGTTGAGCACACCCGGTGGCAGCGTGTCGCGCAACATCTCGGCCACCTTCAGGGTCGTCAACGGGGTGAACGGCGACGGCTTGAGCACGAGGGTGTTGCCGGCAAGGAGGGCGGGGGCGATCTTCCAGAAGGCGAGGGTGAGGGGGAAGTTCCACGGTGTGATGGCGGCCACGACACCCATGGGGCGCCGCACCACGTCGACCCGTGCCTCACCATCGTCCTGGATGACCTGGGGAGGGGTCTCGAGGTCGGCAAAGTACTGGCACCAGATGGCCGATGCCATCACCTCCACCGAGGCGTCGGCCAGCGGCTTGCCCTGTTCGGCAGTGAGGATGGGGGCCAGCTCGGCGGTTGCGGCGAAGAGGACGTCTGCCATCTTCTTCAACGCCGATCGACGGGCCCCCTCGTCGAGCTTCCACGCGCGTTGGGCCTTGGTGGCCGCGTCGAACGCGGCATCGAGCTGTCGGGTCGTGCACTCCGGCGCCTCGGCGAACACCTCTCCTGTCGCGGGGTTGAGGACTTCGAAGACAGCCTCGGGCGCTGGTGTGGCACCGTCGATTGTCATGACGAATTCGGACATCGGCTCCCCCGATCCCGGGGCCCATCCGGTACCGGGCCCGCTCTCGCCACAGCAAAGACCTCCATCCGGGTGGTTGTCAAGGGCGCGTCGGACCCTTCTCGGATCGGCGGGCGCGACGATCCGCCGCGGGCTGGGCCGCTCTCTCGGTGACTCCCGGCCGGGCGTACGGAGTCGAGGGCACGGATCGGTGCCCTAGAGGGTGACCGGCTCCGGCTCGGGGTCGTCCGAGGTCCGGTCCGGCTCGGCGGCGCTGCGCTCAGTGAGCTCGGGATCGACCGACAGGTGCGGGAGGATCCGGTCGAGCCACGAGGGGAACCACCAGTTGGCATTGCCGAAGAGGAGCATCACCGACGGCACGACGGCCATCCGGATGAGTACCGCGTCCATCAGAATGCCGCCGGCCAGCCCCAACCCGAACTCCTTGATGACTCGCTGGCCGCCGAGGATGAAGGAGCCGAAGACCAGGATCATGATGAGGGCGGCGGCGGTGATGGTCTTTCCGGTGGCGGCAAGACCCTTGCGCACGGCTTTCCGGCTGTCCTTGCCCGACGCCACCCACTCCTCGCGGATCCGGGTGATGAGGAACACCTCGTAGTCCATGGACAGACCGAAGAGGATCGCGAAGAGCATCACCGGCAGGAACGATTCGATCGGCCCGGTCGCACCGATCTGGAAGATCGACCCCAGCCATCCCCACTGGAACACGGCCACCAGGATCCCGAAGGCGGCGCCGATCGAGAGGATGTTCATCGCTGCCGCGGTCAGCGGGATGAGCAGGCTTCGGAACACGACGGCGAGGAGGAGGAAGGAGAGCAGGACGACGAGTCCGATGAACAACGGAAGCTTCGAGGTGAGCACCCTGGCGAAGTCGACGAAGATCGCGGTGGTACCACCCACGTAGACGTGGACGTCGGTTCCGGCTATCACCCCGGGGATCGTCGAGCTGCGGAGGTGGTCGATGAGGTTGGTGGTCGCCGCAGCCTGGGGAGACGAGCTCGGGTACACGATGAGCAGGGAAACCTGATTCCCGTGTTTCTGTGGCAGATTGATCGGTGGTTGTGCACGGGCCACGTCCTTCTGCCGGGCTACAGCCGCCTGGAGGGTGTGGAGGACCCGGTCGTTGGCGGCTCCCGGGGTCTGGGCCACCAGCTCGAGCGGTCCATTGAACCCGGGGCCGAACCCTGATGCCAGCAAGTCGTAGGCCTCGCGAGTGGTGGTACCGACCGGATCACTGCCCTGGTCGGATGATCCGAGCCGGAGCGAGAAGAACGGGAGGGCGACCACGACGATGACGACGAAGGCGACCACCGCAGGGACGACGGGGCGGCGCTCGACGAAGCCGGCCCATCGAGACCAGAACCCGGTGGTTCCCGACCCCACCACCCGAGGCCCGTCGGCGGCGAGCGACCGCTTCTGGCGCCGGCTGAGCACACGCGGTCCGATGAAGCCGAGCAGGGCGGGGAGAAGGGTGAGAGCGGCGATCATGGTGAACAGCACCCCTACCGCCGCCCCGATGGCGAGGCCGTAGAGGAAGGACACACCGAGGGCGAACATGCCGAGCAGGGCGATGCAGACGATGATGCCGGCGAACATGACTGCCCGACCCGAGGTGTTCACCGCGTTGACGACCGACGCCTCCATGTCGTGGCCGGCGATCAATCCCTGCCGGTGGCGGGTGACGATGAACAGGGCGT
>DAHUZT010000048.1 GCA_027315005.1 Acidimicrobiaceae bacterium | reverse complement strand
ACACCGTCGAGCTTTACGGCCCCCATGTGTACGCCGATGTGATCGAGTGGTTCTGCCGCCAGATCGCCGAGCGGGACTCGATCATCGTGAGCGTGCATCCCCACAACGACCGAGGAACCGCGGTGGCCGCCGCTGAACAAGCGGTATTGGCGGGAGCCCAGAGGGTCGAAGGGACGCTGTTCGGCAACGGAGAACGGACCGGCAACGTCGACATCGTCACCCTTGCCATGAACCTGTTCTCACAGGGAGTCGATCCGGCTCTCGACTTCAGCGACATCGACAAGGTGCGCCGGGTGGCCGAGTACGCCACCCGGATGCCTGTCCACCCGCGTCACCCCTATGCCGGCGATCTGGTGTACACCGCCTTCTCCGGCTCACACCAGGACGCGATCAAGAAGGGCATGGCCGCCGTCGGCTCCGATTACACACAGTGGGAGGTCCCCTACCTTCCCATCGATCCGCGCCACGCCGGACGGACCTACGAGGCGGTCATCCAGGTCAACAGCCAGTCGGGCAAGGGTGGAGTCGCGTATGTCATGGACACCGAGCATGGGCTCGACCTGCCGCGGCGGCTCCAGATCGAATTCTCCAAGGCGGTCCAGAGCATCACCGAGGACAGCGGGACGGTGATCCGACCCGGCGATATGTGGGACGTCTTCTCGCGCACCTATCTGCCCGACGACGCCGAGCTCCGATTGGTGACGAGCGAGACAACCACCAGAGGCGGTTGCACCACGGTGACCGCCCAGCTACTTGTGGGCGGCGTGCCTCGAACCGTGGTCGGTCAGGGCAACGGTCCGATCGACGCACTGCTCACTGGACTTCGGAGCGAGCTCGGCGTCGTGCTCCAGGTGAGGGACTACAACGAGCATGCGCTGACTTCGGGAAGTGAAGCATCCGCCGTTGCCTACATCGAGGCCGAAGGGCCCGACGGTGCGACCTGGTGGGGAGTGGGAATGGACTCCAGCATTCTCGACGCCTCCCTGCAGGCGGTCGTCAGCGCGGCCAACAGATCCGGGACGCCGTGAATCGGTGGCCGGGAAGGAAGCGGTACCGCGGTCTGAGCCCCCTCCCCGAGTGCGGGCATCCCCTCAGAACGATCCCCTCTGCGGAGGCCGGGGGCTGCCCTGGACGGCGCTGACTGCAGAGGGTCAGAACCGGTTCAGCCGTCGGAAGATCCCCTTGGTCTGCTTGTAGAGCGTCACGAACTCGGAGTAGAGGAGGTCGTACTCGGCTGCGGTCGAGCCGTCCGGCTCGAAGGTCCGGCGGATGGAGACCATCTCCGGGATCTCCTCGGGTCGGACCCGGCCCAGGGCAATCAGGGTGATCAGCGCCGCACCTCGGACATTGGCCAGTACCGGATCGGACACTTGCCTGATTTCACGCTGGAGGACGTCGGCGTGGATCTGGGCCCACGGATCGGAGTTGGCGCCGCCCCCGATGAAGGCGAGCGATCCGAGGGTGCGCCCGCAGAACTTCTCCACCGCATCGAGCAGCCACCGCGAATTGAGTGCGACCCCTTCGTAGACGGCCCGAACCATGTCGGCACGGGTCGTGGAAAGGGAGAGGTTGTGAAAGCCACCCCGCACCGTGTGATCATCGACCGGCGACCGTTCCCCGTTCAGCCAGGGAGTGAACAGCACCCGATTGCTTCCGACGGCCACGGTGCCGACCAAGTCATCCATCTCTTCGAACGATCCGGCCAGACCGACGTTGTCGCGGAGGAACGTCAGGCAGGCACCTGCGGTCTCGTGCTCGTCGGCGATGACGTACTTGCCGGCCAGAGCAGCCGGGATGGAGGCCACGTTGCTGATGGGGGCCGTCTTCTTGAACGGCACATGGGCCGAGATCCATGACGAGGTCCCGATGTAGAGATGGGCCTCGAAGTCTGCCACCGCTCCCGAGCCGAAGGGGGCGGAGTGCAGATCCCCAGAACCGGTTGCCACCGGCAATCCGGAGGCGATCCCGAGGTCGGCTGCAGCCTGCTCGCTCACCGAACCCATGATGGTGGCCGGGGGCACCAGATCGGGGAGCTTCTGCCGCTCCAAGCCGGTGACAGCCAGCAACCGGTCGTCATAGTGCACCGCGTCGACGTCCCGATTGTCGGTCACCCAATGGGCGGCGATCGAGTCGAACGAGGCCGAGGTGCGGCCGGTCAGTCGCAGGTTCAGATAGTCGACAGGCTCGAGAAACGTCGCAGTCTCCCGGTAGACCTCCGGATGTTCGTCACGGATGAACAGAATGTGGGAGACCGGGTCCTTGCCGGACAGCCCAGGTGCGCCACCGGTCACCTGCACCCACCGGAGGATCTTCCGCGGCTCGTACCCGAGCACGCTGACGGCTCCACCCACCACCTTCCTGATCGCCCGGTTCCCTCGGGAGTCCATCCAGATCACCGCCCGCATCAGTGGTCGACCGTCGGCGCCGACCGCCACCGTCCCCGACCACTGGGACGTGCAGCCGACCCCGACGAACGATGCCGGGGTTATCCCAGCTTCGGTGACTGCCCGGCGCGAGGCCTCGCAGATGGCCGTCCACCACTCGTCCGGATCCTGCTCGGCCCCACCTCCGTCGGACAGATGAAGGGTGACCGGTTCGGTGGCGTGCGCGACGATCCAGCCCTCGGTCGTGACCACCGCCACCTTGGGTCCACCGGTACCCAGATCGATTGCGAGGACATGCTCGGCATCGGTCCGGCGCTGGCCCACTGCGGTCACGGTCTTCTCACCCATACGAGGACGCGCCTCGGATCGCGGTCATCGCCGAGTTCGAGAATGGTGCCCTCGTCCGCATCGTCGGGAGCCGACGTGATCACCGCCGAGGCCAGGACCTCGCCGGCGATCACACCGAACAGCGGCTCGAGATCGTCGAGTCCGACCACGTGGAGCCGGATCCAATCGGACACCTCGAACCCACTCGCCTTGCGGAGATCCTGTACGTGACGGACGACTTCACGGGCCACCCCGCGCCGCTCGAGATCGCCGTCCAGATGGAGGTCGAGAGCCACCACCTCGGCTCCGTTGCGCGACACCGCGAAGCCCGGCTGGGCCCTGACCCGCAGTTCGACCTCGTCGGCGGTGAGCTCGACCGGTCCATCGGCCAGCTGGACTACGACCGACCTACCGGCGGCGAGGTCCGCGGAGGCGGCCAGTCCGTCAACCGTTCCCATCGCGCTTCGAAGCGCCTGGACGCGTGCACCGAGCTTCGGCCCGAGGACCCGGTAGTTGGGGAGGAGGTCGTAGTCCAAGACGTCCCCGAGCTCCGTCGCCCGTTCCACCCGGTCCACGTTGAGCTCGTCCTCGACCACCCCTGGCGGCAGGTCCGGGCTGCCGGTCGGCAGGTGGACCAGTGCCCGGGCCAGCGGTTGGCGAACCTTGACGCCCGCCTCGGCACGGGCCGCACGGCCGAGTGATGCCAGCTGACGGGCGAGGGCCATTCCCGCCTCCAGTTCCTCGTCGCGGGCGTCGGAGTCGATCGATGGCCAGTCGGTCAAGTGGACCGATTCGGTCACCTCGGCGCCGGTCAGGTCCCGCCAGATGCGGTCGGCGAGGAACGGGCAGAACGGAGCGAGCAGTTGGGCCACGGTGACCAGGACCTCATACAGGGTGGCCTGGGCACCGAGCAGGTCGGCCGGGTCGGCACCGGGATCGGTGTGCCAGAAGCGGCGGCGACTCCGTCGGACATACCAGTTCGAGGTGTCGTCCACCAGCTGCGCGAGCGCAACGGCGGCCGGATACGGCTCGTAGCCGTCGAGGGAGTCCGTTATCGTCGCCACGGTGTCACACAGACGCGACCGCATCCAGCGGTCGAGGGCAGATCGCCGCTCGGGAGGCGGGATGGAGCCATCGGCCGGGTCGAAGTCGTTGAGCGTGGCGTAGGTGGTGAGGAACGACCACGTGTTCCAGAGAGTCAGCAACGTGTCCCGCATCGCGGAGTCGATGACCTCGAAGCTCACCCGGGTCGGTGTCCATGGTGACCCCTGCGAAAACATCCACCAACGCAACGGATCGGCACCCCGGGTAGTGACGATCTCCCAGGGATCGATGACGTTGCCCAGGCTCTTCGACATCTTCCTCCCGTCGGCATCGACGATGAGACCCAGGCAGAGCACGTTCCGGTACGGAGTCGATCCCCTGGTCAGGGTGTTCACGGCCAACAGCGAGTAGAACCACCCTCTGGTCTGGTCGATGGCCTCGCAGATGAAGTCGGCCGGGTACACGAACCGCTCCTCGGAACCCGGACGGTTCGGATATCCCCACTGGCCGGTGGGCATCGAACCCGAGTCGAACCAGGCATCGATCACCGGTTCGACCCGCCTCATCGACGGCCCGTCCGGGCCGCACTCCCCGCAGACGAGCAGAACCTCGTCGATATCCGGTCGGTGCGGATCGATGGCGGAGAGGTCGCGACCGGAGAGCTCGGAGAGCTCGGAGAGGGAACCGACGCAGATCGTGTGACCCGCATCGCAACGCCAGATCGGCAGCGGCGTCCCCCAGAACCGGTCGCGCGAGAGCGCCCAGTCGACGTTGTTCTCGAGCCATTCACCCATCCTTCCGTCCCGGATATGGGAAGGATGCCACCCGATGGACCGATTCTGGCTGACCAGCTGGTCCTTCCGATCGGAGGTGCGCACGTACCAGCTGGGTTTGCCCCAGTAGACCAGGGCAGTCGAGCAGCGCCAACAGTGGGGGTACGGATGGCGGTGGGGATGGCGCCGGACGAGCAGTCCCGCCGAGTCGAGACGGTCGTTGACCGCGGAGTTCGACTCGCGCACGGCCCGTCCGGCCAACCAGGGAACCGCGTCGGTGAAACATCCGTCCGCACCGACCGGGTTGAGCGTGGGGAGTTGGTGCCGGCGGCCGACCTGCCGGTCGATCTCGCCGAACGCGGGTGCCAGGTGGACCAGTCCGGTTCCTTCATCCACCTCGACGAAGTCGTCGGCGACGACCCGGAAACCATGGTGACCGGCGTCGGCCGGTCCGGGTTCGAGGTCGTCGAACGGTCGTCGATAGCAGAGCCCGACCAGATCCTCACCCGACAGCCCGGCCTCGACCGGTAGGTCGTCGCCGAAGACTTCGGACACCAGGTCGGTAGCCACGATGTGCCCACCGACCACCGCGTAGTCGAGCGTCGGTCCGACGGCCACTCCGGTGTTCGACAGGAGCGTCCACGGGGTGGTGGTCCACACCACGAGTGAGAGCGCCTCGAGGGTGCCGACCCCCAAGGACTGGCGGAGCCGTCGGGCGGCTTCGCCCTCGTCGGTGAGGGGGAAGCGCACGTAGGACGACTCGTCGACCACCTCCTGGTAGACGTCCGGTTGGCCGAGCTCGTGGCTCGACAGGGCGGTGCCGCACCGGGGGCAGTAAGGAACGACCTTGATGTCCTCGTAGAGCAAGTCCTGGTCCCAGAGGTTCTTCAGGTTGGACCAGACCGACTCGACGAAGTTCGGAGAGAAGGTCCAGTAGGCGTCGTCCATGTCGATCCAGTAGCCGATGCGCGAAGTCAGCGACTTCCACTCGTCCACGTAGTTGCGGACCGACTGGCGGCACAAGCGGGTGAACTCGGCGATCCCGACCTCTTCCTCGATCTGGCGCTTGGCGGTGATCCCCAGCTGCTTCTCCACCTCCACCTCGACGGGAAGACCATGGGTGTCCCATCCCGCGCGCCTGGGGACAGCATGTCCGCGCATGGTGCGGTAACGACAGAACAGGTCCTTGTACACACGGGCCCATACGTGATGGAGCCCGGGTCGACCATTGGCCGTCGGCGGTCCCTCGTAGAAGATCCATGGCTCGGCTCCACTGCGAAGTTCGACCGAACGCTCGAAGACGCGATGCTCGGACCAGCGCGCGTGCTCCTCGGCCTCGAGTGTGGTGAAGTCGGCGTCAGGGGGAACCGGTCGGAACATCGGTCACGTCCTCTCTGGCGGGCGGGGCGGAAATGGGTTCGGGAATGGGTGGACTTGGCGGTGCGGATCGGTGGCGCCGGACCCTTCGGGCGTCTCCGGATACTAGGGGCACCGCCTCGGCCGGAACCGAACTTCCGGGTCCGCCGATTCGCCCGTCACCGGCCTGGCACGCGTGGGGAGCACGGCCGCATCGCCGGTCCGGCGGCAGAGCCGGGTGTCACCTCGATCCGGCAACCGGCTGCTCCCGGCCGTGCAGTCGGGCTTCGGCTCGGAGCTCCTCGATGCCAGCTCCATCGAGGAGGTGGAAGGAGAGCGTCCTTCGTCCCCTCCGGTAGACCGGTTCCGGGCAGTCCCACCACCCTTCGGCTTTGAGCGGGTCCTTGGTCACCCGACCGGTCGCAGTCTGGGGCAGCGAGCCGCTGATCCGGACGAAATCGGGCACCCACTTCGTGCCCAGATCTGACTGGGAGGCCAGAAACTTCTCGAACACCTGCGGATCGAAACGGCGTCCGGGAAGCAGCTCAAAGGCGGCCATGACCTGGTCCCCCGAACGCGGATCCGGCACCGGGTAGACCGCCACCGCGGCGACCTCGTCGAACCGGACCAGCACCCGTTCGATAGGGCCCGCGGTGAGGTTCTCCGAGTCCACACGGAGCCAGTCTCCGCTGCGGCCCGCGAAGTAGAAGAAGCCGCCGGCGTCGCGGTAGGCGAGGTCACCAGTCCAGTACCAGCCGTTGCGAGTCCGCTCGGTAGTTGCCGGCTCGTCGTCGTAGTAGCCCTCGAAGCGACCTGGACCGGACCGGTTCACGATTTCGCCGACGGACCGGTCACCATTGATCAACCTGCCGGCGTCGTCGAAGATCGCTCGAGGACATTCGGTACACGTCTCGGGATCGACGACGACGACGTCGGGAGCCGCGATCCCGAGTGATCCCGGCGGAGTGTCCGGGGTGCGGTTGATGGCCACTCCGCCCTCGCTCGAACCGTAGCCTTCGGTGAGCCTGCAGCCGAACCGACACTCGAAAGCGACGATGTCGGTGATGGAGCCTTCCGTTCCGAAACCACGGCGGAGGCTGCAAGTCCCATCGTCGGCCCGCTGCGGGGTAGCCAAGATGTACGCCAGAGCTTTGCCGACATAGGTGAAGGTCGTCGCACCGAATCGGTGGACATCGTCGACGAAGCCCGTGGCCGAAAACTTCGGAGCCAGGGCCACCGCCCCCCCTGCCACCAGGGTCGGGGCCCACAGCGCCATCAGTGCATTGCCGTGGAACAGGGGCATGGTGCAGTAGGCGACGTCATCGGCACCGTAGCCAAAGGCCTCGGCCGCGACCACGCCGATGGATGTGAGTCGCCCCTGGGTACAACGGACGGCTTTCGGTTCCCCGGTCGTGCCCGAGGTGAACAAGAGCAGATAGAGGTCACCGGGCTGCGGCCGGGTCATCCCGATCAGGGCCGTCGCATCCTCACCGTCGACCACCTTTTCTTGGTCCAATCCAAAGCCCAACTGGTCCACCCGCACGGAGGAGCCGGTCGCGGCTCCGAGGTCGAGTCCATCGAGCAGGGAGGCCCCCACGCCGTCGGTGACGATCGCGTCGCAGCCGGTCCGGCGGACGTCACGGGCCAGGGCGTCGCCCCGCCGGGTCGAGTTGATGCCCACGATCACCGCACCGGCCAACGCGGCACCGCCCAACCAGAAGAGGTAATCCGGCAGATTGCCCATCAAGACGCCGATGTGCAGGGTGCCGCCCGTCGCGCGTCGATGAATCCACCACCCCCGTCGGGCGCTGGCCTGGACGAATTGACGCCAGGTCCATCGCCGATCCTGGAAGAAGAGTGCGGGGTTGTCATCCTCTGCCCGATCCATCAACAGCTCTCCCACGGTGGTGGGGACAGCCGGTTCGCGTGGCGCGCCCGCCCGACGACCGGACCGATCGGGGATCGTCATCCGGTCTCGACCAGGAGGCTCTGGACCGCTCGCCCGATTCGGCCGCGCTCATCCCACAGCGCGCTCTCGGCAGCGCCGATCCCCGGGCTACCGAAGCGTGTCCGAGCTTCGAGGCACACCCATTCGCCGACCGGCGGCCGATGGACAGAGACGGTCAGGTCGGGATTGATGAAGACGCTGGAACCGAAGTCGAGCTCGGCCGAGACACCGTTGCCGAAGTCGGCCACCGCCGCCACCCTCTGCCAGGGCGACGGCTGCTCGCCCGCGACCACCGAGCCCCGTAGCCGCATCCACACGGTCGCCGGTCCCTTGGCGTCGAAGTTCCCCGAGACAAAGCGCATCTCGACCGCCTCATTGTGAAAGGCGCGGTATGGGCTCTCCAACCCTCCCATGGGCCGTCCGGAACCGGCAGGGGATGGAACGACGTCCTCAGAGGAGGCCGAGTCGGGTACCAGCTGATCAAGACCGGAACGGATGAACAGCGCCCGTGACCACGCAACCTCGGTGCCATCAGAACCGAGCACGGTGTCGACCAGTTGCACCTTGCGGCCGGAACGCACCACCTTGCTCCGGATGTCGAGAGGTGCGACCGGGACTGGTCGGAGCAGCTCCACCGTGATCCGCACCAGTCGGAGCTGGTTGCTTCCCAGACGCTCGGCGGCACGGACGGCCAACGCGGCAACCGGGCCGCCGTGGAGCGCGTCCTTCGACCACGGCCCTCGGGCGTACTCGGTCGGCACCAGACGGAGTCCGTCGGGCTCGAACAGGGAGATGCGCCCGGATCGGCCGGCGGAGGGGTCTGAGGGCATCACCGCCACGCTAGGAGGTCCATCCCGAATCGGGCAATGCCGGAGGGATCGGTGGAGGACGCCGGAACCTCCCAACCCCGACCGAGGAAACCCCTCGTCAACGGCAAGGATCCGGCCAGGATCCGGCACCCGCCACACCGCGAGTCCGTGCTCCGTGCTCTTTGCTCCGTGCTCTTGTCTCCCGGTTTCTGGTTCCAAATACAAATAACCTTGCTTGTTTTTTGTAAATGAGCTATCGTGCCACAGATGCCACCAGGCCTCACAACCCCTGTCGGCATTCGGCCCGACGCTCCGGTTCGGCAGAGACGATCCCAAAACGAGCGGTCACGGACGACTCAAGTGGCCTTGCTCGATGCCACGGTTGCTTGCCTGGTCGACGGGGGATTGTCACGGACCACTGCGACGGCGGTGGCCCACCGGGCCGGGTTGTCGCTCGGTGCGCTCGCTCACCACTACCCCACCAAGTCCGACCTGCTGGGCGCCGCCGTGGAGCACGTCATTCAGCAGCGAATCCTCGAGTTCCAGGATGCGATGGCTGCTCTCGATTCTGAGATGGATCTGATCGACGCGTCGGTCGAGGCCCTGTGGGCGATTTTCTCCGGTGACGCCTTCGTCGCCTGGGTGGAGCTGTGGATCGGTGCCCGGACGGATACGAAGCTGGCGGCCGCGGTCACCCGCGTCGAGTGGACATTCCTGGAGACCGCCGAGGTGGTCTTCAGCGAGCTGTTCGGCGAACATGCCGCCTACGGCAATCCCCTGTTCCGCAGGATCGGTCTCCAGATGGCATTGACAGTGCTCGGCGGTCTCGCCTTGAACGCGCTCGTCCCAGGGGGACGTACGGCTCCCGGAAATGAGATCAGACGGGCCTTCATCGGGATGGTGAAGGCCGCCCTCGAAAGCGGAATTGGAGAAGAACCTTGGTGAACGGAACCTTGAACACCAGGTCCGAAGAGAGCTGGGAGACCCTCCTCGGCCGTCTCAACCGACTGTCGGTGACCCGGCGCTCGGACGCCTACACGGACATCGACTGGGATAGCGACGAGTACCGTCTCGATCCGACCGACCCGCGTTGGGAGCTACCTGCTAGCGAACCGATCTCCACCACCGCGTGGTATGCGGGCCAGCCGGCCGGAGTCCGGGCCCGGCTCGGCTGTGACCTGGTGGCGGCCAAGATGAAAACTGGAGCGATCTTCGAGAACGTGCTCAAGCGGGGCCTATTGGAGTATGCCGCCCGACTGCCGAACCGGTCACCCGAGTTCCGCTACAGCTACCACGAAGTGATCGAAGAAGCGCAGCACTCGCTCATGTTCCAGGAATTCGTCAACCAGACCGGGTTCGATGCCGTCGGACTGCGCGGACTAGACAGGGTGACCAGCCGATGGATCGTGACACTGGGTCGCCGTTTTCCCGAGCTGTTCTTCCTCTTCGTCCTGGGTGGCGAAGGCCCGATCGACCATGTCCAACGCCGCCAGCTCCGCGGCGGATCCGACCTTCATCCGCTGCTCGAACGGATCATGCGCATCCACGTCACCGAGGAAGCGAGGCATCTGTCCTTCGCCAACGCCTTCCTCCGGCACCGCGTCCCCAGGCTCGGCCCGATCAAGCTGGCCATCCTCGGCGTCCTCACTCCGGTGATCCTCGCCCAGATGGCAGCCATGATGCTCCGACCGCCTCGGCAGATCATCGAACTCTATCACATTCCCGAATCGGTTGTGGACGGCGCCTATACCGACAACCCGGAGCACCGCGCCTCGGTGATCGATTCCCTGTCCAGGGTCCGAACCCTCTGCGATGAGCTCGGACTGACCCGCCGACCGTACCTCCGCCTCTGGCGAATCCTCGGAGTCGCCGCCTGAGCGGCACCGCGGACAAGCCGCCCGAGCGGCACCGCGGACAACTACTGTGGACCGGTCGATCGACCAGCAGGCGCCGGACGGCGCCCGAACATACGGGGTGAACATGGGAAAAGGACAGGCGGCCATCGAGATCGCCAGACCGACCGGCCAGGTCTGGGCCGTCGTCGGCGACTTCGGCGGCATCAGCGGATGGATGCCGGGCATCGAGTCGTGCCGTGTCGAAGGCAATGACCGCATCCTCGAGACGATGGGGATGACCATCACCGAGCGGCTCGTGAGCACGGACGACGCCGCCCACACCATCACCTACTCGGTGGTCGACGGGGCGCCGGTCGAACACCATACGGCGACGATCGCGGTGACACCGGACGGAGCCGGTTCGCGGGTCACCTGGGAGGTCGAGGCCACGCCCGACGACATGGCTTCGGTGATGGCGACCATCTACCAGCAGGCTCTGCAGGCCCTGAAGAGCCACCTCGAAGCATGAGCCGGCAGACCATCCTCCGCAGCGGGACGCGGCGGAGTTGGTCGTTCGAGGCAACCGCGTACTCGTCGGCGCGGGTCGATGTGGTCTGGCCTCTGCTCGGTGAGGCGCGCCGTTGGAAGGAGTGGACGTTCCTCGACAGCACCTCGGTCATACGGGCGGGGCGGCCACATCCTGACGGCGTGGGTGCGCTGCGCTCCTTCACACGCCGCGGCATCGGATCGCTGGAGCAGGTGGTGGCCTGGGAGCCACCGCACCACCTCGGCTACATCCTGGTAAAAGGGATTCCCGTACGCGGCTACAGGGCCGACGTGGTGCTCCGGTCCGAGGGAAACGGCACCGCGATCACCTGGACCGGAGCGTTCGATGCCCGAATTCCCGGCACGGGTCGACTGCTCGCCGTGGCGCTCTCCAGCCTGGTCGCTCGATTCGCCCGAGACGTGGCTCGATACGCCGAGAGCCTGATGGCTGGCGGAACCACCGTTGCGCCCACCGCCGCTCCGTGGCCCGAGCACACCGGGAAGCCGTCAGCCTGAGGCGAGGTTGCGGGCTCGGACGGTCACCTCGGCACAGGCCCGTTCGACGTCGACGGTTGTGCAGAGCCGGTCGACGACCACCTGGGCGCCCCCGACCCAGACGTCGGTTACCAGTCTGCTCGAACCGGCCCA
>DAHUZT010000035.1 GCA_027315005.1 Acidimicrobiaceae bacterium | reverse complement strand
GCCTGGTCGGCAGTCAAGCCGCAGGTCGAGCATGCTGTACGCGAGGTCGCCACAGTGGCGTCGACGCCTCAGCGCGATCCACGATGAGCAAACCTTGCGGGCTTCGTCAGACCGGTTCGCGCTCCACCCGTGCCAGCACCTGACGGTAGAGCTGTTCGATCTCGGCAGAGGACCGGACCGCGTCGAAAGAGGTGCTGTCGTGCAATGCCTGTTCGCCGAGGCGGTGCCGGAGCTCTGGGTCACCGGCGAGTCGGATGAGCGCCTCGGCCAGGGCGTCGGGGCGACCCGGCTGGACGAGCAGTCCATTGATCCCGTCGGTGATGACTCGCGGCACGCCGCCGACGGTGGTGGCCAGAACGGTCGCCCCCACGCTCATCGCCTCCATCAAGACGACCGGGAGGCCCTCTTGGTGTGAGGGGAGGACGACGACGTCGGCCGCGGAAAGGAGGCGCAGCGCATCGCGCCGGTAGCCGAGGAACCGGAATCGGTCGCCCAAGGCGAGCTCGTCCCGCCGAGAGGTCAGCTCCCCTTCGAGGTCACCCTGGCCGACCGCGACGAAGCACACCGGGGCGCCCTTTCGAGCGGTGGCCGCCGCTGCATCGAGTAACACGTCGTACCCCTTCTCGGACCGGAGGTTGGCGACGGTGACGGCCAGTAGGTCGCCCCCGGTACAACCGAGCTCGTCGCGTACCCCACGACGGATCCTCTCCCGGTCCTCTGTCATCGCTCGAGACGGCGCGAGGTCGATGCCGTGGACGACGACCCGGGCCCGGGAACGGAAGGGGCGGGGAAGGGCGTCAAACGCTGCGGGCGACACCGCGATGATGGCCGCGTCGCGTCCAGTCGTGGCCCTGTTGAGCAGCTTGACCGGCGGTGAGACCTTGTTCCACAGGCTGTGCTCGGTGTAGAGGGTCACCGGCCGTCGGCCCCGCGGCAAGGTGGCGACCACCAGCCGGCCGAGGGCGGCTGAGTAGGGAAGATGGAAGTGCACGATGTCGAACCCACCGTTGCGGATGACGGCCCTGAAGGCCCGCAGCCATCCGGGGTCGACGCTCCTCGACGCCCCGAGCGCGTGGACCGTCACCCCCTCGGACTCGAGGTCACCGGCGAGGTCCGAGGCGGCATCGAGGATGTAGCAGACCTCGTAGTCGAACCGGTCCCGATCACCGTTCACCACCGCCTCCACCAGCAGGCGCTCGGCCCCACCGTGCCCAAGGCCCTTGATGACCTCGAGGACCCGAACCCGGTCGGTGGGCACAGGAGGCGGAGAAGGTGCTGGCACAGGCACCGCGTGATGCTAGCGGTGGGCGATCGAGGGGAGCAGGGGCTCGGCGCGCTCATGAGGGTGCGGGCCTGGTTGGTACACTGGACGGTGTCGGAGGGCTGGCCCTGGCTCCGGGGCCACAGTGGGGGGTACGTTCGAGCAATGGCAGCGATACAGGCCGCATCCGAGAGTTCGGCGACTTCGCCGATCGGCGCTGTGAAGCCATCGTTCGGCGACGTCCTTGTCGAGCCGGACGTCTCGGCGATCCCCGAGGAGCCCCGCAAGGAGATCGTCTACCAGCACAAGGTGCGGCTCATCCCGGCCGCACGCGCCCTTTGGGCTCACCGGGAGATCATCTACACCCTGTCCGAGCGCGACTTCAGGGCCCAGTACAAGCAGGCGACCCTCGGCGTGTTGTGGGCGGTGATCAGCCCGGTGCTCACCCTGCTCCTCTTCGTGGCCATCTTCTCCCAGATCAAGGGGTTCGGCACCCAAGGCCTGCCCTATCCGCTGTACGCCTTCGTGGGCATCCTTTGCTGGAACTTCTTCTCGTCGGCCTTCGGCATCGGTGGTCAGTCGCTCCTCAACAACAAGGCATTGCTGGCGAAGATCCAGTTTCCCCGCGAGTGCTTCCCACTCGAGAACATGGGTGTCCAGACGATGAACACCCTGATCTCCTGGATACCGCTCGCGGTCCTGTTCGTGATCTTCGGCCGGGTGCCGAGGTTGGCGACGCTGTGGGTTCCCATGTACATGGCCATCGAGATCGTCTTCACCGCCGGGATCACCATCGCGATCTCCGCGGTCATCATCCAGATGCGCGATCTCCTCCAGGTGCTGCCGATCATGACCTCCCTCGGCCTGTTCGCCACTCCGGTGATCTGGCCCTTCCAGAGGATCCCCAGCGCATACCACCTTTCCGGTGGCCACTTCATCCACAAGGCCATCGTCAACGGGCACCACGTGGCAGGTCACTGGGTCGGGGGGGTCACCATCAACCTTCAGATGGTCTACGGCTTCTTCAACCCGTTGGGCCCGGTCATCGCCGAAGCCCGAAACTCGATGCTGCTCGGTCAGGCCCCCCAGTGGAACCTCGTCGGGATCAGCGCACTCAGCGCATTCCTCTACCTGTCCATCGGTTACCGGATCTTCAAACGTCTGGAGGTGAACTTTGCCGACATTGCCTGACGGGACCATCCAGGTCGAGGAGGTCTGGAAGAGGTTCCGGGCCGACAAGACGGTGCCGAAGTTCTACGACCAGGTCAAGCGATTCAGCCAGTCGATCACCCATCCGGCCAACCGGCACGACTACCGCTGGGTGCTGAAGGACGTGTCGCTCGAGGTTCCACCGGGTGGGACGCTGGCGCTGGTTGGGATCAACGGCTCGGGGAAGACGACCCTGCTCAAGATCATCAGCCAGGTGACCTACCAGTCCGCAGGACGGTGCAACGTCAAGGGCCGGATCGGCGCCCTGCTCAGCATCACGAGCGGCATTCACCCCGAGCTGACCGGCAAGGAGAACATCTACCTCTACGGCGCGGTGATGGGGATGCCACGCCAGAGGATCAAGCACCAGTTCGACGAGATCGTCGAGTTCGCCGGTCTGACCGATGCCGTCAACCGCCAGGTCAAGTTCTACTCGATGGGGATGATGATGCGGCTCGGATTTTCGATCGCCGCCTTTCTGGAGCCGGACATCCTCCTCGTGGACGAGGTGCTGTCGGTTGGGGATGCGAACTTCCAGCAGAAGTGCCTGAAGCGGATCGGTGAGATCGTGCGGTCCGGTACGACGCTGCTCTACGTCTCCCACGACCTGGCCTCGGTGGAGGCGTCGTGCGAGAAGGCGGTCTGGCTGGCCGACGCGGTTGTGCAGGCGTCCGGTCCGGTGAAGGACGTGATCGCCAAGTACCGCGCCGCGGTCGAGCAGAACGCGGCCCTCACCACGTCGACCGAAGGCGTGGTCAACGTGCTCAAGGTGGAGATCGAGGCCAGCGACGGGGGACAGGTGCGTTCGGAATGCGACCTCGACATCCGGCTCACCCTCAACGCTCCCCGCCCCCTGGACGCCAACTTCTTCATCGGCATCTCCCAGGGAAGCGCCTTTCCGATGTTCATCGTCCGCTACAGCGGATCGTTCCCCGCCGGCGACTTCGAGGTCACCTGCCGGCTCCACCACCTTCCTCTGGCCAAGGGCCGGTACTCGCTGTGGCCCGCCATGTCCGGCCACGCCGGGGGCAAGGGCAAGCCGTTGCTACCGTGGCGACCGGTGCTGTCCTTCGACGTCATGGGGCCCGACTCGTACGAGCTGCCCGAGGGCGTCATGGTCATGTCCCCGGTGTACGTGGGGGCCGACTGGCGGGTCGACTGAGCGGACCGGAACGGGCGGTCCGGCGAGCCCGGCCGTGCTCGGGGAACGCCGTCAGGGGAAGAACACCCGCTCGTCGATCGATCCGATCAGTCGGCCGGTACGCATGCCGACCGACCGGGCCCACTGGATGCGCCGGCCTCCGGACTCGAGCAACCGGGGCGAGTGCACGAGGATCCAGAGCCACGACTTGGTGGCTCCGGCCAGATTCCGGCGCGCGCCGCTGGTGCGGTGGCGGCGGTAGAGGGCCGGCCCGCTGCGCCCGTAGCGGGCCGCCTGCCGGAAGGCCGCGGTGGCCTGGTGCCGTTCACGCCTCGCCACGACCGCCCCGAACTCGGTGACGAACCGGTATCCCTTCAGCTGGAGGCGCCAGCACAGGTCGATGTCCTCCCCGATCAGGAGCTCCTCTGCGAAACCGCCGATCGCCTCGAAGGCCTCACGGCGGACGCCCAGGTTGGCGCCGAGCCCGGCGGGGAGGAACCCGAGCTGCCGCATCGAGGCGGGGCTGGGTGGTCTGGCTGGGAGCCCGTTGAGCGACGAGAAGTCGAAGACCCCGCCAACGACGTCGGCATCCTGCAAGGCCCGAGCGCAGCTGGCCAGCCAGCCTGGCTGGACAACGTCGTCGGCGTCACAGAATGCGATCAGCTCGCCCCGCGAGGCCCTGACGCCGGCATTGCGCGCGGCTGGGGCTCCGCGGGGTGTTGGTGCCTCGATGCACCGGACGCGGTCGTGTTCCTCCGCCCAGGAGCGGACCGCGGCGACCGTGCGGTCGGAGGACCCGTTGTCGACGACGATCACCTCCCACTCGCCGGAGAGCCGCTGTTCGACGAGGGCCTGGAGCTGCTCCTCCAGCCACGGCAGTCCGTTGCGCACCGGAACGACGACACTGATCACGACTGAGCACACCACGAGGGAGGTCGCTCCGGGGCCTGCTTGGTCGCGGTGACCCTTCGCTTCACCTCAACGTGCCTCCCGACTCGTCCACACCTGACCCTTACACCCGCATGGTGAGCAAGTCCACGGACGTGCCGCCACCGTCCGCTCGATTAGCCTAGCCCCGTGAAGGCAGGATGACCGGTGCCACAGGACCGGGTGCGAACGGCGCGGATCCGGGCGGGGGAGCGGCTCCCACTGTCGAGGGTGTGACCGCTGTCGTGCTCACCCACAAGCGGCCGCGGCTCGCCGGTGAGGTCACCCGCGCCCTGATCGACGTCGAGGGGTTCGGGCCCGACCGGGTGGTGGTCGTGGTGAACGGCTCGGGCGGACTCGACGACCCCGAGCTGGAGTCCGCGGTGCGCACAGTGCGGCTCGACCGGAACCTGGGTCCGGCCGGAGGCTTCCGGGCGGGCCTGGTCGAGGCCTTCGCCGATCGCGCCACCCGCTGGGCCTACCTGTGCGAGGACGACGTCGGCCTGTTCTCCCTGCCCGGGCCGCGGGTCGCCCGGCTGGTCGGACGGGTGGAGGCACCCCCCGGCAACACCCGTGCCGCCGATGGCACCCCCGTCGGTGCCGTCGTGGCCTACGGTCGGCGGTTCGTGGGTCGGGGCGCCCACACCGTGAACGTGGTCCCCGAGAGGGACGATCCGAGAGCGTTCTTCCCCGTCGACGTGGCGTGCTGGGGAGCCACCCTGGTCGCGCGATCGGTCGTCGATACGGGGGTGCTTCCCGACCCGACGTGGTTCTTCGGGCTCGAGGACTTCGACTTCTTCTGCCGGGTGCGGTCGGCCGGCTTCTCGGTGTTGCTCGACGTGCAGGCGGCTCGCCAGGTGGCCGCCGAGCAGACTGCCGAGGGCCGTGAGCGGGCCCTGGGGCGCCGACGGCCCACCGACAGAGACGAGCCCTGGCGCGCCTACTACCACGCGCGGAACTCGGTCGCCCTGGCACGCCGGCACGGACACCCGGACTGGTACGCCTGGCACCTGCTCTACTCGGCGCGCCACCTCCAGCTGGCGAGCAGCCGGGCCGAGCGGCTGGCCATCGCCCACGGGCTGTGGGACGGGGCCCGTGGGCGCATGGGCGAGCACCCCCGATACGGGCGCAGCCTCGGAGAGCTCGCTCCCGAGCCGACGCCAGGTCAGGGGCGAGCGTCGCCGCCCGAGGATTGACACCTGCCCACACCCTCCGGCCGTCCGACCGGTGTGGGGCACTCTGCCCCTACCGATCCGCCACCGGCGCGGACCTACCGATCCGCCACCGGCGGGGATCGCAGAGCGACCGATGCCAGGGCCGCCTCGACGGTGTCCACCTCGCGATCGAGGGGGAGCCGGTCGACCACTGCCCGGCGGCAGCGGTCGGCCAGTGTCGGATCGGACTCCCTCCACCCGACGATCTCGGTCATCTGCTCGGCCAGGGCCTTCGGATCACCCGGATCGACCAGGTACTGCTCGAGCCATCCGTCGAGGATCTCCGGATTGCCGCCGATCCGTGAGGCGATGACCGGCACTCCACAGGCCAAGGGCTCGATCACCGACCGGGAGAACGGCTCACGCCAGATGCTGGGCGCCACGGCCACGTCGGCTGTCTGGATGAGGGCGAGGACGTCGCGACGGACCTCCAGCCACTGCACGTCGTCGCGCGCCGCCGCCCGGCGCAATCCGAGCGCGTAGCGCTCCGCCTCGTCCGGATCGTCCTTCACCGACGGTCCGCCCACCACCACCAGCCGGCCATCGGGGAACTTCTCGTAGAGCTCGTCCCAGGCCTCGAGAAGGACCTCCACGCCCTTCTCGGGACTGATCCGACCGGCGAACAGGGCCATGAAGGCGTCGGGCTCGATCCCGAGGTGCCGGCGGGTCGCCTCGCGCTCGACGGCAGGGGCGGGGACGTAGTAGTCCATGTCGATCCCGGTGTGGACCACCATCACTCCGTCGGCAGGGAGGCTGGTCGCCTGCCACATGGCGGCAGTGTCGTGGGACACCGCGAGGGTCATGGTCACCCGGGGGAGGCTGAGGCGCACCACCGCCGGAAGGTGGTCGGGAGTGGGCAGGCACAGGTGGAGCACCACCGGAGCCCGCGTCATGCGTCCGAGGGCAACCGCCAAGGGGACGTCGAGGTAGCGGTAGACGTAGATCACCTGGGGCCGGAGCGCTCGCAACTCACGGAGGTCGTCGAGGATGCCGAAGGACGTGGTCAGGGGGGACCGGCTCTTCGGAAGCGTCCCCCGGACGGCGACCATGGCGTCAGCGAAGGCCAGCCAGTCGTCGAAGAAGTCACCGGCCTGCACGTAGGAGAGGGCGACGTCGTGGCCCCGGGCGGCCAGTGCCCTGCACATGGTGAGCTGGGTGCGCTCGAGGCCGCCCCGTGCCCCCAGGTGGTTGGCGATGGTCAGGATCCGCACCCGGCCAGTCTCCCATAGGGGCTCCTGCTCAACTGCCTCCGCCGCGCGCTCGCTGGGCCGTCGGCTACCGGCCGCCGGCTGGCAGGAATCCGGTCATGACCCGAGTTGCCCGGTCGTTCTGGTGTCCTCCTCCCGGTAGGCGCCGAGCAGCGCCCGCTCCTCGGTGCGGGTGGGGAAGGCCACGGTCACCAGGACCGCACCGGCGACGATGGCCAGGGCACCGGCGGCGTAGGCCCAGTCGGCCCCGGACAGGAAGGACGCCCGGGCACCGGCGATGATCGCAGAGGCGTTGTGGGGATCGGACTGGGCGAGCGCAGCCGCGCTGGAGTACGAGCGTTCGAGGACGTTCGTGACCTGGTTGTCGAGCCGAGCCCCCGAGGCCGAGATGTGCCGGGCAACAGCGACCGCGTACCCCGCGGTCAGGATGGCTCCGAGGATCGACTGCATGATGGCCCCACCCAAGTCGCGCTGGAGGTCGGCGGTGCCCGACGCCATGCCGGCCCTGTGGACCGGGACTGATCCGGTCAACGAGTGCGATGCCGGGGTGCCGGACAGACCGACGCCGACGCCCATCAGGATGAAGGCGAGGGCCACCACCCCGTAGCTGGCCGTAGCTGTCCACATTGTGAGCATGACGATGAAGGCGAGAAGGAGCATCGCGTACCCGGCGAGCAGGGTGACCCGTGATCCGAACCGTTCGATGAGCTTGGCCGAGACCGGAGCGGCCGCGACCATGAAGACGGCCGCAGGCAGTACCGCGGCACCTGCGGCGAGGGTCGAGTACCCGAGCACGTTCTGGAGGAACTGCTGACCGACGAACATCGCCCCCATCAACGTGCCGAAGACGATCAGGCCGGCGGCGGCGGCCACCCAGAAGATCCGACGGCCGGCGACGTGGAGTTCGAGCAGCGGGCTGGCCGCCCGGCGCTGGCGGAGAAAGAAGCCCGCAAGCCCCGCCATCGCCACGCTCCCCGCGACGACGGCGACGGTACCCTCGCCGGTACTCGGTGCGAAGTTGATGGCGAGCACCAGGGCGACCACGCCCACGACGGACAGCAGCCCTCCGAGGTGATCGACCGACTGGTCGGTCTCATTGACGTGGCTCGGCACGTAGATCACGGCCATGACCAGGGCGACGACAGAGAGGGGGGCGGTCAGGAGGAAGACCGATCCCCACCAGGCCACGGTCAGAACCCACCCCGCGGCCAGAGAGGCGATGGCAATCACCGCCCCACCGACCGCCGACCACAGAGCGATGGCGTGGGTGCGGCCCGTGCCGTCCCACAGGGCGGTGATCAGCGCCAGGGTGGTGGGATAGGCCAGCCCCGCTGCGACCCCACCGAGGAAGCGGGCGAGGATCAGGACTTCGATGGACGGCGCCCATGCCGCGATCAAGGCGAGGGGGGCGGTGAGGCCCATGCCCACGAGCAGCAGGAGCTTGCGTCCGTAGCGGTCGCCCAAGGCGCCGAGGTACAAGACGGTACCAGCCAGTCCGAGGGAGAAGCCCACGCTCACCAGGTTCAGCTGGGTCTGCGAGGCGCGGAACGACTCGCCGATCTCCGGTAAGGCCACATTGGCCACGGCCAGGTTGAGGTTGGCGACGGTGGCCACGCCGATCAAGGCGGCCAGGACCCACCTCGCCCGGTCCGGCGGTGCGTTGGACCGGCGGGACGGTTGGCTCACCGACGATGAAGCCGTAGGCGACATGACGCCAGACGGTAACAGCCGCGATCGGAGGCGCTCGGGATGTGTGGAGGCGATCGGTTCGCGAGCCTTGACACGGCAGACGGCACCACCGATGATCTCCGGATGGTCGAGGGGGTAAAGTGGCGCCCGTTGGTGACGTCCGGCCCCCCACCAGGGTGTGGCCGGGGACGTCCTACCCAGTTGCACGTTCGGCCGGGAGGAGCGCGCCGTGTGCGGCATCGCCGGCCTGTTTGACCCTGGTACGGAGAGCGGGTCCGAGACGCTCGTCCGGCGAGTGGCCGCCATGACCGCCACCCTCACCCACCGGGGCCCCGACGCCGACGGGTTCTGGTCCGACCCGGCGAGCGGGGTGTATCTCGGGCACCGTCGACTGTCGGTGGTCGGGCTCGGACCCGAGGGAGCCCAGCCCATGGAGTCCTCCGACGGCCGGTGGGTCGTCTCCTACAACGGCGAGATCTACAACCACCGCGAGCTCCGACGGCGTCTTGCCAGCGAGGGGACGGCGTTCCTGGGTGGCTCGGACACCGAGGTGCTGGTGGAGGCCGTGCAACGCTGGGGGCTCGACCGTGCCCTCGACGCCAGTGAAGGGATGTTCGCCCTGGCCTTGTGGGACCGGCGCGAGCGTCGGCTGCACCTGGTGCGGGACCGGTTCGGCGAAAAGCCGCTCTACTACGGCTGGGTCGGTGGTGCCCTGGCCTTCGCCTCCGAGCTCAAGGCCTTCGGCTCGCTCCCCGGGTTCGATCCGGAGCTCGACCGTGACGCGGTCGCTCTCTTTCTCCGGCACAACTGCATCCCTGCTCCGGCGACCATCTACCGGTCGGTGTCGAAGCTGCTCCCCGGGCAGCTGGTGGACGTCGGCTCGGGCTGCCCCCCCGGAGCACCGCTCCGGCCCCGTGCCTACTGGTCGGCACGTCGGGCCATCGAGGACGCCCGGAGCCGACCTCTCGGTGGACCCGCGGGCTCGTTTGCAGACGAGCTGGAGGCAGTCCTTGCGGCCTCGGTCGAGGCACGGATGGTAGCCGACGTGCCCGTCGGCGCCTTCCTGTCCGGTGGGATCGACTCGGCGACGGTGGTTGCGCTGATGCAGCAGCACAGCACCAGCGCCGTGCGCACCTTCACGGTGGGCTTCCCCGACCGGGCCTTCGACGAGTCCGCCGAGGCCGCCGCCGTCGCCGCCCACCTCGGGACCGACCACACCCCCCTCGTCCTGACCGATGCCGATGCCGAGACGGTGATCCCCTCGTTGCCCGACATCTGGGACGAGCCGTTCGGGGACGTGTCGGAGATCCCGATGCACCTCGTGTCGAAGCTGGCTCGGACCCGGGTCACCGTGTCCTTGTCCGGCGACGGCGGCGACGAGCTGTTCGCCGGCTACAACCGACACGCATGGCTCGAGTCGATCTGGAGGCGTTCGTCGGTGGTCCCTCCGAGGCTCCGCCGGCTGGCCGGTGCCTGCCTCGGCCGGATCCCTCCGGACCTGGTCGACGCCGCCTCGGCCGCGCTGCCCACCCGGCTGCAAGTGAGGAACCCGGCCCTCAAGGTGGCCAAGGTGGCCAAGGTGCTCGGGTCCTCGGGTCCCGAGGATGCCTACCTCTCCCTCGTCTCCTACTGGGAGGGCGCGGAGTCCTTGGTGCGGGGAGCGGGGCCGACGGCGTCTGTGGCCTCCCGGTCCTTCGAGTGGCCCGAGCTCGGCGGGATCACCGAGCAGATGCTCTGGCTTGACCTGGTGGGCTACCTCCCGGACGACATTCTGACCAAGCTGGACCGAGCCGCCATGGCCACCTCGCTCGAGACCCGGGTGCCCTTCCTCGACCGTTCGGTGTTCGAGCTGGCGTGGAGGCTGCCGCTTTCGGCCAAGCTGCGCGACGGCCAGACCAAATGGCTCCTGCGCCAGGTGCTCTACCGCCACGTTCCCCGTGAGCTCGTCGAGCGGCCGAAGATGGGGTTCGGCTTTCCCATCGGAGCCATGCTCCGGACCAGCCTCCGACCGTGGGCCGAAGCCCTCCTCGATCAGGACCTGCTCCGCCGCCAGGGGGTGCTCGACCCCGATCCCATCAGAAGAGCGTGGCACCAGCACCTCGCCGGCCGACGCGACCTGGCCCACGAGCTGTGGGACGTGCTCGCCCTCCAGGCGTGGCTCGAACGGTGGATGCCCGGGCTCGGCAGGTAGCCCGACCGGCGGCCGTTCTGCATGCCGGGTCGAGACGCCTCCGGGCTGCTGGTAGGTTGACGCTCCCGATGGGGCACCGGGGTCTTGGGCGACGGGGGAGCAACGGCCGATGAGCGGATCAGATCGTCCCCGAGCCGGTGGGCTCGGTTCCACCCGCCGGCCTGCTCGGTGCTGCCGTGTGGTCACCACCTCGCTGACGGCGCGGGTGCTGCTCGGCAACCAGCTCCGCTCGCTCGGGGAGATGGACTGGACCGTCGTGAGCGGTGACGCCTACGACGATCCGCCGACCGGCGTCGACGTGGAGGTGATCCCCATTCGCCGCGAGTTCGCGGCCTCGGACCTGCGGTCCTTCGTCGGGCTGTGGCGATATCTCCGCAAGCAGCGCTTCGCCTTGGTGCAGACCCACACTCCGAAGGCGTCCTTTCTGGGTCTGCCCGCTGCCCGGCTGACAGGCTCACCCGCGATCTACACCATCCACGGATCGCTGTACTTCGCCGGGAACGACCGCAAGGCCAATCTGCTGGGTTGGTGCTTCGAGCGGTGGTGTTGCGGCTGGGCGGATCGGGTGCTGGTCCAGAGCAGCGAGGACGAGCAGGCGTTACCCGCCGCCCGGATCTGCGAGAAGGACAAGCTCACCTACATCGGCAACGGTATCGTGCTGGATCGCTTCACGGCGTCGGTGTCACCCGCACTGGTGTCGGACCGGCCCATCGTCATGATGGTCAGCCGCCTGGTCCGCGAGAAGGGCTGTGCCGACTTCCTCGATCTGGCGAAGTCGTTGTCCAGCGAGGCCGACTTCGTCCATGTCGGACCCTTCGAGCACGACCAGAGCGACGCGTTGAACGAGGCGGAGGTGGCCCGGGCCTCGGAGTCCGGAGCGGTCCGCTTCGTCGGTGGCGTCGAGGACGTGCGTCCTTACCTGGCGTCGGCCGATGTCGTCGTCCTGCCGTCCTACCGGGAGGGGATCCCGCGAGTGACCATGGAGGCGGCGGCCATGGGTCGCCCGGTCGTCGCGTACGACATCCGCGGAGTGCGGGAGGTCATCGACCCGTCCTCGGGGCTCCTCGTCCCGCGCGGCGACGGCGAGGCCCTGGCCGCGGTGGTCCGGTCGCTGCTCGGGGATCCGGCCAGGCGGTTCGAGCTCGGTGAGCGGTGCCGGGCGCGGGTGATCGGAGGATACTCGGAGGACAGGGTCCTCGACCGTCTGCGGGCTGTCTACGCCGCCATCGGCGTGGGCGGCACCGGCGCGGACTCAGCGCTGGAGGGGTATTCGTGACCGAGGTCTGCCTGACCGTGGATGTCGAGGACTGGTACGACGGTATGGCGGTGCTCGGACAGGACCTCGACCGACCTGCGGGGGCGGTGACCGGTCTCACCGGGCTGGACTCGCTGCTCCGGGGTGAGCGGGCGGTCGAGGGCCAGAACCCCGGAACGGACGCGCTGACCCTGTTCGTGGTGGCTGACTACGCACCACGGGTCGCAGACGAGCTCGCCTCCCTCGCCGCCCACGGCCACGAGATCGCTAGCCACGGGCCTGACCATGGCCATCTGCCCGAAGAGGACGGCACCCTCGTGGACTGGCTGCGAATGGGCCGCGAAGCGCTCGAGGACCAGGTCCAGGTACCCGTCAGCGGGTTCCGGTCGCCCCGGTTCGACGTTCCCGCGGGAATGGAGCTGGTCCGCTACCGCTCTCTCTTGGCCGAAGCCGGGTTCTCCTACGTCTCGGACACGCAGAGGCTGGGTCCGTCCTCTCCGGTCCGGGAGCTGCCGGTGCTGTCGGTCGGGGGGCTTCCCTTGGGCGGAGGCAGCTACCAGCGACTGGTTCCGGCCGCGGTGACCACCCGAGCGGTTTCGTTGGCGACAGGGCCGGCGGTCCTCTATTACCATTCCTACGACTTCGGGGCGACGCTTCCGGGTACCGCGGCGATCCGCTCGGTCGCTGTGGCCAAACAGCTCATCGGGCGGGGACGGGTGCGCAAGGTGTTCTCACAGGTACTGAGCCGGTACGGCAGTCGGGCGTGTGGTCATGTCGAGTGGTGAATTCCAGAGTTACTTCCACGAGCGGGCCGGACGCTTCGCCGCGTTCTACTCGAGTGAGCCGGTGGCCCGGGTGCTGGGCCGCGGGCCGCTCTTCGACCGGCTCGAGCGCGCCGTCGACATCTCGGTGCAGGTGGAGGCATCGACGGTGCTCGACGTCGGTTGCGGGAGTGGTCCGCTCTTCGCGCCGCTCGCCGCCAAGGGTATCCATGTCACCGGCATCGATCCGGCCGACGCGATGGTGGCACTCGCCCGCGAGCAGGCGGCGGTCCTGTCGGGCATGGTCGTGGTGGACCAACGGGGATGGGAGCAGATCGACGAGATCGATGCCTACGACGTGGCCGTCGCCCTCGGGGTGTTCGACTACGTCGATCGGCCGGACGAGCTCCTTTCGCGCATGGGTCGTGCGGCCCGGCACGTCGTCGGCTCCTTCCCCTCGCCAGGCCTGAGGACGGGCCTTCGCAAGATCCGCTACGGCGCCCGCGGCGTCGGTGTGCACGGCTATAGCCGGTCGGGCTTCGAGGAACTGGCTGCCGACTCCGACCTCCGGGTGGTCGAGATCATCCCGCTCGGGCGGGCCGGCTTCGTGGTCCACTTCAGCAGGATCGACCGGGGGCGAACGCCAACGGTCGTCGAAACGGACTGGTCGGGTTGACCATCAAGCGGCGGCCTGTCGCCTGCGAAAATGAGCACGCCTTGGTGAACACCCTGGCGCCGCCGATCGACCTGAGGTAGCCAACAGGTCAGGTATGCAACAGGTCAGGTATGCGCACCGAGCGAAGGCCTGGCCCGGCTTCGTACCGACCTCGACAGCGTCGCATCCCAGGACCCCAGCCCTCGTGCCTGATCCTCTGAGCGGAAGCTGTCAAGGCCAATGAGACGGGCGTCGATCAAACGTTCTGTATCAGCGCCTCCTGGGGTTCGTTGATCCACGCCACGGTCGGCAGTGCCGACTGAGCGGTTCGCGCACCGTGCCCGTTGCCGTCACGATGATCCTGGTCAACGATCGGGCGGAGAAGACGATGTCGTATTCGAACCCGGCAGAGCCACGAAATCGGCTCGAAGTTCTCGCCGAGGCCCGCTGGACCGCATCGTAGCAGAGATGCTACGATAACCTTGTGACCGACATCCCAGCACGCGACCTTCGAAACGACGTCAGCGCCGTGCTCCGTCGGGTCGAGCACGGCGAACGCCTGAGAGTGACGGTGAGTGGCCGTGCTGTGGCCCAGCTGCTGCCACTGCCTGCTCGGCCGACATCCATGGCTTGGAGCGCCTTCTTCCAACACAGCGACCGATGGCGCGCCGATCCGGGGCTTGCCCGAGAACTGGCGGACCTCCTACCAGATACGACCGACGACCTCCCGATCGCATGACTTCGTCCGGCGAGGACGTCGGCGGCGAGCTTGCGCTCGCCGACACGTCTCTCTTCATCGCCTTCGAGCAGGATCGACCACTCTCCGCCCGCCCACCCGGGCGCGTCGCCGTATCCGTCGTTACCGTAGGCGAGCTACGGCTCGGGGTCCTCGCTGCACCGGACGGACCCACCCGGGCTCGACGGCTGGAGACCTTGTCGGCGGCGGCTGCGCTCGACCCCCTGCCGATCGATGAAGGCGTTGCCCATGCCTGGGCGGCCCTACGCCTCGCGCTTCGGGACGCAGACAAGCGAATGCCGATCAACGACTCGTGGATCGCTGCGACGGCCATCGCCAACGACCTGGCAGTCGCATCTCAAGATGCCGACTACGACGACGTCCCGGGGCTTCGGGTCATACGTGCCTGACGCCAGCTCGCGCGGTGCCTCGGGCACGCGGTGCCGTTCGAGGCCTAACGACTGTCCGCCGGCGGCACGCGACTGACCAGCACCGGTTCCCCGAAAATTCCGGTGGAGGTGACATCCTTCATTCGCGGATGTCCGCGCCGCCGCTCGCGCGAAAGCCGTGGTCGCCGGCTCTGCATAATGCAGCCGCTATGGCGCTGCACTACTCACGCGTCGGCGTACAACGCCGCTCGGTCGATGATGACCGGGAGCCGTGCCAGGTTGAACCGACCTCACGCTCCCAAGGAGCGGGCCCGCCGCCGGCCCGGATCATCCGGTCATCAGGGCGCCAGGGCCGTTTGCAGTACCAGGCCAGGAGCATCCCGGAAGACGCCGTCATTGGAGACCAGCGGGATCCCGAGGCGGATCGCCGTGGCTACCACCCATCGGTCAGCGTCGTGGACCCGCTGGCTCAAGGCGTGACCAGCCCGCTCGCACTCGACCCGGAGATGCGCGTAGATGCCGACGAGGTCGGGACCGGAGTGGACGGTCTCGGCCGCGGCGATGCGTGCCTCGAGCTGACGCATCCGGTGCTCACCCCAGTTCCGCCGCAGGGCCCCGTAGCGCAACTCGGCCGCCGTCTGGAAGGAGACGAACGCAGGGCGCCCGACGATGAGCGGCTCGTATCGGGCAGCAAGAGCCGAGCCTGGAACAAGCTGGGCGCCGTAGACGTCGGTGTCGATCACGACCGGGCCGCGAGCCGGCCGGGCCGTCACGCCCCGAGCGCGGAGAGGAAGGCGACGCCTTCTTCCTCTGATACGTCGTCGATGCGCATCTCCCGGCTCGGCGGGAACGGCCGCGCCCGATCGAGCAACTCGGCTACGGGTAGCTCCAGGTGCTCGCTAGGACCCGACGGGGCAGGCTGGGTCGACGACATGGTGCCTCCAGGGTACACCCCAGTCCAGGCGCGGGGCAGCCCCCAGGGAGGCCGAGGATAGACCGATCGGGCTCGGAGTGCGCTAGTGCGGACTGCGCACTTCGGGCCCACGAGCCAGACGGAACACCAACGCCCCGCGCCCTCCCTGCGGACGACGGCCCTTCGGGACCAACGGCTACGTCTCCTGCCACGAGACGTCCGACTGCAGAGCAGGCCACCGGCCAAGTGTGATCGATGCCCTGTGAAGCATGACCACAACGGTCGGCATGCGGTCGACGCCGACGATGGCGGCGATGTCGTCGCGAACATGGAAGGTGCGACCCCCCTGGCCCTGGACGGCGAACATGATCGACTTCTACATCCCTGTCGACCGCGACCGCGACCAGGCGACGCGCGCATCAAGCGGCTCGGCCGCACCGTGGAGCAACCTGTTCGAACACACCGACATGTCGGAAGATCAGCTGGCCGAGCTCTTCGACCTCCGGCGAGGCCTGCCGGGGTGATCGTCGTCGCCGACGCCAGCGTGCTCGTGGCCGAACTACTCCGCCGACGTGGCCGTGAGCTCCAGCGACACGGTGCCGACTCTCGTCGCGGGTTGACCCGCCCAGGCTTCCTTCGGCCGTCCAAATGTCTAGTTACTTGGGTCTCAGGGAGCGAGCTCGCGCCGCAGCCGTTGGGGGTCGGGTATCGCCAGGGCTCCGTGGTCGCCTTCGAGCAACCCCTCCGCCTTAAGCTCCGAGATGGTCCGGGTGACCGTCTCGCGTGCCGAGCCGACGGCGTCGGCCAGCTCCTGGTGGGTTATCTCGCAGCGGGCCGGACCCGTCGGGTCGATCACGGCCAGGGCGAGCAGATGGCGCAGCACCCGCTGGCGGACATGACCGAACGCGGCGAGCGCGGTCTCGTGCAAGATGTCGTCGATGTGGCGGTTGAGCTGACTGGCGACCGCAGCGCCGACTTCGGGATGGCGCTGGAGTAGCTCTTGGACTGCCGGCTCTCCGAGGCGCAGCAGTCGGCAGTCGGTGACGGTCTCGAAGCTGAGCGGGTAGCGCCTGCCGGTCAGGCGGGCGAGCCCGGCGATGTCGCCGCGGCGCAGGTACGCAACCGCGAAGCGTCGCCCGTCGGGAGACTGGAGCGCTACCCGGATCAGCCCC
>DAHUZT010000033.1 GCA_027315005.1 Acidimicrobiaceae bacterium | reverse complement strand
ACAAATTGACGAAGGTAAATACCGGGCTCATGACCAAGACTGACTTCGCATTGAAGGCGGGTCCCCTTCCCGGATACCCGGATGACCGGGATGCCGTTGATATCGCGTACTCATGGACAGGATCGGGCTTCAAGGAGATTGGCAAGCCCATCAATATCACCCCCATCTTCAAACATTCGTAGGGGTTCGTCCCCTCGACGGCGGCCCCGAACGGTTGCGATGTCTCAACTCCCCATCATCCGAGACGTCGCGCCGTTCGGGGGCCGCGCTTTCGTCGGCTCTTGCTGGCCGACACAGAATCCAGCTTGGCGAGTGACGCAGCTGACACGTCGGGACGAAGGTAGGGCGCCGGTTCGATGAAATACGTCCTTGAGTTCGGGATACTTGGCTTGGCAACTGGCGGGAGCTATGGGCTTCTCGCTCTCGGGATCATCGTTGTCTTCCGCACCTCGGGTGTCGTGAATTTCGCCGAGGCAGCGTTTGCGGTTGCCGCCGGTTTTCTGGTCGTGAACCTGGAGGGTCATGGCCTCGGTATAGTCCCAGCCATTGCCATCTCCGTGGTGGCGGGTGCCATCGTCGGTGCCTTGGTTGAGCTGATCGTGATGAGACAGCTCAAGGAGTCAAGTGTCCTCACGAAGACCGTCGCCACCTTGGGGATCCTTATTGTGCTCCAGGCGATCTGTCAGCTGGTCTTCGGTTCGCTTCCCGTCGTTCTGCCTCAGTTCTTGCCCTCGAGCACGGTGTCGATCGGTCCCGCAACTGTTTCGGTCGCCAACATCATCATCTTTGCTGTTGCTCTCGTCCTTACGCTTCTACTGTGGGTTTTCTATCGATTCTCGACCTTTGGGCTGAACGCAACCGCCGTAGCGGAGAATGAGATTGCTGCACAAGCCATAGGGATCTCCTGCTCTCTGGTTCGTCTCGTCAACTGGTCGATCGCCGGCGCTCTGAGCGCCTTTGCCGGGATTCTGATCGCGCCGGAGTCGGGCGTCAGCCTCAGCAACATGTCCGACGGCCTGCTGCTGCCAGCGCTCGGAGCCGCGCTCCTTGGTGGCTTCACTTCATTCCCTATGGCGCTTACGGGAGCGCTGGCGATTGGAATCACCGAATCTGAACTGACCTATTGGGGACATTCCGGTCCGCTCTCAGCCTTGCCCGACCTTCCTCAGGCGGTCCCGCTGTTGATCATCATCATTGCTTTGACAGCTCGTGGGAGCGTCTTGCCGACTCGAGGTTTCTTCAGAGAGCGTCTTCCCCGAATTGGTTCCGGAAAGATCAAGCCCGTCAATTTGGTCATCGGAGCAGTCGGTCTCGTCCTAGTGGAAAGCCTCGCTCCTTCGGCATGGATTCTGCCGGTTACATCAACGTTCATCGTCGCCGTCTTCCTCTTGTCGTTCGTCGTCTTGACGGGCTACGCGGGTCAGCTAAGCCTCGGGCAGCTTGGTCTCGGCGGGGTAGGGGCGTTAATAGCGGCCCAACTCGTGGGTGCAGCACATTGGCCAGGGCCCGCGGCAGTCATTGTCGGCGTGTGCGTTGGGATCCCGATTGGGCTCCTTGTGGGGCTACCAGCACTACGAGTACGCGGTCTCAACCTAGCTATCGTGACCTTGGCGGTCGCGGCCGCGCTCGCTGATCTTGTTTACAACACCAATAATCTGACCGGTGGCTCAACCGGCATTCATGTCGGATTCCCCGAGGTTCTTGGTTTACAAATCGACGAAACAAACTCTCCTGTGCGGTACTCAGTGACGGCGATCATTGTCTTTGTGGTGATCGCTTTCATGGTCCGGAATCTGCGTCGGTCACAGATAGGCCGCCGCCTATTAGCCGTCCGAAGTAATGAACGTGCTGCCGCGTCGGTTGGGATCAATGTGATTGGTGTGAAGTTGTATGCCTTTGTCATCGCAGAGGTCATTGCTACTTGGGGTGCGCTGCTCATTGTCTTCCGTTATCCGAACGCCTTGTTCTCGACCTTCGATGCCTTTTCGAACATCACTTATGCGATCGAGGCAGTGGTTGGAGGAGTCGGATTCATCGCAGGAGCTATAGCCGGAGCGATGATCGATGCCAGTAGCCTCGGTGCCAAGCTGTTCACGGTCATGGGTATCGGACAATGGATCGTATTTGTCGGTGGCATTCTGCTTCTATTCACGGTGCTCATGAACCCGGATGGCATTGCCTCGACGTTCGCGGGATTTCGAAGTGGAAGGAAGCGGCGAAAGACGGGCCTCGTGGCCGAGGTCGCAAGGGAGAATTCTGGCGTGGACCTGACACCCCCCGACGCGTCCAGGAAGAACCCCTGCCGGTTGACGATTGAAGGCGTATCCGTCCGGTTCGGAGCAGTCGAAGCTCTTCGAAACGTGTCGCTCGAACTTACAGGTGGGCAAGTTTTGGGAGTGATCGGTCCAAACGGGGCCGGCAAGACCACTCTCATTGATGCTTTGACTGGCTACACCCGCTACACAGGGAGGATCTCGCTTGATGGAGAAGACCTTGTCGGTCTGAGCCCATTTCGACGAAGTCGCAAGGAGATCGCTCGGTGCTTCCAATCACTCGAACTGCTCGAGGACCTCACGGTGGAAGAGAATCTCGAGGTTGCGGCCTTTCGACCTAATCCAGTCGATTGGTTCACGTGCCTATTTCGCCCGAGATCCAAGACGGTAGGGGTCTCCGTCCAGCAAAGGGTCGACTGGGCCCTGGCGCGGATCGGTCTGTTGGACTTTCGCTCGATGCTTCCTAGCGACCTTTCCCTGGGAGAGCGTCGACTGGTGGCGGTGGCTCGGGCAGTAGTCAGCTCTCCAAAGCTGCTGATCCTCGACGAACCAGCTGCGGGTCTGTCGGGAACCGAACGTGATGAGCTCGTCCAATTGATACGAACAATGTCTGAGAGTCTGGCGATCGCTGTCCTTGTCGTGGAGCATGATGTCGATCTGATCATGAGGGCCGCAGATCAGCTAGTTGTCTTAGATCAGGGTGCTGTCATCGCCAGTGGGGATCCAGAAACGGTCCGGTCCGACGAGAAGGTGATCGACGCGTATCTGGGACGGAAGGCTCGGGCGGCTGCTCAAGAGGTGGACTCCGTGTGATGGTTGCGAACACCAAGCGAATCCTCGATCTGGCAGAGAACCGGCTTGTCGTCGATGACGTCACCACCGGGTATCTCGATCATCCGGCGGTTAGAAATGTCAACCTGCAGGTCGCGTCCGGTGAAGTGGTGGCATTGCTTGGCGCGAATGGAGCCGGCAAGACGACCCTTATCAAGGCAGTCGTCGGATTGCTTTCTGCATGGGAAGGCAGTATTTACCTCAACGGCGAGAAGGCGAGCAGTCCAACCTTTAAGCGCGTCCGAGCCGGCATCGGTTGGCTCCCAGACACCAGATCGATCTTTATGGGGCTATCGGTCGAAGAGAATCTCCGACTTGGGCGCGGAGATAAGGAACTCGCACTCGAGACGTTTCCTGAGCTCAAGCCTCTGCTCAAGCGACGAGGCGGGGTACTCTCCGGCGGGCAGCAACAGATGCTCGCGGTGGCGCGCGTGTTGGCATCGCGCCCGCAGATCGTATTGGCCGATGAATTGTCGGTGGGGCTAGCTCCGCAGATCGTCGACCGCCTCCTTGAGGAGCTTTGGCGGGCATCCCGGCGGGGGGCAGCCGTTCTCCTGGTTGAGCAATTCGCGAGAATTGCACTTGATGTCGCCGATCGAAGCTACGTCCTGCGTCGCGGTGAGCTCGTCTTTGATGGCTCGGCGACTGAGCTGCTATCGCGAGACATTTCAGATCTCTATTTATGACTGTTCGAAAGGATACGGCGCATGAAGAGGCTCGCTGACGATCGGTTCACCACGCGGGAACTGCTCGGCATCCCGATGTACCCGAGCGCGTCCAGAGATGTCTACTCGGGCGTGGCCCAAGCAGCGGGCGTGATCTGGGGCTGTCGTCACCGGAGCAAAGAAGGGCCCTCGGATACCGCCTTCGTGGTGGTTCACCCCTCATCGAACTTCCTGGGCCATCCGATGCTCCCGCACCTCAGTGCGTGTGGCGTAGATGCCATTGGCCTGTGTACGCGGTATATCGCCAACGACTCTGCGCTCATGATGGAGAATTGTGTGCTTGATGTGGCCTCGGCGGTCGCGTCGTTGCGACGGGATGGCTATAAGAAGGTGATCCTGGTAGGCAACTCCGGGGGCGGCGGCCTCGCGGCGCTCTATCAAAGCCAGGCTGAGTCTCCTACGATTCGCTCGACACCGGCTGGAGACCCCCCAGATCTAACCGATTTTGAGCTTCCACTAGTCGATGGGGTGGTGTTCTTTATGGCACATCCCGGTCGTTCGATGGTATTCACCGACTGGCTCGATCCCGCAATCAGCAACGAGTCTCGTCCGTTCGAGCGACTTGAAGAGCTCGACATGTTTTCCGAGAAGAACGGTCCTCCCTACTCCGCCGATTTCCTGGACCGCTACCGGGCGGCTCAGGTGGGACGCAATCGTCGGATCACGGCGTGGGTTCATGAACAGTTGGATATGCTGTCGGCTCGCGGTGATGGGATCCGCGATCTACCGTTCACGATTCATGGGACGCTTGCTGATCCGCGCTTCTTAGATCTGACAATAGATCCGTCAGATCGGGAAGCGACGACCTCGTGGGGAGCGCCGGCACAGGCCTCTTATAGCCCGATCACGCTCGCGCACTATTCAACCTTGCGCTCGTGGCTAAGTCAGTGGAGCTATGACGAAAGCAACGGAGATGGGCGAATCCACGCTGCTCGGATCAGCGTTCCTGTTTTGGTGATGTATGGATCGGCTGATGAGGTGTGCTTTCCGAGCTATGCGAAGCAGTTCTACGACGCAATATCACACGATCGTAAGCAGATCAAGATTGTGGAAGGCGCGACGCATCACTATCACGGACAAGAGGATCTCGCTTATGGCGCGGCCTCCGAGATGGTGGACTGGGCACGCGAGAGCATCCAGTAGGCGATGGTCCCAGTGCAAATGGGTGAGAACGGTTCCGCGGGGCTTCGAATCGTGTCGGTGGATGACCATGTGATCGAGCCCCCGAATCTTTGGGTAGACCGTCTCCCGAGACGCTTCCTCGACCGTGCCCCCCGAGTCGAGAGGACTTGGGTCACGGATGTCGGTTTTGCGAAGAACAATTGGACCTTCAACGAGGATCCAAGCGGTGGGGATGGGCGGCCTGCCGACGCGTGGATATATGAGGACTCGCGGCGGCTGCTCGCGAGGGGATTCTGCGCCGTTGGGCAAGATCGCGATGCTCTGAACTTCTATCCGCTCAGCTATGAGTTTGATATCCCCTTGGGGGCGTACGAACAGAAGGCTCGTTTGGAGGCAATGGACCGCAACCACACGGAGGTCTCGCTTTGCTTTCCTACGATCCCTAGGTTCTGTGGTCAGCTCTTCCTTGAGGGGAATGACAAGGATCTCGCGCTCGCCTGTTTGCGGGTATACAACGACTGGATGATCGATGAGTGGTGTGGGGGTGCTGGACGCGGACGTCTGGTTCCCGTCACGCTGGTACCGCTCTGGGATGCCGAACTGGCTGCTGGCGAGGTTCGTCGTTGTGCCAAGAAGGGTAGTCATGCAGTTACCTTCAGCGAATGCCCTCCCTTCCTCGGCCTGCCGAGCCTCTACTCGCGCTACTGGGATCCTTTCCTTCAGGCATGTGAAGAGACTGACACCGTGGTGAACCTTCACGTAGGAAGCTCTTCCAAGAGCGCGTCAACGGCCGATGACATGTTTCATGCGGTGTCAAGTGTTCTGTTGTGGGAGTACGGGATGCACGCTGCTCTCGACTGGATTATGTCGGGAACCTTGGAGAGGTTCAGAAGTGTTCGTATTGCGCTCAGCGAGGTCCAGGCGGGCTGGATCCCATTCGTACTGGAGCGTGCAGACAACGTGTGGAAGAACAATGCAGCGATCGACCAGGCGATCGATGGACTTCGAGACGTGCTTCCCAATCCGCCGAGCAGCTATTTCGCTGGGCGAGTCTACGCGTGCATCTACGACGATCTGCACGGACTGGAGTGTCGTGAGCAGATCGGCTTGGAGCAAATTCTGTTCGAGACCGATTACCCGCATGCCGACTCGACGTGGGACCATTCACTTGAAACCGCACTTGACCTCGCGAAACGGGCCAAGATGAGTGACCGCGAGGTTCGACAGCTGTTGCGTGAGAACGCGATAACCGCCTTCCATCTGGATCGGTACTTTGACGTGCATCACCAGGTCGTCTCGAGCGATCTCTAGTGGCACCGAGCCCTTCCGGTTCTACTGCGCGAAACCGTCCGATTCTGGAGTTCAAGGTCGAGAAATGTCCCTCGTTCGTTGGACAGGCTTCGCGAGCATCACCGCCCTGGCTGAAATTCAGAGAATGACATCAGATGGTTCCAGAACGCTTCGACTAACGGAGAAGCGTTGGTGGGTCGGCGCAGCGCACTCAGCCTTCGGGCCAGGCTTTGGCGACCGGTATTTAGCTTGTGAAGCCGACCGATCGCGAGGTCATCACTGATGGCGGCAATCGGAAGGACTGCATACCCGAGGCCCGCAACCGCCGCCGAGCGGACCGCGTCGATTTGTCCGAGCTCCATCACTTGTCCGCAGCGGTAGGCCGTGCCGAGGAGATCGGCAGCGAGCGCCTCAGTGCCGGAGCCAGCCTCTCGAGCAAGATAGCGATGGCGTGCCAGGTCCGCGGCCCTGACGTGCGCAACTCCAACGAGGGGATGCTCGGATCCAACGACGACCACGAGTTCGTCGCGTTCGATCGGCAGTTCTTCGAGATCTTCCGTGGCGCCAGGGCCTTCGATCAAGGCCAAGTCGACGCTGGCATCGCGGAGCAGCAAGATCGCCTCGTGGGTATTGACGAGCCGGACTCTGACTTCGACCCCTGGATACCGATTACCGAACCCGGCGAGCCATCTGGGTAGGCGGTAGATGCCCACCGTGTTACTTGCTGCGATCATCAGTTCACCTTCGATCAACCCGCGACGCGCAGCTGCCGCTTCCTCCACCGCTCGTACCGCGGCGAGGGCTGCTGACACGGTTGGCTTCAGGGCTCTGCCGTCCGCGTTGAGTCGAATCCGGCGTCCCACCCTTTCGAACAATGGAAGCCGTAGAGCGCGCTCGAGCGCCTTCAACTGATGGCTCACTGCGGGTTGGGAAAGCCCGAGGCTCTCGGCGGCGTTCGTCACATGCTCGTGGGTGGCGACGGCTGAGAAGGTTCGAAGCTGGTCGATGGTCACTGCCACCCGATCATTCATATTATGAATGATACAGATAGAAAGTATTCCTTGGACTTGTCTGCGGTCGAGCCCTAGCCTCCAGACCGGTGGCGGTTGCGATCAACGGACGCGATGACGGTTCGTTGGAAGTCGCGCACGCCCCGCGGTGGGTGAAGGTCCTCGATCAAACCCGCTGCATCGGTTGCCACGCCTGTACGACTGCGTGCAAGTCCGAGAATGACGTGCCGGTCGGCGTGAGCCGCACCTATGTGAAGTCCGTGGACATCGGGCATTTCCCGAATGCGCGTCGGGCCTTCCAAGTGACGAGGTGCAACCAGTGTGAGGACGCCCCCTGTGTCACTGCCTGTCCGACCCGAGCGATGTACCGACGTCCAGACGGCATCGTGGACTTCGACAAGAGCGTCTGTATCGGATGCAAGGCGTGCATGGCGGCATGTCCTTATGACGCCATCTTCATCAACCCCGAGGATCACTCGGCCGAGAAGTGCAATTTCTGCGCCCACAGGCTCGAGGTTGGCCTGGAACCTGCCTGTGTCGTGGTCTGCCCCACCCAGGCGATACTGGTCGGCGACCTGAACGACCCCACTTCGGCCGTTGCTCGCGTGGTCCAGCGAGAAGCGGTTGCGGTGCGGCGACCCGAGAAGCACACCAGGCCCGGGCTCTACTACAAGGGAGCGCACCAGGCGACGCTCGATCCCCTCGCGGCCGAACGTCCCGAAGGCGGAATCTTTGCCTGGTCGCAGATGCAGACGGGTCCAGGCATCGTGCATTCGGGACATCCGAGGAAGCACGGGACGACCACGTCATCAGCCGCCGCGGTCATCTCCTACGACGTCGCCCACCAGCTTCCATGGGGGTGGCGGGTGAGCCTCTACACCTGGACGAAGGGCGTTGCCGCGGGCGCCTACCTCGTACCGGTTCTCCTCGCCGTCTTCGGATACATCAACTGGTCATCGACGCTTCTGCGGTTCGTGGGTCCAGCGGTTGCGCTGGCGTTCCTTGGTGTCACCGGATCGCTGCTCATCTGGGATCTCAAGCACCCATTTCGCTTCTACCTGATCTTCACGAGACATCAGTGGCGGAGTTGGCTCGTACGTGGCTCCATGATCCTCGGTGCCTTTGCTGGGGTCGTCGTCGCGCAGTTCCTCGCGAGTGCAGCGGACTCGGTCACGGCGTCGAAGGTGCTTGCAGGTTTCGGGATCCCCATCGGCCTGATGGCCTCCGTCTACACGGCCTATCTCTTCGCTCAGGCCCGGGGGAGGGACCTTTGGCAGAGTCCGGTTCTCGGCCCGCATCTTGGGGTAGAGGCCCTGCTCGCTGGATCCGGTGCGCTTCTCCCCGCGGCAGCGGTATTGGAACACTCGGCTGTCCACGGCCTTGAAGTCCTGCTTGCGTTCTCTGCCGCAGCTCACCTGCTCCTCAGGATCGCCGAAGTCACACCTCATCACCCGACTGCCCAAGCCCGCCTTGCCGCCCGCGAGATGACCCACGGTCGCTATGCCGTCTGGTTCTGGGTGGGTGCGGCAGCGCTTGCGATTGGCGTCACTACGCCCTTTGTCGGGTGGTGGGCGGGAGTCGTCGCGCTCGTCGGTCTGATGCCTCATGAGCACTCGTATGTGCAGGCGGCCCAGGCGGTACCGCTGGCATGACCCGACCTGAGGGCCTCTCGGGCGGCGCTTCATCGCGACCCGAGCCAACGAAGCGGGTGTCTGCCGAGCGGGCAGAGACCTCGGCACGGGGTGAGACGTTCTACGCCGGTCCCTCGGGCATCCACCTGGCCGCATTTCCGCCCAAGGAGCGTTGGGAGGATTGGGTAGAGCTCGATAGCCGCAGTTGGCCGGAGCGCTCGGAACGTCATGTCACGCTCGTCCCGACCACCTGCTTCAACTGCGAATCCGCATGCGGTCTGCTCGCTTATGTCGACCGGGAGACTCTGCAGATAAAGAAGTTTGAAGGCAATCCCGAGCATCCCGGCTCGCGCGGTCGGAATTGTGCGAAGGGTCCTGCGACTCTCAACCAGGTCACCGACCCTGATCGCATCCTCTACCCACTCCGACGCGCTGGCCGACGGGGGGAGGGTCGCTGGGTTCGGGTGAGCTGGGATGAGGCTCTTGACGACATCGCGTCTCGGCTTCGAGCTGCAATCATCGAAGATCGGCAGAACGAGATCATGGTGCATATCGGCCGCCCCGGCGAGGACGGCTTCACAGAGCGGGTCTTGGCCAGCTGGGGTGTCGATGGCCACAACTCCCATACCAACATTTGTTCATCCGGCGGGAGGACCGGCTATCAGTTCTGGATGGGCATTGATCGCCCAAGCCCAGACCACGAGAACGCGGATGTCATCTACCTCATCAGTTCACATCTCGAATCTGGCCACTACTTCAACCCGCACGCGCAGCGGATTACCGAAGCCCGCGAGCGGGGAGCAAAGGTAATTGTCCTCGACACCCGCCTTTCGAACACCGCCACCCACGCTGATTACTGGCTGGCGACCTGGCCTGGCTCCGAGGCGGCAGTCAATCTCGCGATCGCGAACTACATCATCAAGACGAAACGCTACGACAGTGAATTCGTCGAGCGGTGGTGGAACTGGGAGGAATTCCTCGCAGAATGCCATCCAGAGATGGAGCAGAGCTTCGAGTCCTTCGAGGACGTGTTGGCAACCCTGTACGAGGAGTTCACTTTCGACTTCGCGGCAGAAGAGTCCGGGGTCGAACAGAACGTCATTGCCGAAGTGGCTGAGATCGTCGCCTCAGCAGGTCACCGTTTCTCCGCTCACACCTGGCGTTCCGCGGCCGCGGGGAATCTCGGTGGGTGGCAGGTCAGTAGGACTCTGTTCCTCTTGAGCGCCTTGCTTGGAGCGGTCGCGACAGAAGGAGGAACGTTCCCCAATGCCTGGAACAAGTTCGTTCCCCGTCCCATCCACCTCCCTCCACACCCAGGGGTCTGGAACGATCTGACATGGCCGTCGGAATATCCGCTCGCTCAAAACGAGATGTCTTTCCTTCTGCCGCATTTCTTGAAGGAGGGTCGAGGTCGTCTTGAGATGTACTTCACCCGCGTCTACAACCCGGTCTGGACGAATCCGGATGGCATGACCTGGGTGGAGGTGCTCTCCGACGAAGAGAAAGTTGGTTGCCACGTCGCGCTCACTCCCACCTGGTCCGAGACGGCCCTCTTTGCCGACTACGTGCTTCCCGTCGGGCTATCTGCCGAGCGTCATGACACTCACTCCTACGAGCAGTATGACGGGCAGTGGATCGGGTTCCGACAGCCAGTTCTCCGCGCGGTAAGGGAGCGGCTCGGTGAGCATTTCGAGGACACGAGAGAAGCGAACCCGGGAGAGGTGTGGGAAGAGAATGAGCTTTGGATCGATCTCTCGTGGAGGATCGATCCAGACGGCGCTCTCGGCATTCGCAAGTACCACGAATCGGTCGCCGAGCCAGGAACGAAGCTCTCGGTCGACGAGTACTACGGATGGATGTTCGAGCACTCCGTGCCAGGGCTGCCCGAACGGGCCGCGGCCGAGGGGCTGTCTCCACTCGAATACATGCGCCGCTATGGGGCCTTTGAAATCACTCGAAACGTGGGTGCCCCACACGAAGCGGAGGTCCCCTCACAAGAACTCGAAGATCTGGTGGTGGGCCCCTATGGACGTGCGTACGCGAGGGGGGCACCTCCGGCGTCGGCAAACATCGTCCCCGTCGGAGCACCAGATCCCGATGAGGATGGGCGCCGCGCGGTTGGCGTGCTTGTCGGTGGCAGCGTGCGGAGAGGATTTCCGACGCCGTCGGGAAGGCTCGAGTTCTGGTCGTCGACGCTTGCTGGGTGGGGGTGGGAGGAACATGCCCTACCTGGCTACATCCACAGCCACGTCCACCCAGCCGCGCTCGATGAGGACCAACTCGTTCTCATTTCCACATTTCGTCTACCGACCCAAATCCACACGCGATCCGCAAATGCCAAGTGGCTTGACGAGCTTGCGCACACGAACCCGCTCTGGGTGCACCCCTCGGACGCCAGGCGCCTCGGGATTGCGAGGACGGGGCAACTGGTGCGGGTGGAGACCGAGGTGGGGCATTTCGTTCTGAAGGCGTGGATCACGGAAGGGATCCGACCTGGCGTCGTCGCGTGCAGTCATCACATGGGTCGTTGGCGCCCAGAGGGCAGTCCTGGTCAGGGTCAGATGATGCAAGTTGTTGCGCTCGAGCAGAACGACGACCGTTGGTCCCTTCGCCGCGTCCGTGGCGTCTCGCCCTATGCGTCAGATGACCCAGACACCTCGCGTATCTGGTGGGCGGAGGTCGGGGTGCATCAGAACCTCACCTTTCCTGTCCACCCCGATCCGATCTCCGGAATGCACTGTTGGCATCAGGGGGTGCGCGTTCGGCCTGCGTCCGACGGGGACCGAGATGGGGACATCAGCGTCGACACAGGCAAATCACATGCGGCCTATCACCGATGGATTGAGATGACGAGGCCGGCGGGCGCGGTAAGTCCTGACGCGACCCGGAGGCCCTATTGGCTCATGAGACCTCTGCGCCCTGCTCGATCCGCGTACGCGCTGGGTGATGCCGGCACCGCCTCGGGTTGAACCGCCGTCACCTTGGCCTCGATCCCGCGACGAATCTTGCTCGCCAAGGTTCACGTCGTGCACGACGGCTCAGGGTGAACAGAGGGTGTTTCGACTACTCAGTTGCACACCAGGATGAGTGAAAGAGCACGAGCCGTGCCGGAGCGCACCTATTGGGACCAGTACCCTCTGGAGGTGCGGCATTTCGTCGCTGAGCCGTGAGCACCCATGGGGGACATCCGGTACAACTGGTGCGGCTCGCGTCGAATACCGTCATGCTCTCGCGGTAGGTTGCCGACCCGCGAGCTGACTGCTTGAGTGGATCGGCTGACGCGCCGGATGCCGGCGTGGATGAGAGACGCATGGTGGAGGGGAAGGACTGATGGGACCCGACTACGGGTGGAACCTGGCGGATGTCTGGGAGACCGCCGCCGCAGTGGTGCCGGATCGGATTGCGCAGGGCCAAGGGGCGAGGACGACGACGTGGCGGGAATTCGACCAACGCGCCAATGCTCTCACCGCCGATCTACTCGAGGCCGGACTGGGCCATCAATCGAAGGTTGCGGCGTATCTCTACAGCTGCCCCGAGTACCTCGAGTCGTATTACGCGGCGCTCAAGGCATCATTTGTCCCGTTGAACGTCAACTACCGCTACGGAGCCGACGAGGTGCATTACATCCTCGATGACGCCGATGCCGAGGCGGTGGTCTTCCATGCAACCTTCACCCCAACCCTCGAAGAAATTCGGGCGCGGTTGCCAAAGGTGAAGCGCTGGTATGTGGTAGCAGACGGCAAAGACACGCCTGACTGGGCCATTCCTTACGACGACGTCGCGAGCCGCGATGCACCGCTGTCCACGACGCCGTGGTCAAGGTCGGGAGAGGACCTGATCCTGCTCTACACCGGCGGGACAACCGGCATGCCGAAGGGGGTGATGTGGGAGCAGAACGAACTCTTCCACGTCATCGGTGGCGGTGGCGACGCCATCAGGGGCAACGGCCCGGTTCGGAACCTCGAAGAGCTTCGTGCTCGCTTTGAGGCGCAGATCGATGATCATCCCTACACGGTTCTGCCGGCGTGCCCGCTCATGCACGGCACCGGGCAATTCAGTGCCTTTATTGCCTTCAACGCGGCTGGGACGGTGGTAACCCAGGAGGGACGACACTTCGATCCATCCGAGCTCTGGCGGACAATTGACCGATTCGGTGTCACTGCTGTCGCGATCGTGGGCGACGCGTTCGCAAAGCCATTGCTCGCTGACCTCGACCTGCATCGTGGCACGTACGACCTGTCGTCGTTGCGGCTCATCGTCTCGTCGGGGGTGATGTGGAGCCACGCTACAAAAGAAGGGTTGCTGGAGCACCTCCCAAACGTCGTCATCTTCGACACGCTCGGCTCCTCGGAAGCGGTGGGGATGGGTGCCAGTGTGTCTTCCCCGGGCAATGCCTCTGAGACCGCGGAGTTCAGGCTTGGCCCCGGAGTGCGGGTACTCGATCCAGACGATCGGGATGTCGAACCGGGGAGTGGCTTACCTGGTGTGGTGGCAGTCCCAGGACATGTCCCGCTCGGCTATTACAAGGACCCTGAGAAATCGGCGAAGACCTTCAGAACGATCGACGGCGTTCGCTACTCGGTGCCGGGGGATCTCGCCTTGGTTCGTGCCGATGGGACCATCGAGCTTCTCGGTCGAAGCTCGGCCGTCATCAACACCGGCGGTGAGAAGGTGTTCGCCGAAGAAGTGGAAGAGGTGATCAAGCTGCTCTCGGGCGTTCGTGACGCCGTGTGCGTCGGCGTCCCCGACGAACGGTTCGGGCAAGCGGTGACCGCCGTCGTCGAGCTTGAGCAGGGGACGCGGCTCGAGATCAGTGCCCTGCGAGCCTTCGTCGCCGATCGGCTCGCCGCTTACAAGGCGCCCCGATACTTGGTTGTGGTCGAGAGCATCGCGAGGAGTCCTTCGGGGAAGGTCGACTACCGCCGTCTTCGTGAATTGGCAGAGGCAGCGACGGTCGCAGGCGGCTGAAGGCCGCTCTTTGGCTCATTCGGCGATTCGCTGGATCTTCTCGTGACACGACGGCTCGTCGGTCGAGGAGGGCGCCCCGCTGCGCCGCGAGGCTTCCCGAGCCCGTTACAGGACGTCGAGACAACGGTGAACGGCGGCCACGAGGGACTGGGCCCGTGGATCCGGCGTCATGAAGGACGTCAAGTCCCACATCTTGTTCATCGTGTAGCCGAATCCGATGCCCCTCTCGGGGTCGGCATAGCCGAGCGAACCACCCGCACCTGCATGGCCGAACGACGCCGGCCCGCGGTGGTCGGGTTGTCCAGGCACCGGGAGCATGAATCCGAGGGAGCGCCTGGTCTCCACCACGAGCACGGCATCGGGGCCATACACCTGTTCGGCCGCTGCTTGCGCGACCGATTCGGGGCTGAGCAGGCGGATCCCGTCGACCTCCCCGCCCCTTGCGAGGGCGCCATACATGCGTGCGAGCGCTCGTGCGTTGGTGTGGCCATTGGCCGCAGGGAGCTGGGCAGACCGCCACTCGGCGCTGTTGTTGTTGGCCGCGAATGGTACCGATGCCAGTCCGAGCGAACGAGAGGCGAGCGAGTTCGGGTTGAGCATCGCTGCGAAGCGCTCTCGCATTGCCTTCAGTTCCGGGGTCTCTTCGTCGGTGCTTGCAGTCGGCGTCACCGGAGCGTCCAGGCGATCCCTCACGAGATCAGCCACTCGGTGGTGTTCGGAGACGGGGGTGCCGACGTACATGTCGAGCCCCAGAGGACCGGTCACCGCTTGGGCAAGGAAGTCGCCGAAGCGATTCGCTCCCGATGCCCGTCGAACCACCTCGCCCACCAGCCACCCGTAGGTGACGGCGTGGTAGCCCTGCTTACTCCCCGGTTCCCACACCGGTGACTGGTGCTCGAGCGCTTCAACCATCCGCTCCCAGTCGAGCGCGGCGCCCGTCGGCAACTCCTCGTCGATGATGGGAAGGCCAGCCTCGTGGGTCAGCAGCTGACGAACTGGGATCTTCGCCTTGTCGGCTTGGCCGAACTCGGGCCAGTACTCGGTTACCGGAGCGTCAAGGTCGAGGCGGCCGCCATCGGCCAGGATATGAGCACATAGTGCAGTCATCCCCTTGGTCGTCGAATACACGTTGACGAGCGTGTCTTTGCTCCAGGGTCGAGTTCGTTCCCGATCAGCCCATCCGGCCCACAGGTCGACGATGCTCTCTCCGTCCAACGTCAACGCGAAGGCGGCGCCTATTTCGCCGTGATCGCGAAAGTTCCTATCGAATGCCTCGCGAACCGGTTCAAATCCTGTACGACAGGCTCCATGGATCTCTGGGACGTCAGTCATTCGCACATCTTCGGTCGTCGAGCCGCTGCTCGTCGAGCGCGACCGGGTCGAAGTCAGTGGGCGTCACGGTTCCCACCCCCGACATCATGGTTGCAATGCCCGGCGATGTCGCCTGCATGAATCGGGTTGAGGCTTCATGGGGAGGCCCAAGGCCAGCTGGGATTCCGAAGCAGTGCTCGAGCTTCGCAATGCCTGGGCCGACCGACCGTCCATGGTTGCCGCGAGACTCACCAAGACGGGGAGATCCCGACCCTCAGGGTGAAGCGCTACCGGCCTTCGCCGTCCTGGGCTGCGGTTTGGTGCAGGGCAGGCAAGGACATGCAGGTCGGAGCGGCGCTCTTGGTTGACTGGCCGCTCGCGCTCGCGCGGCCACCTCGCGCGCCTGCGTGCACACCGGCTGTTCTTGATCCGGATTCGTGGGTGCCGATTATCTCACTGGCGCCTGCGGCGGGCCCAGCACGACAGCATCGCCCTGACCAAGGGTGACGGCCCCCGAGTGCATGGACCCGGTCAAGAGGTCGGCGCGAGCCGATTCGCCAATATCAACCCTGCGCTCTCCGTCAGCATGGTTGATCAAGAAGAGGTGCTCACCGCGCCGAACTGCCTCGACACCCGCGGGAACAGACGCGGCGGATGCGACCTGGGCCCGAGAGATCGCGTGCGCCACCACCCGAGCGGTCGTCACTGGATCGGGGCTGGTGGCGAGGTAATACGCGGTGCCCCGGGAGTAATCGTGCACCGTCACGGCCGCACCACCCTCGAGGGGACCGCCCCCAATGGTCAAGAGTGCCTCGGCCCCGTGCAGGCGCACGCGTTCCTCCCAGCGCAGGGCGTGCGATGTGCGACTCGCGAGCGGTCCGGTCAGCGGGTCGGAGGTACCAGAGGGCAGCGGCGCGAACTCCTCCACCGAGAGTCCAAGCATCTCTTGCCAGGGTGCCGGATACCCGCCCAGGCGGATCCGATCGTCGGTATCGACGATGCCGGAGAAGTACGTCACGACGGCGACACCGCCATCCCGTACGTAGGCATCCACGTTGGCAGCGATCTCGTCGCTCACTGAATAGAGCGCGGGGAGCACGACCAGCCGGTAGCGAGAGAGGTCTGCTCCCGGATGGGTCAGGTCGGCGACGATGCCCGCCTCGTAGATGGGGCGGTACATCTCCATGAGGAGGTCGACCTGACGCACCTCGGCCGAGGGATGTGACTCCAACTCGAGCGCCCACCAACTCTCCCAGTCCAGAGCGATGGCCACCTCGGCTGGGACGGGTTGGCCAGCCACGGGCGCCAGCCGTCGCAAGTCGGCGCCGAGGGTCACTACCTCCCGCCACAGGTGGGTGTCCGTGCCCGCATGGGGGACCATCGCACTGTGAAACTTCTCCGCGCCCGCTGCGGACGCGCGCCACTGGAACTGGAGCACTGCGTCCGCTCCGCGCGCCACCGCCTGGAGGCTCCACGATCGGAACTGGCCACGCGATTTCGCGGCGTTGACGCGCCGCCAGTTGACAGCCCCCGGCGCCTGCTCCGTGAGGTACCACGGGCGCCCTTTGCCGAGCGAGCGCGTTAGGTCGGCAACCAGTGCCGCACCGACATGGGCGTCTGGATCGGCTGGGTCGGGGTAGCGGTCCACCGAAACGAGGTCCATCTGCCTTCCCCACGCCCAGCCGTCAACGGGTCGGAACAGACCCATGAGGTTGGTGGTAACCGGCACATCGGGCGTGAGCTCACGCAGCACCGACTTCTCGGCGTGATAACACGCCAAAAGCTCGTCATTGCTAAAGCGCGCGAAGTCCAGCCGCTGGGTCGGATTGGGGAAGGTCGGAGCAGCACGCGGCGGCAGGATCTCGTCGAAGGACCGGTAGCGCTGGCTCCAGAAGGTGGTGCCCCACGCCCGGTTGAGCTCATCGATATCCGCGTAGCGCTCCCGTAGCCACCTCCGAAAGGCCGAGGCCGAGACGTCGCAATAGCAAGCCGGCACGTGGCAGCCATACTCGTTACCGATGTGCCACAGCTCGAGCGCGGCGTGATCGCCGTAGCGCCTGGCCATGCGTCGCACGAGGTCGATGGCGGCGTCTCGGTATGCCGGCGAGCTCGGGCAGTAATGCTGGCGGCCGCCGGGCGACAATCGCACCCCGGTCGCGCTCACGGGAAGGATTTCGGGGTGGACGGCGCTCAGCCACGGGGGAGGGGATGCCGTGGCGGTGGCAAGGTCGACCCCTACCCCAGCACTGTGCAGGAGTGACAACACGCGGTCCATCCAGCCCGACTGCAGCTCTTGGCGCGGCCCACCCTGCAGCTCGCCCCAAGCGAACACCCCGACGGTCACGAGGTTCACCCCGGCCTCGACCATGAGCGTGACGTCCTCGGACCACACCTCCTCGGGCCACTGCTCGGGGTTGTAGTCGCCCCCGTAGCGAATCCCCCTGTCCCTCACGGGACCGAATCGCGAAGGGCCAGCCTCTGTCGGCAGCGCCGGTCGCGGTCACCTCGGGCTGAATGCTCGGGAGAACACCCGGAGGGCCCGCACGATTCCTTCGATAGAGCCTCGATAAGCGCAGCGCGTCGCTCAGCGGGCAGCAGGCATCTCGGGACACTGCGCTGCACGATCGCACTGTAGTCGTGACCAAAGTCCTACGAATGGTGTGACCAACCTCATCAAGTCGTGCCTTTGGGGTAGCTCGATCGATCTGGGATGCTGGCGAGCCGGGCGGGAACGCCCCGTTTGAAGCCGATGGTCCGCGTGCATGCGGAAGAGACTTGCCCTACATTCGGGCCGGTTCACGCCCCGGCGGCGCGCAAACGAACGCGCCGTAGGACGCGAAGAGAGGATCGGCATCGTCTGCCGATGGCCCTGCCCGCCGCCGCGGGTCAAGCGCTCGATCGCCGGGTTGTCGGCTCCGACCCCGAGCCGCACGAGCGGCGCAGCGACCCAAGGGAATGCCTCGGAATGGACGAAGACGTTGAGCCGATAGATGGTCGCTCGGATCTCGCCGCTGATCGCCGCTCTTCAGGGCAAGCGCTTACCCAAGCCTGGTGCTTGACAGGTCGTGTGATGGATCGTGCCCCGACACCAGGGGACGATCCTCGAGTCCTGCGACGAACACCTTCGCGATTACCCGTTTAGGAGCGGCACCCTCCTCACGGTGTCGCCACTCCGTAGGACTCCCGGCGTCACCACCTTTGCATTCCGTCCCCGTAGGGCGAGCATGCGGCCCTCGCCGGTGTTGACGAAGCGGAGAGCTTCCTTTCCGAACCGGTGTGCGAACTTGGCACAACCTCGGTGGGGTTTGGCGGTGATCTCGATGACCGCAGCCTCACCGATCTGGAGCCGAGTACCGGCCGGGAGTCGCCGCGGGCTGAGGTCGAGGTCGAGGTAGAGCTGGTCACCGGCGAGACCTCCGTGGTCCGCTGTGCCGGCGACCAAGGCCGCGAGGCGCGAGTTCATGACAGTGAGCTGCGCTTCCGAGTCGGCCGATCCGTCGGGTGTGGAGCTGGACCCTCGCGCTCGCCAGTTGTCGCCGACCAGCCCCTCCGTGAGGTCGAGCCGGCCCACTTCGAGCACCTCGCGCTGGTCGACCGTTGGGCGCGCCACGATCATCTCGAGTACACCGTCATCGGGCGGAGAGTGCAGAACGTCCTCCAAGCCTGCTTCGAGCTCCTCGAAGGTGAGCGGGACGACCGGAGCCAGCCTCATGCCCAGGAAGTATGCATGACCATCGGAGCACCTGCGACTCTTGCGATGCCGATATTGGCCCATCGTGAGGCCTGGATGAGCTCGTTCCAGACCTCCAATCATCTGTCTGTGGGACGGGCAAGGGTGCCCTTCGCCGCTGGCTCGGGTCTCGCCCTGCGTGGGTGATATCGATCTTCAATCTGGTCGAAGGGCCCTAGCGCCGCCCCGGAATCGCCTCAACCATTTGAATTGATGCGGTGCGTGACGCGCTGGATGGGTCGAAGGTCGACGGCCGTGCTCGTGGGCGTCGTGACGATGGCGGGAATCTTGGCAACCTCGTGCGGAGGCGCGCCGACGATGCGGACGACGACGACGACGGGATCGGCGGCTCCAGCCACTCCCGCACCGAGGGAGACACAGACCCAGCTCTCGCTCTATTGGGTTCGTAACGGTGAGGTGCTCGCAACATCGCATCGCTGGGTGACGAGGACGGCACGGATTGGAGCTGTCGCGATCGAGGCCCTCCTTGGGGGGCCGAACGAACTGGAGCGCGGCGCTGGCTTGACGTCGTCCATACCGGACGGTTCAAAACTGCTTGGGCTCTCGATTTCAGGCGGTACTGCCTCGATCGATTTCAACGCCACCTATGCATCTGGAGGCGGTGCGTTCTCGACGCAGGCTCGGTTGGCGCAAGTCGTCTTCACGCTTACCCAGTTCGATACCGTCCAAAGGGTAAGGTTTGAGATCAATGGAGTGCCGGTCAACGTGTTTGGCAGCGAGGGCCTGATACTTGATCATCCGCTCTCGCGTAGCGACGAATATTCGCTGCTTCCATCAATCTTTCTTGAGACCCCGGCCGTCGGCGACACGATCAGCAGTCCCCTTCGCATCTCTGGGATCTCAAACACCTATGAGGCCACATTCGAGGTTCAACTCGTTGATCCAGCAGGAAAGGTCATTGTCGATCAACCCGTGACGGCTTCGGCAGGAACAGGCATCTGGGGAACGTTCAGCGGTTCATATCCCTTCTCCAGTTCGACACCTGGCACGGGGCGAATCGTTGTCTTCGAGATTTCACCGAAGGACGGAACCCGCATGCACGAGGCCGACATTCCAGTGCGACTGCGTTAACACGACATCCCGAACAGGATGCTCAACGGCGCTAACGATCCGGAATCGACGCCCTCGCCAACCCGGAGGTTGGCGGTGCACTGCGGCCCATTTATCGCCTACGGCGTGCGAGGCCAAGATCGACTCACAAGCTCCGCGGACTTACTGAGTCTCGACGCGGACTGCGCCCTCGACACGCCGCGCGGTCAGCCATTTCGCGTGATCGGAACCCGTTTGGCACCGAAGGGAGGGCACCAATCAACCACGGGCATCCAGACTCTCCACGGGTTCAGGAGATGCCTCCAAAGGTCAGCCACCGGTCCAACCCCTTCAGCCAGCTGAAGGCCGTCCAACTAAGGGACGCGCAACGCCTGGAGCGACCTCGAGAATCGTCTCATCGTCGGTGACGAGGGGGACCCCCCGACTCTCGGCCAAGGCAACATAGTTCGCGTCGTACGAGGTGAGGCCTCGGGCTACCCAGGCAGCGATAGCTGCCACGTCGGGTTCACCGACCTCGAACGAGAGATCGTCGAGAGCGGCCGCAAGCTCAAGCAGGGCTGCCTCGTTCCACCCCCAGCGCCGTCCGGCGACATTCAGAAGCTCAAGAAATAAGAGCGTGGGCGCGACCACTGAGAGACTGCCGGCCGCGTAGTCGTCACGCAGCCGGCGGGCCTCGGCGGATCCCCGCTGTTCGGCGGCGAACCACTTGAGGACCACCGAGGCATCGAGAACGGCTTCACTCAACGGTCGTCCCGGTCGTCGCGGTCGGCTCGCATCGTTGCCGTTGCGTCTCCGTTGGAAACCTGAGTCTCGAACAACCGTTGAAGCCGAGCGAGTGCGGCGCGGGCTCGGCGGCTTGCTCCGGGCCCGCGCTCTTCGCCCAGGTCCCGAGCGGCCAGGCCAGCCAGATACGCGCTCCGACTCAACCCAGCTGATCTCGCAGCACGGTCGATCCTTGCGAGCAATCGGTCATCCACTGACACGAGAATCTTGCTCACGGTTGTTGAGTATATCCGGATATCCAATCAGGCGGAGCTTCCTCTGCCTGATCATGCAGCGCCGGGTGTCGACCGATTCGTACCGATAGCTGATTGGCTATCAAGAGACATGGCCAAGATCCCGCCGACAACCACCAGTGCGTTGCTCCAAATGGCTCGGCTCGCGGCCGGCATGTCGCAGCGGGAACTGGCCGAGCGAGCTGGCGTAGCCCAGTCCGAGATCGCCCGGATCGAGAGCGAGCGCCGGGAACCAAACATCCCGACGCCGCAGAAGATCCTGGCCGGCGCGGGGCTGGAGCTCCGTTTTTGGCCGGCCCCCCCTCGATGATCCCGATCGGGTGCTCATCGCTCGGCGTGCCCGCCGGAGCAAGGTCGAGAAGGCTGCGGTCGAAGAACGTCATCGCCGTAACGTCTCCAAATTCGCGGCCAATCCCCGGAAGAAGTGACGCGGCCCGGTTCGCGGCCGAGGATATCCTGACCGTCCTCGATCGCCACCAGGTCGACTATGTCGTCATCGGGGCATTCGTTGTGATCGCGTGGGGCGCTCCGCTCGAGGCAAACCCACGACGTGGACGTGACACCACTCGGGAGATCGAGAACCTCTGCCGGCTCGCCGAGGACGAGATCGAGGGTCCACCGGGCTGAACTGCCTGGCTTCACAATCGATTCGGCTCGTCAATCCGTTTCTCCAGGGGCTAAGTGGGGGAGTCTCCACACGATCGGACAGTCGGCTGGGCGTGTGCGAAGGGCATCCCACATATGCTTACGGAGTGGTATGTTTCAAGCATGAGTGGGACCTATACCGTAACGATGGGAGATCGGGGAAGGCTCGTGATCCCTTCTGAGCTCAGGGAGCGGTCTGGGCTGAAGGAAGGCGCACCTCTCATCCTCTTGGAGACCCCGGGGGGGCTGGTGCTCCTCACTCGCGCTCAACTTCGGGAACGCGTGAGGGCGGATCTCGCCGGTCTGGACCTCGTGGAAGAGCTGCTTGCGGAGCGTCGTGCTGAAGCCGCAGCAGACGATGCGGCGTGAATGTCCTTGACGCCTCTGCTCTCCTCGCGTTTCTCCAGGGTGAAGACGGCGCGGCGGCGGTGGAAGCGGCTCTTGAATCGGGGGGGGCGTGCTGCGGGGCGGCGAACTGGTCCGAGATTGCCCAGAAGATCCGAGCTCACGGCCGCAACTGGGACCTGTCTCGCTCCCTCATGGCCGTCTATGGCCTCGAGGTCGAGCCTGTGACAGCGGAGGACGCAGAGTGGGCAGCATGGCGCTGGATTCGAGATGAGGGACTCTCACTCGCCGACCGTCTGTGCATGGCTCTGGCAGACCGTCTGGACGCTGATGTTCTGACTGCAGACCGAACGTGGGGGACCAGCGGGCGGATCAGACAGATCCGCTAACTCAACCAACGCGGGCGGTGACTGAATCTGAATCGGCCCGGGACGGCGGCCGGTGAACCTCGGCCGTTGCGAGCACATCCCCTCGACGAGTCTTGTGGCGGTGCAGACCCGTCCACTGCGCGCCCGCTACGAGAAGAAGTTCAACCGCCGTGCCGCCTATCGCTACGTCCGGCACGCCAAGCCCGACCAGGACGGGGTGACCCGATGGAAGTGCCCGTTCTGCGCGGGGCTGCTGCGGAGCAGGCAACTGCCCGCGACCATGCGCAACTCGCGCACCGCTCCTCTGGTGGAACTTCCCGAGTGGGTGACCGAATGCTGCCGGGGGATCCTGTCGGCACCTCCCGCTGAGCTCCCGCTCACCCAGAAGATCCCCTATGGCACCACGGCCTGGCGGATCTCCATGTACCGCCGCCAAGCCGTCGAGTCGGTGAACGCCGCCCTCCAGGGCAACTTCGCCAACATCGCGCGCGGATTCGTCCGTGTCTTTGGAGTGGTGAAGATCACGATGCTCGTCGGGTTCACGATCGCCGCGTTCAATGTCGACCGGGTCCGGAGCTTTCGGGCCAAGCTCGCCGAGTTGGCCGCCCGGCCGAAGACTCGCGCCAAGCGCCGCCAGGGAACATTCGCCGACTGCATGCCCGAAGAACTCGACGACGTCGCCGATCGGACCGAGGGTCCACCGGGCTGAACCGGTTGGTTGCGCTGTGCGGTCCACGACACGAGGCGATCCGTCGCGTCGAAAGCGCAAAGCACCTGAGCTTTGAATGACAAATCGGCGGGCTTCGGGCCGGCGATTTGCGTTGTCGTGAACTGCTCAGCGGATCAAGAGCCCGTCGATGCCCTGAACGACCGGTTTCCTGAACACAAACCTCACAATTTCCTGAACATCTTCGGCTCTTCCGGTTTCTGCGGGGTGAGACTCGTCATCTGACGACGATCGAGCCGAGTACCCGCCAGTTCGGCTTGCCGGCATAGAGCAGCGCCCTGATGCGGTAGTTCTCGAAGTTGCGGAACCCGAAGCCGATGCGCTTGATCCGCTTGATCAGGTT
>DAHUZT010000029.1 GCA_027315005.1 Acidimicrobiaceae bacterium | reverse complement strand
CCAGCGCTCCGCTCAATGGTTGGCCGACCACTTCGAACAGGTCCCCCTCTACCTGTTCGCCTTCGTACAGGGGGACCCCTCCGGCGGCTCGATCTTCCCGGCGGTGTGGAGCGCTCAACTTGCGGCCCGTGCCGAAGGCGTCGGCAGCTCGCTCACCGCCGTGTTGGGTGTCTTCCATGGAGATGAGGTCTTCGAGATCCTCGAAGTCCCCCGCCACGAGCATTGGGTCATGGCCTGCTGCGTGAGCTTCGGGTACCCGACCGGACGTTGGGCAGTGGCGCCAAGGCGACCGGTACACGAAGTCGCATATCGAAACCGGTGGGGACAAGAGGTCGGGTTCGCGGTCGACCGGCCGCTGTGGCCTCCGGGCTAGCCTTGGCCGCGGTCAGCTCCTGTCAAGGGGTCCCGACACAAGTGCGGCTGTAGCTCAATGGTAGAGCCTCTGCCTTCCAAGCAGATGACGCGGGTTCGATCCCCGTCAGCCGCTCTCGTAACAGTCCAGACCAGCTGGGGTGTGTGCCCCGCTCTCGGCCCTCGGTGGACCACCACGCCACGGAGCTTGTCGGCCTCGGTGCTCGAAGCGTAGGCGTCCGCATCCTTCCGGCGCCGGAACGTCCGGGTGACCAGGCGACCACTGATCCGGGTACGAACGTCGCAGCGGTGCTCGTCGTCGGTGGTGGTGCGCTTGACAAAGCCCCGGTCAGGCTCCTTTCGTCGAACGCGTTCACCGCATTTCGGTCCGACAGTCCCCATCACGGCCCATAGGTGCGCCACAACCGCTGTTCAGCCACCACGTCACCGGTCCGTCCTCAGTGCCGACGACGCCTGCGGTGGCCCTTCCGGCGTCTCCCGAGCCCGAGGTCCCAGGCGGTCGCCCGTGCCCGTCTCACCTGCCGAGGTATCCAACGGTGGCGGATCGGGTGGCGCAGATCGTGCGTGTGGAGCGATCCTGCCTTGCCGGGGACAGCGGTCGCAGCGAGGCGGCGCAGGGTCCGCCAGACGGCCGGGCGTTTCGTCGGTTTGCCCGTCGAGGTCGAGAGGATCGGAACGGTGGTGTGCCCGTCGAGCAGGGTGTCGATGGCCTCTGCGGTGCGTGGTGCGAGCGGGATGGTCTGAGACTTGCCACCTTGCCGGGTCACCATGACCACACCGCACCCACGTTCGACGGAGAGGTCTTCCACACGGGCAGAACGTGCCTCTGACACCCGCAGGCCATCAAGCCCGAGCAGCAGCACCAGGGCACCTGTGCGTGGTCCGTCTGCCTCCGCAGCGGCCTCCAGTGCGTGCGGCTCGTCCCTGTCGAGCCCGGTCGAAGACGGCGAAGTCCCCGGCGACGATCTGGTATCGGGCGAACAAGGGCGTCATGATCGCAAGACGCTACCGATTCCGGGGCGCGGAACGCACGTGCGGTATCGCGGTGAGGCGGGCACCGTGCATCGACGGGTTCGTCCGGTGGTTGACGACCCCGGACCCGATCGGGGCCTACAGCGGCGTTGTCGCAACTCACCACGATGTCTTGGTCGAGGCCGGTGGCTCGGCCCACCGGGACCTCGGTCGACAGTCCTCCTCGCGATACCGCCGCCAAGAGGGGGTCAAGAGCGGCTCCGGCGGGGCCGATGGTCCTGGAGTGCAGATCCGGCTGAGCCATGGCGCCCGTTCAGTGGTCCACGCACGCATCCAGCACAGTCTGGTAGTCGGGGCCATCCTGATCCTCTTGGTCGCTGCAGCTGCATCGACCGGGAACGCCCATCCGCAAACCTTCTCCGTCGTGGCCGCCGGAGCCTGCCTGTTCGTTGCAGCGATCAGCGTGGCCCTGTACGCGGCCGTGGTCGGTGCGCGCCGCTCCGGATCCTTACGGTCCGTCCTCCACTCGATCGTCGCCGCCTTATCGCTGGCCGCCATCGGGTTCGTCGCCACCGGCACACCGGGCCTGAGCGCGGTCTTCCTCCCCGCCGTCGTGCTACCCGTCGTGGCGGCCGGAGCTCTCTGCACCCGATGGGTCCGTCTCGGGGTGGCGACGCTGGCCGTGGCAACCGTGGTCACCGTCACGGTCTGGGATCCTCTGTCGGCGAGCCACCTCATCGTTCAGATCGGTGTGCTCACCGGAGCCATCGTGGTGATCACCTGGATCACCGCGGGGCTTGCTCGGTCCTCCACCGAGCTCAGCCAGGTCAGGCGGGAGCTAGCCGAGCTCTCCGTCGCCCTCGACGGCGCACTCGTCGCCACCGTGGGATGCGCCGCGGATCACCCCGGCACCGTGCTGAGAGCCGGCTTCCCCACCATCGCCGAGCTGCTGTCGGCCAACCACATCGCCGTCTTCTCGCGCAACGGCTCGTACGGGCGCATGGTCTGTCAAAATCGGTGGTCCGCGGGCGATCCAAGCACGGAGGACCGCGATCCCAGGCACGACGTCAACCCGGGCGTTTCGTCGCTCGCGCAGCAGCCCGTACTGGACGACGCAATCGAATCCGGAGAGATCGTGGTCACCGGCTCACACTGCGCCATTCCGATCGGCTGGTGCAACGAGGGTGAGCTGATCATGGTCATCGAACGCAGGCCGGGTACCGGTCGCGACGTCTCCCGGAGCAGAGAGGTCTGCACCCTAGTGGCGTCCTTCGTCGTCAGGGCGATCGCCCGGGCCAACCTGGCTCTCGGCGTCGACATCGAGAGGCACACCGACCAGCTCACAGGACTCCCCAACCGGCGTTCGCTGTTCGAGCGGATCCAGATCGAGATGAACAGATCGGTCCGCTCGGAGCTGCCGCTCAGCCTTGCGCTGGTGGATCTCGACCATTTCGGTCAGTACAACGCCCACCACGGGCCGGCGGCCGGCGATGCCGTGATCCGGTCGATCGCAGCCCTCATCGTGTCCAACCTCCGACGTCAGGACATCGTCGTCCGCTTCGCCGGTGAGCAGTTCTGCCTCGTCCTGCCAGACACCGACATCACCGGCGGACACCACATCCTCGACAAACTCCGCACGGGTGGACGGGACACGACGTCATGCTTCGGCGTGACCCTCTCAGCGGGCCTCACCACCTGGGACGGCCTGGAGGACGCTTCATCGCTGATCAGCCGTGCGGAAACCGCCCTGCGTCGGGCGAAGGACACCGGACGCGACCGGGTGGTCTCCATCGAACTCGCCAGCGGCGGCTGACCCCGGGGCCATCGAATCGCGATCGCCGCGGGGACCCTCCGCGCCCCGAACGGCCAGGATCACCGCCATGGAGCTCGGGGACGAAGCCGGGGCACGACTGCGTTCAGTCCAGCGGGTCGACTCGGCGTAGCACGAGGTAGACGTTGTCGTCGACGGAGAAGGAGTCCACGAGCGCGAACCCTTCGGCGTATGCCCGGTCGAGCTCGCCTTCGAGCTCGAGGCGACGTTCGGCCACCACCAGCCGGCCTCCGTGCACCCGAAGGACGCGGTGCTCACCGGTCATGACCGCGACCCGTTGCGATCTCGGTGGACCTGCCCGGTCGGGACGAGGACGAGCTCCGCCTTCGTTCCGGTCCCTCCCGGTTTCAACATGCCGAGCGGACCTGCGCCGAGTTCCCCTCCGGTGGTGACGACTTCGTCGTCCGGACGGTCGGAGATGATCACCGTCGACATTGCCGGAACCCTACCTGGGCCGACTGCGTCCGCGTGTCGTCGAACGGCCTGATCCGATCCGTGGGCCGTCACCTCAGGGGTAGCTGAGGTTCCTCGGCCAGCGATCTCCCTCCGGTGCCCACAGCGGGGTTCGATCCGCGGCGTCCTCCACGGACGGCATAGATCCGGCCTGGTTCGAACGATCGGACCGAGCGTTCACCATCCCGGCCGCCGACGACCTCGACGGACTCGGTCCCGTTCCGATGGTTCACGGTGTGCGCCTGGAATTCCCAGGTGGCACCCCGAAGGCGCAGTCCGGAGACGACCACGGGATCACCCGGCCGTAGTCCGTTCCACGACTCGCGTCGCTCGAGGGTCCCCGAGGTCGCAGACTCTCCGATCGGGCGACCACGCCGCCGACTCGGTGCCGTCACCTCCAGCTCCGCGATCCCGGCACCCGTGCTGGGTTGATCCGGGTGGGACGGGTCACAACACCCGGTGGGGGGTCGCCCGACCTCTGCTCACCGACACACTTCCGGCAGCCGATCACCAGGGAAGGCGAACCCGACGGGGAATAGCTCGTCTCGGCGAACCGTTGCATCACTGCAATTGTCTAGTCGCTCAGTCCGGGCCACGAGGTGGATGCCCCAGAGCGCTGAGCTGGGCTACCGTCGCCGCGATGCCGCCACCCCCGCCGTCACGATCCCCCGGCCCTGCCCGGGGCGGTACCGATGACGGTGTCGACCTTGCCATCTACGATCTGGGTGGTACCGGTCCCGACCTGCTGCTGGTCCACGCCACCGGCTTCTGTGCCGAGGTCTTCGTGCCCCTGGTCCGGTCGCTGAGCACGTCATTCCGCTGCTGGGGAGTGGACCTCCGCGGTCACGGCAGGAGCGGCCGGCCGCCTGGGGGAACTTACGACTGGTCCGGCTTCGGAACCGACGTGCTCACCGCCGTGGACAGCGCCGGGCTCGATCGACCCTATGGCGTCGGCCACTCTTGTGGAGGGGCCGCACTCCTTCTGGCCGAGGCGAGACGTCCTGGCGTATTCCACTCGCTCTACTGTTTCGAACCGGTGGTCTTCCCCGTGGCCGAAGGCAGCCGACTGTCGGTGATGGAGGACAACCCCCTGTCCCGCGGCGCACATCGCCGGCGCGAGTCGTTCCCGTCTGCGGAGGAGGCATTCTGGTCCTTCGCATCGAAACCCCCTTTCGCCGACCTCGATCCCGAAGCCCTCTGGTGGTACGTCCAATCCGGTTTCGAGATAGTTCCCGCCGACGAAGGAGGCGATGGGCAGACCGTCCGGCTCCGTTGCCGACGCGACGACGAGGCGGCTGTCTACGCTCAAGCCACGGCCAGCACGGCCTTCACCGACTTGACCCGGGTCACCTGCCCGGTCAGGCTGGCGTGCGGTCAGTTCACCGACTCGTTCGGGCCGTCGGTCCTAGAGGCCGACGCCGCCCGGCTCCGCCGATCCTCGGTCGAGATCATCCGTGATGTCGGCCATTTCGGCCCGTTGCAGGCCCCAGCGGTCGTAGCTGCGTCGGTCGTCGAGGCCTTCGGCCACGAGGGTGATGCACCTTCGCCGTAGGCTTCGGCAATGCCGTTCGATCCGCCCCGCTCGCTCTCGCCCTCCAAGGTCACCGCGTTCCGTGATTGCGCACTGGCCTTCCGCTTCACATCGATTGAGCGGATCCCGGAGGAGCCGACGATCTGGACCGTGCGGGGGACCCTGGTGCACCGAGCTCTCGAGGGTCTGCTCTGGAACCATCGTCCTGGTAGCAGGAACGCGGACGCTGCGATGGACGAGCTCGAGCGAGCATGGGTGTCCCTTCAGGCCGACCCGGAGTTCGTCGCACTTCGCCTCACCCCGGAACAGGCGGAAAAGTTCCGAGGTGACTCGCGGCGGCTCGTGGCAAACTACTTCGTGCTCGAGGACCCCGACACGGTGGATGTCGTCGGAGTAGAGCTCCTTCTCGAGGCGACCGTGGGCTCCGTACGCCTCCGGGGCATCATCGACCGGCTCGACCGGAACTCGGACGGGGACCTGGTAGTGGTCGACTACAAAACCGGCCGCGCACCCAACCCGTCCTTCGAGCAAGCCAAGATGCTCGGGGTCCACACATACGCCCTGCTGTGCGAAGAGGTGCTCGGCGAGCGTCCCGTCGAGGTGAGGCTGCTCCATCTGAAGGAGCCGGTGACGATCTCCGCGGTTCCATCCGATCAGGTCGTTCGGGCACTTCGTCAGAAGACCGTAGCCGTCTGGTCGGCCATCGAACGAGCGTGCCGCACCGATGATTTCCGACCCCGTAGGTCCCCGCTGTGCTCCTACTGCCGGTTCCAGCCCTACTGCCCCGCCTTCGGTGGCGATCCCGACCGGGCCGCCATCGAGCTCGGAGAGCCGGGGCGATTCCGCGGCGGCCAGGAGGTGAGCCCCCGGTGAGCCACGGGATGGGCCCGGTCCATCATCACGCCCTCGACCTCGCCGGCTACCTCGACCGGGTCGTTGAGGGATGGGTTGGACCCCTGCGGGGTAATGCCGGCCTCGACATCGTCGCCGAAGCCGTCACCGGGCTGGGCGATCACGGGCTCGTCTGGGCGCTGATCGCCGCCTGGCGCGGGCGCCGACCCGGTCCCGAACGGATCGAGGCCTTCCGGGCCCTCGCGGTGGCAGGGGTCGCGTCGAGCACGGTCAACGCCGCGTTGAAGGCCGCCATCGGGCGTTCGCGGCCCGAACCGGCCGGGCTCGGCGTCGCCAGTGGTGGCATCCCGGTCCGGGCCCCGAAGACGAGCAGCTTCCCGAGTGGTCACACCCTGGCCGCCTTCTGTTCGGCCGCGGTGATGAGTCGCCATGGGCGGAGCCGCAGCAACGCCGCCCTGTTCGCTCTCGCCGTCTGGGTCGGATTGAGCCGGATCCATCTCGGCGCCCACCACCCCTCGGACGTGCTCGGCGGAGCGGTCATCGGTACCGCACTCGGCTACTTCGGGCGCCGCCTCATCTGACTGCGCCTCGGTCGTGGAATGGTCGGTCCTCCGACGGGGTTGCCTCACCATGGCCAGTGAGCGTTCCGTGTCCTTCGCCGTCACCTGGGACTATCGATGTCCCTTCGCCCGCAACGTCCACGAGCACATCCTCGACGGGCTGGAAGGCGGGGCTCCCTGGGATGTCAGGTTCGTGCCCTTCTTCCTCGACCAGGCCCACGTGGCCGACGGAGATCCGCCCGTCTGGGAGGACCCAGTTCACCGGCAAGCGCTCTTGGCACTCTCCGCGGGCGTCGTGGTCCGTGATCGGTTCCCGGAGCACTTCCTTCGAGCCCACCGCACCCTCTTCGAGGCCCGCCACGACGGGGGCGCCGACCTGCGCGATCCGCAGGTCATCGGAGCAGCACTCGAGCGTGCCGGTGTCGACCGGCTGGCCGTACTGGCCGAGGTTGACCGCGGGGCGTCGGCAGAGGTCATCCGTCGTGAGCACGAGGAGATCGCCGGCGAGCTCGGTGTCTTCGGGGTGCCGACCTTCATCCTCGGCGACGATGCAGCGTTCGTCCGGTTGACGACCCGCCCCTTTGGCGACGCCGCCGTCGCACGCACCACGGTCGACCGCATACTCGAGCTGATCGGCGGTCGGCCCGAACTCAACGAACTCAAGCACACCCGCATCACCCGGTAGGACCTCCCGACGTCACCATCACGCTCTACTAGAACGTTGAACAGCTGTCTCTCCCTCTAGGTGAGGGTCAGATGCCGATCATCTCGGCCAGGGCTGCGAGCGATGCAGCCACCTGGTCCCCGGGGCCGAACGGCGCGGCGAGGAAATCGGTGACGCCCAGCTCGGCCAGCCTGCGGACCTGACTCTGGACCTCGGTCGTGGTCCCCACCAGGGCCACGTCAGCCGGGCCCCCGGCACCCTCGCGATCGAGCATCGCTCGATAGGACGGTAGATGGCCGTAGATGGAGAAGACCTCGGCCGCGAGCGATCGGGCCGCGACAGGATCGTTGGTCACGCAGACCGGGAGCCCGACGCCGATCCGGGGTGCCGGACGCCCCGCGTCAACGGCGGCCGCGGTGATCGAGGGGATGATGTGCGACTCGAGCGTCGAGGGCCCGGTCATCCAGGTCACGGTACCCGCCGCCAGGTGTCCGGCGATGGTGAGCATCACCGAACCGAGGGCGGCCACCAGGACCGGGGGGGCGGCCGCCTCGATCTGCAGGGGACCAAAGGTCGAGGCGCTCACCGTCTCTCCGGCGAAGCTCACCTGTTCACCTTGGAGGAGCGGGATCAGCACCGAGAGGTACTCGCGCATGTGGCGGGCTGGCTGGTCGAACGAGCAACCGAATACCTGCTCGATGACCATTTTGTGGCTGAGACCGACTCCCAGTGTCAATCTGCCTCCGGTGACCTCCTGCACGGTGAGGGCCTGTCCCGCCAGCATGACCGGATGGCGAGGGTATGTCGGCACCACCGCCGTTCCGAACCCGATGCCGGAGACTTCCCTACCCAGCGCGGCGATCGCGGTCAGGGCGTCGTAGCCGAAGATCTGCGAAGACCACGCCGTTTCGAAACCAGCATCGCGTAACGATGCCACCTGAGCCACCACCGCTTCGAACGGCTGCTCCGTGTCGAACATCACCCCGATCCGCATCGGTCCTCCTCACTCAGTCCGTACGATCACCGTCGCGCGTGGCGATCGTCATCGTGCCTTCGGCCGGGAGCTGCAGCCGGCATGCCGCTCACCGTAGCCGCCGGAACCCTGCCCGACCCTGCCGCTACCGTGCCCGACCCGTGCCTACCGATGTGCTCGAAGCGCACGATTCGGGCAGAATGCCCACATGTCCATCGCCATCATCATGGGAAGTTCGTCCGACGCCTCGATCATGGACGATGCCGTCCAGACGCTTCGAGGCTTCGGGATCCCGGTCCACGTACGCGTGCTGTCCGCCCACCGGACCCCGGACGACACCATCGCCTTCGCCCGTGGCGCCGCCGACGCCGGGATCAGGGTCATCATCGCCGCTGCCGGGGGAGCAGCCCACCTCGCCGGCGTGGTGGCTGCAGCCACGCCCATACCGGTCATCGGCGTGCCGATCGCCCTGGCCAACCTCGGTGGCCTGGACTCGCTGCTCGCCATGGTCCAGATGCCCAAAGGGATTCCGGTGGCCACTGTGGCGGTGAACGGCGCCCGAAATGCCGCACTCCTGGCTGTTCGGATCCTGGCGCTGTCCGATCCTCGCCTGGCATCGGAGCTCGACCGATTCGTGCTCGATCTCGGTGACCAGGTCAGGGACATGGACGCCGAGATCGTGGCCCGCTACCAGACCGGCTGACCCGGAGCTCCCGTCTGTCATCGACCGGTCCACGGTGGGGCAAGGCCCTCCACGGCTTCGGCCAAGGGTATGCCGAGTGGTATCACGGCCACGGTGGCGATTCGAACCCCATGGTCGAGGTAGCGACCGATGTGGCGCCTGCAGGCCTCGAAGGAACCGTGGACGACCAGGGAATCCACCACCTCGTCCGGTATGGAGGCCAAGGCAGCCTTGCGGTCGCCTGCGGACCACGCCGCCCACATCGCCTCAAGCGCCGCGCCCCGCCCGAGCCACCGGTGGAAGTTGGCGTACACCGGTACGTTCAAGTAGGCGGCGATCATTCTCTTCGCCACCGCCCGCACGGTGTCTACGTCCTCCGAAGGGCAGACGAAGATCCGCGCCGCCACCGGGATGTCGGCCCCTATCTCGGGCACCACGGTGGCCACGTCCTCCGCGGACAGCCAGTTGATGATCACACCGTCGGCCTCACGACCGGCCAACCGGAGCATTCCCGGGCGGAGCGCCGCCAGAAACAGCGGCGGCGGGGTCTCGACGGGTCGGGCCAGGCGGAATCCACGCACTGCGAAGGTGTCGTACTGTTCGTCCACCTTCTCACCGGCCAGCGCGGCACGCAGGAAGCGGATGGTGTCCCGCACCCGCCGGTAGGGATCCTCGAAAGGGACTCCGTTCCATCGACTCACGATCACGTCGGACGAGGTACCGAGTCCGAGCGTGAAGCGCCCGGGCGCGGCCTCGGCCATGGCGGCCACACTCTGGGCCAGCAGAGCAGGCCCCCGGGTGTACGCAGGGATGATCGCCACGCCGAGGTTGAGCGACGGCTCCCAGGCCGACGCCAGCGCGAGCGGTGTCAACCCGTCGGTTCCGTCGGTCTCTGCCGACCAGAGATCGGTGTACCCGAGTCGGGCGATCGTCGAGTACCACGAACGGTGTTCGGCGAGGGTCACCCCGTCGAAGGGGATGGTGATCCCGTATCGGGGCGTGGACGACGGGTCGGCTTCGGTCGAGGACACGGCTCCGTACTACACCATTGCGAGGTCGGACGGTGCCGGAGACTCCCGACCTGCTCGGGACCCGATGGCCGCCGGCTCCCACCAGGAGGTGTGACACCCTCTTGCCATGCTGGATTCATGATGATCCGAAGCACGCCGCGCGCCGTCGCCGTCCAGCTCGAGCTGCCCCTCGAACCAACGCAACCGCCGCATCGTCGCACTCCCCCGCCGCTGGGAGCTCGGGGCGGGCGTGCCCGGGCACGGGCAGCCGACCATGCCTCGACGCGCCACACGGCCGACGAGTCGCCGATGGTCCCCGATGACCGCAACCACCGTGCATTCCGTGGTGGGGGCCGCCAACTCGACGCCGCCACCCGTGCTCTCGGTCGGCGGGGCGTCGAGGCGGCTCGGGCCAGGCTCGACGGCCCTCGTTCCGGTCCAGGGCGAGCACGGTCGGGGCACGGTCGGGTGGACCCGGGTCGGGACGGGCGGGCCGCCTGAGTGATCGACGGCACTACGGTCGGGAGCATGCCGACGATCGCCACGAGGCTCGACCTTCCCGCCGACGCCAGGGTGCTCATCGTCAAGGCGACCGACCTCGGCCTCTGCCACGCCGCCAACCTCGGTGTCTACCAGGGGCTGCGCCAAGGGAATGCCACCAGCTCCAGCCTCATGGTCCCGGCCCCGTGGTCCCGCGAGGCCGCATCGAGATTCCGGGGTGACGATGTGGGCGTGCAACTCACCTTGAACGCCGAGCACGACCGGTACCGGTGGGGACCGATCACGCAAGCGCCCTCGTTGCTCGACGGGGACGGCGGCTTCCCCCGGACGCTCAGCGACGTCTGGGACCATGCAGACCTCGACGAGGTCCGCCGCGAGTGCCGGGCCCAGGTCGAACGAGCCGTGCTGTGGGGATTCGACATCAGCCATCTCGACGCCCATCGCGACGCCCTGCTGCTCCGTCCCGAATTCTTCGACATCTATCTCGAAACGGCGGTCGATTTCGCCCTTCCGATGCGTCTGGTGAACGCCGAGGAGGAGAGCAACATCGGATTTCCTCTCCGCCGGCTGGCCACTGAAGCCGGTGTGCTCTTCCCCGACCGGTCGGAGGAGCTGCCGTCCCGGCCCGACCTTGGCGCCCTCCGACGTCTGCTCGATTGCCTGCAGCCCGGCATCACCGAACTTGCGCTGCGGCCGGCGATCGACACACCCGAAATCCGAGCGGTCACGGACGACTGGGACTCCAGGATTGCCGATCACCGGTTGCTCCTCGATTCCGAGTTCGCCAGGCTCGCCTCGCAGGCCGGTGTCGTCCTCACCGGCTATCGGCGTCTCCGCGAGGCCATGCAGCACTGATCCGCGAGGCCATGCAGCACTGATCGCGGGTGCGGAGGGAGCCGCGACCGCCCTTCGTGGCCGCCCCGGGGTCTCCGCTAACCTTGGGCCGACCATGGGATCCCCGGCCGACGGAGCCGACGGCGATGAGGCGGATGGTGAGCGGAACGTCTCGGGCAGACCGTCCCGGCCCTCCGACTCTACGGCCGGCTCGACGGAGGTCCGGCACCCTCGGTTCCGAACCCCGCCTGCACAGACCCCGTTCCGTCTGGAGCAGCTGCTTCTCGTCGACGCGGCCGGAAACGATCCGGTGACGATCGAGGCGCTGATCGTCACCGACGAGGGTATCGGAATCGTTCGGCGTCCCGGCGAGGAAGTCCGGCTTCTTCCCTGGTCGGCAGTGGCCGCCCACGCCGTCGAGCCCTGGGCCGGAGGGCCTGTGCCCCCGTGGTGGCTGAAGCCGACGGCGGTCCGGGGCAATAGCTCCGTCGGCCAGCCCGAGCCCACCTTGCCGGCTCGTACATCCGAACGCTCGTGGCCGTCGGCGGCGGGTGCGGTGATCGCCGTCAGGACACCGTTCGGCACCTATCGGTTCGTCGTGGCCGGTGGCCACGCTCCGACGCTGTCGCGGCGGTTCACCGACTTCGCGGTGCGCCACCATGGGCTGGACGGCGTACCCTCGCTGACCACCACCGCGATCCGGCCGGCTCCAGACGACCGCCGCGTCACTCTTCGAGCGACCGACGACGACAGCCGCTGGTCGAGAGCCAGGCCCTATCTCGTCGTCATGCTGGTGGCGATCATTGCCGCCGCCGTTTCCCTCATCCTGCTCCAGAGCACCGGGGTCATCCATCTCGCATTCCTGAACGGGCCGAGTGGGACCGTCGGCACACCGCGCTCACCCCTCGATGCCGTCCCACGACGGTGAGCTTGCTGCCGGGGCGTTGGTGCGCGCCGGAGCGGTGGTCAGCCGGTCAGTACTCGGTCATAGCGGCGATCCGCCGCCGGTTGGCTCGGACCTCTGAGGTGGCGAGCAGTGCCAGCAGATCGAGGATCCCCCGCATCGAACCGGAGGCCTTCATCCGGCCCTGCATGTAGGCCACGCTCGGATCGAGCTCACCGGCATTGATGGCGCGGGCATCGACCTCGGCGAGTGACACCGTGACCTCAGCGTCTTCGATCGTCCCCAACCCAGACGATGCGAATCGACCGCCTTCGAGTACGGAGAAGACCTTGACCGTGCCAGCCGACCCGCCGGTGAGTTCCCACTGGATCCGGACGTTCAGGCCCCCGGCACCGGTCGCGGGGTCGCACAGCGATCGGGCTGCCTCGAACCAGGAAGCGGACAGCCAGGTGGTCACCGACGTACTCTCGCCAGAGCGGTCAGGTCAGCGAACAGATCGTCCTCGATCGGGCCGTCCGGGGCCCCGGTGACCGCCCGGACCGTTCCGTCCGGACCGGCCACCCGTGCCAACCGGTAGTCGTCGTGTGGTTCGATCGTCCGCATCACCTCGGGTGGGAGACCGAACCAGAACGGGGACAAGGGATCGACCTGGGTCGCGTGGGCGAGCAATGCCCGGCGGCGGACGTCGGCGAACTCGGTGACGTCGATGGACGTGCTGACCGGCTCCTCGGGGATGCTCTCCCATCGCGTTCTCCAGGCTTCGTCGAACGGTGACTCGAGCCCCAGCTCGACGAACTTCTCGTGTACGGCGCGGAACCGGGCCACCGATGCCACCGTGTAGTAGAGTTTGCCCGGTTGGAACGGGTCTCCCGACCCCGGGAAGGCATTCCGGTCACCCGCCCGATCGAAGGCCACCACCCCCACCTCGTGCACTCGGAGATGATCCGGATGCGGGTAGCCGGACTGCTCGTCTCCGTAGATGACCATCACCTGGGGCCGGGCACGCCTGATCACAGCCACCAGTCGTTCGACGGCCTCGTCGAGGGGAGCCCGGGCGAAGCACGCCGGGTCGGCGTTGGCCTCGGTTCCGGGCATGCCCGAGTCGCGATATCCGAGCATGACGACCTCGTCGTAGCCAATGATCGAGGCCGATCGGGCCAGCTCCTCCCGGCGGATCTCCGGCAATCGGTCCCGGACCTCGGGCGTGTCCATCGCCGGATTGAGCACGTCGCCCTGTTCACCCCCCGTGCAGCACACGAGCACGGTGTGGACCCCCCGGGCGTGATAGCTGGCGATGGTGCCCGCCCCCTTCGACGCCTCGTCGTCAGGATGGGCGTGCACGCTCAACAGGCAGGGCGGCGGGCTGGAGGGCTCGGACACAGCGGTCACGCTACCGGCCGGCGACGACGTAAGCTTCACGGTAGCCACCAGGAAGGACGCATGGGTATGGGCGTGATGAAGCGCATGTCTGGGATCATCCAGGCCAAGACCAACAAATTGCTCGACAAGGCGGAGGACCCCCGCGAGTCACTGGACCTCACCTACCAGAAGCAGCTGGAGAGCCTCCAGAAGGTCCGACGCAGTGTGGCCGACGTGACCACGGCGAAGAAACGGATCGAGCTCCAGGCCAATCAGCTCCAGGGCCAGGCCGACAAGCTCCAGCAGCAGGCCAAGGCCGCCCTGACCCAGGGCAACGAGGACCTGGCCCGAGAAGCCCTGTCCCGGCGGGCCGCCCTTGGAGAGCAGCTCGCGGACCTCCAGTCCCAGCACGACCAGGTGGCGGGGCAGGAGCAGAAGCTCGTCGACACCGCCCAGAAGCTCCAGAGCCAGGTCGACTCCTTCAGGACCAAGAAGGAGACGATGAAGGCCACCTACACCGCGGCCGAGGCCCAGACCAAGATCGGTGAGGCGGTCTCTGGCATCTCCGAATCGATGAGCGACGCAGGCATGTCCATGCAGCGGGCCCAGGACAAGATAGACGGCATGCAAGCTCGGGCGGGTGCCATGGACGAACTGCTGGCCTCGGGGGCGCTGACCGATCTCACCAATCCGGTCGACGACATCCAGGCCCAGCTCGACAAGGCCTCGACCACCTCGGCCGTCGACGATCAGCTGGCCGCGCTGAAGGCCGAGGTCGGCTCGGGCACTCCTCCACCGGCCGAGCTCGGAGCCGCCGTGGACGCGGCCGACGATCATGGGGACCAGCCCTCATGATCGTCCGAATCCTCGGCGAAGGTCAGTTCCTGGTACCCGAGAGCGAGCGAGCCTCCCTCGAGTCGCTCGACCAGGTGGTTGCCGACGCGGTCGACCACGGTGACGAAGCCGCCTTCGGTCCGGCACTGGCGAGGCTGGTCGCCGCGGTCCGCCAAGCCGGGACCGCTCTCGCAGAGGATGCCCCTGTGCCATCGGATCTAGTGCTGCCGTTCAGCGACGCCAGCCTGGCCGAGATGAAACGACTGTTGGACGACGTGGAAGAGAACGCTGGAGAAGGGATCGGCTGAGGGGCCAGATGAGCACAGCACAGAAAATTCCTGCCGATCGAGGCCTCACCATTCGGATGTTCACCACAGGCCTGATGCTGGTCCTGCTGTACGGGCTGGTCATCGGCATCCTCATCGCCATCGGCATCAACTTCGCCGTAGTGCTCGTCTTCGCCGTGGTGCTCCTCTTTGCCCAGTACTGGTTCTCGGACAAGATCGCCTTGTTCGGCATGGGTGGGCGTATCGTCACCCCCGCGCAGGCACCCGAGCTCCACGGGGTCATCGACCGTCTGTGCGCCCTGGCCGATATGAAGAAGCCGAGAGTGGCAATCGCCGACACCGACGTACCCAACGCCTTCGCCACCGGACGCAGCCCGAACAACGCGGTCGTCTGTGCCACCACCGGCCTCATGCGCCGCCTCGACGAACCCGAGCTCGAGGCAGTGCTGGCCCACGAGCTGTCCCACGTGGCCCACCGGGACGTCGCGGTCATGACCATCGCCAGCTTCCTCGGGGTCGTCGCCGGCCTGGTGACGCGCATGATGTTCTGGACAGGCATGCTCGGAGGCTTCGGTGGCGGTGGCCGAGGTGGCAACAACCAGGGTGGGCAGGACAACGCGGCTCTGATCGAACTGTCCGTTCTGGTGGTGTCGGTCGTCGTCTACGCAATCAGCTTCTTGCTGACCAGGGCCCTTTCCCGCTACCGGGAACTGGCGGCCGACCGGTCGGGTGCTCTGTTGACCGGACAGCCGTCCGTTCTGGCATCGGCGCTGGTCAAGGTCACCGGAGAGATGTCACGGGTACCGACCCGTGATCTCCGAAAGGCGGAAAGCTTCAACGCCTTCTACTTCACGCCAGCCATCGCCAAGAGCGGGGTCAGCCTCTCCACGCTGTTCTCGACCCACCCGCCGCTGGAGAAGCGCCTCGATCAACTGGCCAAGATCGAAGCCGAGCTCGGCCGACCTTCGTGATCGTCAAGGAGCCGCGGTGATCACGGCTGTTCGCGGTGTCCCGTACTGATGGGTCTGCTCGACACGATCTTCGGACGGACCAAGCCGGTCCAATCCAACCTCGATGGGCTGTTCGCCGTCCCCTCCGCCTCGATCACCCTACAGAGCGCTGCCGGTCAGGTCTGTTCGGGGCACGCAGGGGTGTGCTACAAGCCTCCCTCGGGTCAAGGGTTCGAGGACATGCGGTCCGAGGTGGAGAAGCTGCTGGCCATGGACGGCACCGGTTCGTTCCGGACAACCGAGGACACATACGGTTACCAGTGGTTGGTCATCGACGATGCCGACATCGGCGAGCTCGTCAACCAGGTGCACCTGGTGAACTCGTCTCTGTCGGACGCGGGATGGGGTCCCCAACTGCTGTGCTCGGTCTTCGGGGTCGCCGATCACCGGCCTGCGGGCGCCTCCGGAGGGCTCGCCAACACCACCGGGACCGAGCCGGTCTCCGCGTCCACCGCCTACCTCGTCTATCTGTTCAAACGAGGCACCTTCTATCCGTTCGTCCCTGACGGCAAGGAGCACCGCGATCTGGAACGAGAGCTGAAGCTGAAGAGTCTCCTGGCCGACGATCTCACCATCGAGGCCGATCTCGATCGGTGGTTCCCGCTCTGGGACCTACCGGTCAGCTGACTCCCCCCGACAGGTCCGGCGTCACCCTGTCGATCTGCCGGGCCAGGTCGAGATCGCTCTGGGTGATGCCACCGGCGTCGTGAGTGACGAGGGACAAGGTCACGTTCCGATAGCGGATGTCGATGTCCGGATGGTGATCAGCCGCTTCGGCCAGCTCGCCCACCGCACAGGCGAAGTCGAGAGCGGCACGGAAGCTTGGACATCTGACCTTCTTGACCAACGCCCCACCGGTCAGCTCCCAATACGGTGCACCCTCCTCACCGAGCAACCGGCGAACTTCCCCGTCCTCCAGCACCGGTCGGCTCATGTCCGGATCATACCCTTCGCCCCTTCGGCGCCGAGGGAGTGAAGGCCACCGGCATCGACTCGTATCCCGATACGAAGTTGGCCAACCGCTTGGGCGGCTCGCCGCGCTCGGTCAGGTGGAGATCGGGCAGACGGTCGAACAGGCGGTCGAACATCACCTGCAGCTCGGTACGGGCGAGCCGGTTCCCGAGGCAGAAATGAGCGCCGAACCCGAAGGCAAGGTGGTCGTTGGGTGACCGGGTGATGTCGAAGACCTCCGGATCGATGAAGAACCGATGATCCCGATTGGCCGAAGGGTACAGGAGGAGTAGCTTCTCGCCACGGTGGAGGGTCTGGCCGTGCAGCTCCACGTCCCTCGTGACTTGCCGGGCCATGTTCTTGATCGGGGACACCCATCGCAGCATCTCCTCGACCGCCGACCGCAACAGCGAGCGATCGAGGAGCAGCTTCTGGTACTGCCCGGGGTCGAGTAGCAGCTCGAACATGCCTCCGCTCAAGACGTGACGGGTCGTTTCGTCGCCACCGATGAGGATCAGCAACGACTCGTAGATGATCGAGTCGGCATCGAGCCGGTCACCGTCTATCTCGGCGTGAACCAACGTGCCGATCAGGTCCTCGTGCTGCCCTTCCCTCCGACGCTGATCCGCCACCCCGGTGATGTAGGTGGCGTACTCGACGGCTGCCAGGGTGGCCTGCTCCATGGTCCCGGCTTCGGGAGAACCGAGTGCCTTCAGCATGTCGTCCGACCACCGGAGGAGGTCGTCGCGGGCATCGGGCTCGATGCCGAGCATGTTGCCGATCACGATCATCGGTAACGGGGCAGCGATATCGCGGACGAAGTCGGCGGTACCCCGCTCGCAAACACGATCGATGATGTCGTCACAGATCGCGCGGATCTCGTCCTCGCTCTGGCGGATCCGCACAGGGGTGAAACCCTCGCTGACCAGCCGGCGTCGCCGGACGTGCTCGGGTGCGTCCATATCGATCATCATCGGCAGTGCGGCGGAGTCCGGCCGGATACCGGCCGCGTTGGAGAAGGTCTCCGGATCCTTCGAGATCTCCCTCACATCCTGGTAGCGGCTGATCCCCCACACGCCGGCCAACTCGTCGAAGTAGGCCGGAGCATGCTCACGCATCCACCCGAAGGCCGGGTAGGGATCACCGCCGTAGAAGGTGCCGTCACAGAGTCCGATGTGAATTCCATCCGGCGGCGTGGTCATGGTCGGACCTCCTTTGATCCAGTGATCGATCCGAGCCCCGGCGCTCGGTCGATCTGCACGTCCCCCCTCCGGAGCGACCCGTCCCGGGATCGTTGGCGGCGAAACGCCACCGGCACCTTGGTGACTCCGGCATGTTTGTTGGTCCGCGCCCGACGGATGGGCCCGGTCAGTTCGAAGGATTGGAGCCTTGCGAGCAGCTCGCCGATGACGATCCGCATCTCCATGCGGGCCAGGCCTGCTCCCAGGCAGAAGTGGGTTCCGTGGCCGAAGGTCAGATGCGGGTTTGGTGTCCGGGTGATGTCGAAGCGGAATGGGTCGTCGAAGACCGATTCATCACGATTCGCAGAAGGCCACCAGACAGTCACCTTGTCGCCAGGCTCGATCGGACACCCGTTCAGCTCGACCGGGACGGTGGCCGTGCGGCGGTTGTAGAGAGTCGCGGTCGTCCATCGCAGGATCTCCTCGACCGCGGTGGACATCAGAGACGGATCGTCCTGGAGGGCGTGCAGCTGGTCCGGGTGCTCGATGAGGGCCACCATCCCGAGCGCCAGGGAATTGCGCGTCGTCTCGCTACCGGCCACGACCAGCAGATTGAAGAGCATCAGGTGCTCGAGGTCGGAGAGCGGCGCCGGATGGCCCTGGCCGTCCTCGACCAGGGCCCCCACCACCGACGAGATGAGGTCCGCTCCGGGAGACCTCTTCCGCTCCTCGACCAGCCGCGAGCCGTAAGCGGCCATCGCCGACGCCGACTCGGTCACCGCGTCGGTGGTCTCCCCCAGCTCACGGTCCTGGTGGTCGAGGGTGGCGTTCGACCACGCCATCAGGTCGTGCCGGTCCCGGTCCGGTACACCGAGAAGAGCGGCAACCGCTTGGATGGGCAGCTCCGCCGCGATGTCGACCAGGAGATCACAGGCGCCCCGGTCGATCACCGAGTCCACCAGCCGGCGGGCGCGAAGTTCGAGCTCCTGCTCCATCCGGGCGAGCGCACGAGGGGATACTGACGGGGTCACCAACCGACGGATCTGCCGGTGCCGCGGATCGTCCATCATGTTGAGCAGTACTCCGGCGGCGGTGCCGACCGGGAGGTCCTCCAGGATCGTCCCCCCGCCCGTCGCGCTCGGGGCCCGCTCCGACGAGAAGCGCTCTGCATCCGATACCACGGCGAGTACGTCTGCATGGGTGCTGACCACCCAGAACCCGCGGCCGTCAGGGGTGTGCGCGGTGGGCGGATGCCACCACACCGGCGCGTCGCGTCTCAGCGTGGTGAAGATCTCGTCCGGAAATCCGTCGGCGAACCGGTCGAGGTCGCAGAGATCGATGTCGTCGAGCTTCACGGCGGCTCGGTTGCAAGGAGAGAAGGGCTTGGCACAGCCGCGTCACCTTCCGATCAGGGATGGGTCATCGATTCGGGACGCACCGCTTCGTCGAACTGCTTCTCGGTCAGATGACCGAGTTCGAGTGCCGCCTGTTTGAGGGTCGTCCCTTCCTTGTGGGCCTTCTTGGCCACCTCCGCCGCCTTGTCGTAGCCGATCAATGGGCTGAGTGCGGTGACCAGCATCAGGGAATTCTCCAGATGCTGGAGGATGCGGGCCTGATCGGGCATCATCCCCTCGGCGCAGAACCTGGAGAACGTCCCACACGCGTCGGTCAACAGGCGGACCGAGTGGAGGATGTTGTGGATGATCACCGGCTTGCACACATTCAACTCGAGGTTGCCCCGGCTGCCAGCCATGGCCACGGCGGCATCGTTCCCGTAGACCTGGATACACACCATGATCATTGCTTCGCACTGGGTGGGGTTCACCTTGCCCGGCATGATCGACGAACCTGGCTCGTTCTCGGGAAGGGTGAGCTCGCCCAACCCGCAACGCGGCCCCGATCCCAGCCAACGGATGTCGTCGGCCACCTTGATGAGGGAGGCGGCCAACGTCCGGAGAGCGCCGCTGGTGCTGACCAGGGCGTCGTGGGCGGCGAGCGCGGCGAACTTGTTCGGAGCCGAGACGAACGGAAGGCCGGTCAGCTCGGCGATGGCCGCCGCCACCCGGGTTCCGAACTCCGGATGGGTGTTGAGGCCGGTGCCGACCGCGGTACCCCCGGCGGCCAGCTCACAGAGATCGTCGAGCGAGGCCTCCACGCGCCGGAGGTCGGCATCGAGCTGCGCAACATATCCGGACAGCTCCTGGCCCAACGTGAGGGGTACCGCGTCCATCAGGTGGGTGCGTCCGATCTTTGTGATTCCTCCGAAAGCATCCGACTTGGACTGCAGGGTGTCGCGGAGGCGGCGAACCGACGGAAGAAGCCGGTGGGTGATCTCTTCGACCGCCGCGATATGCATGGCCGTCGGAAAGGTGTCGTTCGATGACTGCGACAGATTGACGTCGTCGTTCGGGTGGATCGGGTCCTTCGACCCCAACACACCGCCGGCCATCTCGATCGCCCGGTTGGCGATCACCTCGTTGGCATTCATGTTGGTCTGGGTGCCACTCCCCGTCTGCCAGACCCTCAGTGGGAAGTGCTCATCGAGCTTCCCGTCGGCCACCTCGCGGGCGGCGGCGATGATGAGGGTCGACTTCTCGGGCGAGAGCGCACCGAGTTCGGCATTGACCTCCGCCGACGCCTCCTTCAGAATCCCGATCGCCCGGATCAGTGACCGGGGGATCCGATCTGCTCCGATCGGGAAGTGGTGCAGGGAGCGAGCAGTCTGTGCACCCCAATACCGATCCGACGGGACGTCGATAGCCCCCATGCTGTCGGTCTCCTGACGGATGTCTGAGGCCATGGCTACTTCCTTTCGACGATGGTCCCGGCTACACCGGCCCGACGACGCGCTGACCCTACCGTGAACCCTCCCGACCGGCGCGCCGACGACATCCGAGCCAGGCCGTGGCCGGTCAAGCCCGGAGCTCGACCCCTTGCAGCCAGACGTCCCGGGCCCGGGCGACGTCCACACCGCGGGGACCATCACCTCCTCCTGGTACCTCGAGCACCGCCGGGACCGTGTCGAGGCGCGGATGACCGAGGAGCGCGGCAAGTGCGTCAGGGCCGATCGCGCCGTCACCGATGTTCTCGTGACGGTCCCTGTTGGCCCCGAAGGGCACCTTGGAATCGTTGAGATGCAGGCATTTCAGACGGCCGAGGCCTACCGACGCATCCACCGCTGCGACGACCCGGTCGGCCTCTTCCACGGTGCCGAAGGCCGTTCCCGAGGCCCACAGGTGCTGAGTGTCGAGACAGACGCCCAACCGTTCGTCGGCTCCGGCGGCATCGATGACACGGGACAGTTCGTCGAACGACCGTCCCACCGTGTCTCCTGCTCCTGCTGCGTTTTCGAGCAGGATGGGGCAGCTCCCATCCGGGTCAACGGACGTCGACGAGCAGACGTCGAGCGCACCGAGCAAGGCCTCGGTCACCTTGGGAAGGGCCGACTCGAACCCACTTCCCCGGTGACTGCCGATGTGCAGCACCAGTCCGGAAGCACCCAGACCCCGGGCAGTGGCGAGGTTGGCCCCCAAGCATGCGCGGGACTTGGCCGCGAGCTCGGGATCGGGCGTGGCGAGGTTGATCAGGTAGGTGGCATGGCAGAACGTCGCCACGATGCTCGGGTGGTCCGCCTGGGCTGCACGGTAACCGGCGAGGACCTGGTCACCATACTGTGACGGTTTCCACGTGCGAGGGCTCTGGGTAAAGATCTGTACGACCTCGGCTCCGATGTCGGCACCGCGCTCGAGGGCCGGCACCAAACCCTTTCCGGCTCTGACGTGGGCTCCGATGAGCACTGGCGCACGGTAGCAGCCCACGTGCCGACTCGACAGCGGCGCGCCGGGATGCCGATGGCAACCGAAATTGTCGGATCATCGGGACGGCCCCCGGCCGGCACGTCCCACCAGGTCGTTCAGCACCGGCCCGAGGCGGCTGATCAGCTCCACCCGAGCACCGAGGTCGGACCCTCCGTTGCCCGCACAGGACACGATGCAACCCGAGGCGCCTGCACGGAGCCGCGCTGTGATATCGGCCGCGACCTCGGCCACCACCGGGTCCACCCGATCCGATGTGCCCTGTGACCGGCCGTGCGGTGGCGTGGTGCCGCCCCCGGAGTTCGGTCGAGGGTGGACCAGGTCGTCGATCCAGAGCACCGCCGGAGGACGGCGCCCATCGAACTCGAGGGAAGCCACACCAACCTGTTCAACGGCGGCAGCGACCTCCTCGGCGGTGCCCCCCACGAGCAGAGCGTCTGCGTGCCGGGCGACCACCCTCACCAGTCCGGACGTCGGTGCGCCGTCTCGGGCCCACACGACGGCGATCGGAACCCCGCCTTCGGCGAGCGGACGCGGCCGGTTGATCGCACCATGGACCGCGAAGGTGTGACCCCACACGGTCGGGACATCGTCGTCAAGCACCGACCGGCAGACTCGCAGCGCCTCGTCGAGGTCCTGGGCCTCACGTCGGTCCTCGTCGAGGGGGTCGGGTCCACCTCCGGGCTCTCCCGCGGCGCCGCTCGATCCGAACCCGGTTTCGGCATGGACACCTGCTCGCGGACCGAAGACGGCATCGGCGCCGATCCCGGCCTGCAGGGTCAGCACGCACCGACCGTTCGAGAGAACGTCCACCGTTGACACGATCTTGGCCAAAACGGCAGGATGACGGGCCGGGCCTCCCAGTGGCACGGCCCCCAACCGGAGCGAACCGGGGCCGGCCGCCAAGGCCCCCAACAACGAGTAGGCCTCCAAGGCCGGAGCTTCCGGTCCTCCCGGGTCACCGGCGACCGCGGGGAACCCCGAGGTCCCGGGGGCGGCTTCCGCACGAGGCAGCCGGTCGGTCACCCACAGTCCGTCGAAGCCTGCTGTCGCCGCTGCCTCCATGACCGCTTCGACCCCTCGGATCACCTGCCCTCCGGAGCCGGTCGGCACGGCATCGAACAACCACCCGAGGCGCGGTACCCCTCGAGGCGGGGGCGGTCGGACCACACCGGCAACGCTAACGGGGATCGGTCCCCTCTGTCTCTCATGGGGTGTAGCCGGTCGGTGAGCTGGGGTGTAGCCGGTCAGTGAGCTGGCTCCCTTCGTCCTCGGTGCCCACCGGACCACCACCATCCCCCACCGGTACCGAGCACTCCGCGGGCCAGGAGCTGATCACACGCCTCGGAGGCGGCCGCGATGGGGAGACCCGTCGCCAGCAACACGGTCTCGAACGCCACCGGAAGGTCACCGACCACCGCGAGCACTGCCCGCTCTTGCGGCGTGACCGGACCGCCGGCATCGCCCGCTCCACGGTCTCGTCCCCTGCGGGAGCCGCCAGAACGGGCCCGTACCCCCGGTGCAGTCCGTTCGCGCCCGGTCCGGGCCAGCTCCAGTGCCGTCAGGACGTCGACGGCGTCGCGCACAGGCACACAACCGTCCGCCAACAGTGCGTTGGTCCCCTCCGATGCCTTGCTTCGGACCGAACCGGGCACGGCGCACACCGGGATCGACCGCCGCGCGGCGGCATCGACCGTGTAGAACGAGCCCCCCCGGGCGTGACTCTCGACGATGACCACGACATGGGACAGCCCGGCGATGATCCGATTGCGGGCCGGGAACACGCCGGGGTGTGGCCTGGTTCCGAGCGCCGACTCGGAGAATACGGCACCGGCGGCGGCCACGTCTTCCCAAAGTCCGCGATTCGACGCAGGATAGATGACGTCGAGGCCGGTGCCGACGACAGCGATGGGCGGTGCCGACCCGGCTCGGTGCGCGCGCACCACCCCGGCATGGGCTGCTGCGTCGATGCCGAGGGCCAGACCCGAGACGATCGACACTCCCTCGAAAGCGAGGTCGCGGGCCAGCTCGGCGGCCACCGAACGGCCATAGGGGGTCGGGGACCGGGTACCGACGATGGCCACCCGCGATCGCCCGTCGACCACGCCGGGATCGCCCTTGCAAAACAGGGCCGCCGGCGCGCCCGGGTCCCCCAACAGGGACGCCGGATACCGGGGCGTCTCGGTGGTCAACACCTCGACGCCGGCTGTGGCGTAGTGGGATGCCACCGCGGCGACCTCGACGCTTTCGGCCCCACGGAGGAATCGACGTTCCCGATCGCCGGGATGGGTGCCCGCCCGAACCATCTGCCACGCGACCCTCGGGCTGAACCCGTCGAGCAGGCGCGTGAGCCGGACCGGGGTCATCCCGGGCAGGCCGGCCAAGGCGGCTATGTGGGCTGCTCTCTCGTCAATCGCAGTCACCATCCAACCGCACCCTCTGATTCGGCCGTGCCGGTGAGGAGATCGCGTGGACCCCGAAGGGCCAGGGCCTCGTGCACATGATGCTCGGAGATGGTGCCCGCGTGGCCGTCCAGATCGGCTACCGTCCGGGCGAGGCGTCGAATCCGGTGGAGCCCGCGGGCGCTCAGGCGGCCCGAGCGGAGCTGACGATCGATCAGCGCCCGCGCACCCCGCTCGATCGGAGCCAGCTCATCGAGCCGGCCCACGGGAACTTCGGCGCTGCACCCGGCGCCCCGGATGATGGACCGCCGCCGAGCCTCTGCCACCCGTGCCGCCACCACCGACGTGCACTCCGAGCCCACCGATCCGAGCAGCTCGTCGGGTTCGGGCCGATCGACCCGGAGAACGATGTCGAACCGGTCGAGCAGAGGACCGGACAGGCGGCGGGAGTAGCGGCGGCGTTCCGCTGGGGTGCACCGACAGGCCCCCGGGGCGCCCCCTTCGCCGCACGGACACGGATTCATGGCACCGACCAGGATGAAACGGGCCGGGAAGGTGACCGAGGCCCGAGCCCGGCTGACCCGGACCTGCCCCTCCTCGAGGGGCTGGCGCAGCGCGTCGAGCACCGAGGGGGCGAATTCGCCCAGCTCGTCGAGGAACAGGACCCCGCGATGGGCCAGGCTGATCTCGCCGGGTCGCATCCCGGCCGTACCCCCGCCGATCATCGCAACGGGGGACACTCCGTGATGCGGCGCTCGAAACGGCGGTCGCCCCACCAGTGAGCGCTCGGGAAGCGGTAACCCGGCCACCGAGTGGATCCGGGTGACCTCGAGCGCACCTGTCCGGTCGAGCGCCGGCAGAAGTCCGACGAGCCGGCAGGCCAGCATCGTCTTGCCCGAGCCGGGCGGTCCGACCATCAGCAGATGATGTCCGCCGGCCGCCGCCACCTCGAGGGCTCGACGGGCCAGCCGCTGCCCACGCACGTCAGCGAGGTCAGCGACCTCGGCGTCGCCCGAGGCCGGTCCGGTTCGGGGCCCCGCCGCACCAGCGGGCGTCACCGGTCGCCTTGGGACACTCCACGGACGACGTCCGGCCAGCTGATCCACCAGGCAGCCCAGCGATTCCGAACTGCACACCTCGACCGGATCGCCGAGCGCCGCCTCGTCGGCAGAGTCCGGGGGTACGACCAAGCGGTACGACCGAAGGGCTTCGGCCAGCACCATGCAACCCGGGGCCGCCCGCAGTGTCCCGTCCAGTCCTAGCTCGCCCACGAACGCCATGTCCCCCACCGCGGACGCCCGCATCGACCCCGAGGCCACCAGCACTCCGATGGCGATGGGCAGGTCGAGACCGGCGCCGGCCTTCCGAACGCCCGACGGTGCCAGGTTCACCGTCACCTTCCGCCTGGGCCACGCCAGCTCGCTCGACAGCAGTGCCGCCCGCACCCGGTCGCGCGACTCGCGCACCGCTGCATCGGGCAGTCCGACCACGGTGAACCCGGGCAGCCCGTTGGACACGTGGACCTCGACGCGGATCGGTGTCCCGTCGACTCCGGTCAGGATGGCGGATGGGATGGAGGCGATCATGGTGCCCTCCGTGTGGTCCGGATGCGGCCTACCCGATGGAGCGAGCGCTCGGGCCGGTCGGAGCGTGAACGTGGAGGGTCACCTGGCCCTTGGCCTGGAGTGCCGGTGACCGCTCGAGGGCACGGAGGGCACCCTATGCCGGGGGTGTCACATCATGCCGTGGAGGTCAAACCGGATGGCGCTCCGCCACCGTCGGTTCCGGCTGAAGACAAAGGTTCGACCACGCCACCGGTCAGCGCCCCTCGAACGTCGGTTCGCGCTTCTCCACAAAGGCGGCGATCGCTTCGGCGGTGTCGGCGGTGCGGAAGTTCACCGCCTGCGAGCGAGCCTCCTCCTCCAGTGCCTCGTCCATCGACAGGTTGAAGGAGTGATTGAGCATGGTCTTGGTCATCGAAAGCGCCAGGGGGGGACCGGAGGCGAGTCGGCCCGCCCATCCCTCGACGAACGCATCGAGGTCGCCGTCGGGCACGACCCGATTGACCAGCCCGAACTCGGCAGCCTCACGAGCGCTCAGCATGTCGGCGAAGAAGGCCAGCTCCTTCGCACGGTGGATCCCGATCATCCGAGGCAGAAGCCACGAGGCACCGAAGTCGACAGAAAGTCCACGCCGGGAGAAGATCTGGGAGAACCTCGACGATTCCGAGGCCACCACCAGGTCGCATCCGAGAGCCATGCTCATCCCGGCGCCGGCCGCCACCCCCCCCACCTTGGCGATGGTCGGTTTCGGCACCCGGTGCAGCCGCAAGGCCACATCACCGAGGGCCCGCATCTGGACGAGGTAGGGATCACCCGGTGTTCCGGCCACGTCGGCACCGGCGCCGAGATCCGCACCCGAACAGAAGGCGCCGCCGGCACCGGTGAGCACGAGCACCCGGTCACGGCGATCGGTGGCCACCTCGTCGAAGGTCGCCAGCAGCTCGCGCCACATGGTCCCGTTGGCGGCGTTCCTGCGTTCGGGCCGGTTCATGGTCACGGTAACCACCCCGGCACGGCGCTCCACGATCAGGGTCTCGAGCTCGCTCTTCATCACAGCAGCCTAGAAGACCCGAGGTGGCCGTTCGGGCCTCGTGGGGCATCTGTAATCTCCGATTGGTTCAGAACGCGTCCTCGACCACCTCGAGCCCGCCGCCGGTTACCGACACCACGTCGAAGCGCACCTCGACGCTGGCGCGGCCGGCCGCGGGCGTAATCTCGGAGAGCCACCGGGCGGCCAGACGCCGGATCCGCCGCTGCTTGGACGCCACCACCGCCTCGGCCCCCGTGCCGTACCGGTCACTGGTGCGGGCCTTCACCTCGCAGAAGACCACCGTCGTCCCCTTGCGCACCACGAGGTCGAGCTCGCCCTCCCGGCGTCGCCAGTTCCGCTCGAGGACCTGGTAGCCCCGATCCTCGTACCATCGCGCTGCTCGCTCCTCTCCGAACGCTCCGAGCAGGGCGGGGTCGGTGGGCGCCGCCGCCGATTGCCGCCCCGGCCCGGCACCGGGCGCGTCCGCCCGTCTTCCGCCGTTCGGGGAGTACCCGGGTCGCTGGACACCGCCGCCGGCTCTTCCGCCGGTCACAGCTCCTTCTCGGGCAGCCGCTCGATGTTGACGTCGCGGAAGGTGAGGATACGCACCGAGGGCACGAACCTGGCCGGACGGTACATGTCCCAGACCCAGGCATCGACCAGGTTGACCTCCACGCAGGTGGGTGAGCTGTCGGACCGGACGCTCACCTCGACCGTGTTGGCCAGATAGAAACGGCGCTCGGACTCGACCACGTAGGAGAAGAGCGGGAGCACCGCGCGGTACTCCTGGACGAGCGCCAGCTCGATCTCGGACTCGTAGCGCTCGAGGTCCTCGTCGCTCATGGCCTCACGCGCTCACCGCCAGCCGGCCGGAGGTCGGTCGATCAGCCCCGAGCAGACCGCCGCTCCTTGATCTTGGCCGCCTTGCCGTGGCGATCACGAAGGTAGTAGAGCTTGGCCCGCCGCACGTCGCCCAAGGACACCACCTCGGTCCGGGCGATGACCGGGGAGTGTAGGGGGAAGGTCCGCTCCACCCCGACCCCGAAGCTCACCTTTCGGACGGTGAAGGTCTCACGAGCGCCAGTCCCCTGACGGCGCATCACCGCACCCTGGAACACCTGGACCCGCTCACGGGTCCCTTCGACCACCCGGACGTGGACCTTGACCGTGTCTCCCGGGCGGAACTCGGGGACATCCTGGCGCAGGCTGTCACGGTCGATGATGTCGGTCGGGTTCATGGGATGCCATCGTTTCCTGGTCGTGGTCGGCCGTGCCCGTCGGGTCCAGCTAGCGTCGAGGGGACCCCCACCGGCGCGCCTCAGAGGTCGCGCCCCGGGCCGAAGGTCACCGATCGTAGCCGTGATCGCGCAGGAGCTGCACCGCACCGTGCCGGACGAGGGCCTCGACCTCGGAGTCGGAGAGCCCGCCCCGCGCGGTCACGAGGTCCGGGCGGAGCCGGAGGGTACGGGCCAAGGCCTCCGACCGGCGCCACTCGGCCACGCGCCCGTGGTCGCCCGAGCGCAGCACCTCGGGGACGGCCCATCCCCGGAAGTCGGCGGGGCGGGTGTACTGGGGGTATTCCAGCAGCCCCGCGGTGAAGCTCTCGTCGACGATCGAGTCACTGTTGCCCACGACACCCGGGACGAGGCGCACGACGGACTCGATCACGACCAATGCGGCCAGCTCGCCCCCGGCCAGCACGAAGTCTCCCACCGAGAGCTCACCGTCGACCAGATGGTCGGCCACCCGCTGGTCGATCCCCTCGTAGCGCGCGCCGAGCAGCGAGAACCCCCCGGGACGGCCGGCAAGCTCGGCGGCGAACGCTTGGTCGAACCGTCGGCCCGACGGGGACAGGAGCAGCAGCGGACGGGGGAGACCCTCAGCCGACGACTCCACCTCCTCCACCGCGGCGAACACCGGGTCGGGGGCCAGGACCATTCCCGCACCCCCGCCGAAGGGTGGGCCATCGACGGCACGGTGCGGGCCGGCCGCGAACGCCCGGATGTCGTGGGTCCTCAAGTCGACCAGGCCCGCCGCCCGGGCCCGTCCCAGGATCGAGAGCGCGGCGTAGCCCTCGATTGCCTCCCGAAACAGGGTGAAGACGTCGATTCGGACCGGAGCTGCTTCGAGGGTGTCCGCTGACCGACCGCTCACGGCAGGTCGAGCAGGCCGTCGGGGAGCTCCACGGTGACCTCACTCCCCGGCATTGTGGCCACCACGAACCGGAGCGGGATGAGCGCTCCTCCCGAGAGGACGAGCAGATCACTGGCCGGATTGGCCTGGACGGCTGTCACGGATCCGAGCTCCCGACCGGAAGTGTCCCGTACCCGGGCGCCGATCAGGTCGTGGACCCAGAGGACGTCCGGATCTTCCATGGGAGAAGCGTGGAGCAGCGTGTCCCGGAGGGTCTCGGCATCCTCGAGCGTGTCCACACCCTCCAGCGAGACGATGAACCGCCCGCGGTGCGGGGTGGAGGCAGCCACCTTGAGCCTCCTCCCACTCTCCGCCCTCAGCTCGCTGCCCGGCCCGACCCGCTCGGTGCGATTGGTGGTCAGCGACACGACAACTTCGCCGCGCAGGCCATGGGGCTTGACGATCCTGCCGACTTCGAGCATGCGGGCAGACGAGGTTGCTCCGGACCCGTCCGGCCCGGTCACGTCCTCGGGTCTCCGGGTCGCCGCCACCCGCCTCAGTCGTCGTCGATGTCGACGCTGGTCCGGACCCCGTCACGGGCCCCGGCTGCGGCAACCACGGTCCGGATGGCCTGGGCCACCCTTCCCCGGCGGCCAATCACCCGGCCCATGTCGTCGGGAGCCACATGGATCCGGAACCGTACCGAGTCGCCGCGCTCCTCGGTGCCGACCATGACCGCGTCGGCGTCCTCGGCGATGGACCGGACCAGGTAGTTCACCACGGCGAGCGGGATGCCCCCCTCCACCCGGTTGCCTGCGTCGTCATCCTCGAACCCCTCCCCGTCGAGGATATTGACATCGTCTTCGTCGGCGCCGAGGGCCACGTCGTCGTTCATTCTGCCGCCTTGGCCCCGGCCAGCTCATCGAGGGCCCCGGACTGCTCGAGCAGCTTCTCCACCCGTTCGGTGGGCTGGGCTCCTTGCGCCAGCCACTTCACCGCCTTGGCATTGTCGATCTCGACGACGGCGTCGGGCTCCGCCAGCGACCGACCCCGGGGGGCGTAGGTGCCCACGACCTCGATGAATCGTCCGTTTCGCGGCGAACGACTGTCGGCCGCCACCAGGCGATAGGTCGGCTGCTTCTTCTTTCCGATCCGCACGAGGCGGAGCTTCACTGCCACAGTTCACTCCTCTGGATTCCGTCCTTGGCACCACACCGTCTCCCGCCGGATGACAGTCTCCCACCAAAGTGGAGACTGCCGCGTCACGCCCCCGACCCGCGGCAGAAACCGCCGGGCCAGGCCGTCGAGGAGCATCAGCGCGACTTCGGGGTCACCCTTCCGCCGCCCTTGCCCTTTCTGCCGCCCTTCCCCTTCTGCCGTGCCCGTTGCCTGCCCCCGTTCGAACCGCCACCCGTGGCCGGTGGAACCATGCCGGCGCCCACATCGGACATCCCTCCGGTTTCGCCGGCACCGGTCGCGAGCGCGCCGCTGGGTCCGCCGAGCTCGGCCAAGCCGGCCAACGCCTGCGGCGAGAGCTTCGGGGTCCGTCCGAACAGGCCGCCCAGGCCGGAGAGCGCATTCCCACCACCCCTTCCGAAGGTCTTCATGAGCTTCTGCATCTCCTTGAACTGCTTGAGCAGGGAATTCACCTCAGAGGTGCCGGTCCCACTGCCGTTGGCGATCCTGACCCGGCGCGATCCGTCGATCAAGGTCGGGTTGGCCCGCTCGTTCGGCGTCATCGAACGGATCATCGCTTCGATCCGAGAGATCTGTCGGTCGTCGACGGTGGCGGACGCCTGCTTCAGGTCTTTTGAGATCCCCGGAAGCATCGACAGCATGCCCGAGAACGACCCCATCTTCTTCACCTGTTGGAGCTGCTCGAGAAAGTCTTCGAGGGTGAACCTCCCCTCCATGAGGGCGGTGGCCCCCTTGGTGGCGACCTCCTTGTCCATGGTCCGCTCGGCCTGCTCGACGAGGCTGAGCACGTCGCCCATCCCGAGGATGCGATCCGCCATCCGATCGGGATGGAACAGATCGAAGTCGTCGAGCTTCTCACCGGTCGAGGTGAAGGCGATGGGCCGCCCGACCACCTCCTTGACCGAGAGCGCCGCACCACCGCGGGCATCACCGTCGAGCTTGGTCAGGATGACCCCACTGAGCGAGAGCGCTTCATGGAAGGTGGTGGCCGTCGATACGGCGTCCTGCCCGGTCATGGCGTCGATCACCAGGAAGGTGTAATGGGGATCGACCGCACCGGCGATGTCCCCGATCTCGGCCATGAGCTCGACGTCGACGGCGAGACGCCCAGCGGTGTCGACGACGACCACGTCGCGACCGAGGCGTCTCGCCTCGTCAACTCCGGCGGTGGCCACCCGGACCGGGTCGGTCACCTCGCTGAACACGGTGACCCCCGCCTGTCCGCCGAGCACCCTGAGCTGCTCGACAGCGGCCGGACGCTGGAGATCGGCGCCGACGAGCAGCGGGTTCCGTCCCTGCTGCTTGAACCAGCGAGCCAGCTTGGCCGACGTGGTCGTCTTCCCCGAGCCCTGGAGACCGGCGAGAAGGATGACGGTCGGTGGTCGGCCGGCGTAGCTGACCTTCAAGGACTCGCCCCCGAGGATGCCGATCAACTCCTCGTTGACGATCTTGATGACCTGCTGCCCGGGGCTGAGGGCGCGGGACAACTCGAGACCGACGCAACGGCGCCGGACCGCGGTCGTGAAAGAGCGCACCACTCCGATCTCGACGTCGGCCTCGAGCAACGCCGTCCGGATCTCTTGAAGGACCTCGTCGACGTCGGTCTCGCTCAAACGTCCGCGGTTGCGCAGTCGGCCGAGGATCCCCTCGAAGCGATCGGTCAAGCTCTCGAACATGGAGCCTTTACGCTATCGGACGGCGCGCCGGGTCCGGTCAGAACAACGCCTCGACGAAGGCGGCAGGGTCGAACTCGACCAGATCACCGATCCCCTCACCCAGTCCCACCAGCCTCACCGGAAGCCCGAGCTCGCGCTGGATGGCCACCACGATCCCACCTTTCGCCGTGCCGTCGAGCTTGGTCAGCACCACACCGGTCACCTCCACCGCGTCCAGGAAGACCTTGGCCTGGGAGAGGCCGTTCTGACCGGTCGTGGCATCGATGACGAGGAGAACCTCCACTACCCGGCCCGGCGGACGATCGGCCACCCGTCTGATCTTCTTCAGCTCCTCGATCAGGTTGACCTTGTTGTGCAGCCGGCCGGCGGTGTCTGCCAGGACCACGTCGTTCGACTTCGCAGCCGCCCGCTGGACGGCGTCGAACACGACCGAGGAGGGATCGCCCCCTTCGGCCCCCCGCACGATGTCGACGCCGGCCCGGGTCGCCCACAGACCGAGCTGCTCGGCGGCGGCTGCCCGGAAGGTGTCACCGGCGGCCAGCAGCACCGAGGTGCCCGCAGCCGACAGGCGGTGGGCCACCTTGCCCAACGTGGTCGTCTTGCCAACTCCGTTCACGCCCACGAACAACCAGACGTCGACCGTGACGGAACGATCGTCAGACACCCGGGGATGGCTGGATAGGGCGGCGGTGGTGCCGTCCGAGGTGAGCATCGACACCAGATCGCCCTTCAGCGCCTCCACCAGGGCGGCGGAGTCACCGATGGCCCCAGATGCGACCCGGCTTCGCAGCTCGTTGAGGAGGGCGTCGGTCGCCCCAACCCCGACGTCGGCCCGGATCAGCGCCTCCTCGAGCTCGTCCCAGGTGGCGCCGTCCACCTTGTTCCGGGCCCGAATGGCGCCGACGTAGCCCGACAGCAGCCCGCGAGCCTTGCCCAGGCGGCCACGGTAGGTGACCTGCTCGGGCTCGGTCGGTACCGTGACCTGCTCGGGCTCGGCCGTCGTCGGCGCAACCGTGTCGGGCAGGGACACGTCCTCTCCGACGCCACGACCCGAAGCGGCCCGTTTCCGCAGACGGGCGATGACGGCCGCCCCGGCGCCCACCACGACGACCGGGACGCCCACCGCCAGGGAGATCACGACGTCCGATGCGACCAACGGGAGCCCGTGGATCGGCGAGGTGGCGATGAGCCCGACGGCCGACGCAGTCGCCCCTGTCACTGCTCTCCGCCTCCGACCCGCTCGGGGCGCGGTCCCGGTTCCCGGCCCGGGCCGAAGCCGCCGTCGAGGTCACCGACCTGATCCGGCCGCCCACCGGTCATCCTCTGGCTCACCACCCTCGACGACCCCCCCGGGGCCATGGTGACCCCGTAGAGGGCATCGGCCGCCTCCATGGTCCGCTTCTGATGGCTCACGATGATGAGCTGGGCACCGTCCCTGAACTCGCGGACCAGCTCGAGGAAGCGCTGCAGGTTGACGTCATCGAGCGCCGCCTCCACCTCGTCCATCAGGTAGAAGGGCGACGGTCGGCTCCGGAAGACGGCGAACAGGTAGGCCAGCGCCACCAGGGAGCGCTCACCGCCCGAGAGGAGGGACAACCGCCGGATGTTGCGACCGGCCGGCCGAGCCTCGATCTCCACGCCGGTGTCGAGCAGGCGCTCGGGGTCGGTCAGGGTCAGCCGACCGGCACCTCCGGGAAACAGCGTGGCGATCAGCTCGGAGAAGTGCTCGTTCACGTCGGCGAAGGCGGCGGTGAACACCCGCATGATCTCCTCGTCCAATGTCCGGATGACCTGGTGGAGCTGGCGTCGGGCGGTGCGCACGTCTTCGACCTGCGCGTCGAGGAACTGGACCCGCTCGTTGAGCTCGGACAGCTCTTCGAGGGCCAGGGGATTGACCGGTCCGAGTGCCGCCAGCTCCGCGTCGAGCTGGGCCACTCGCTCGGTCAGGTCGGTCCCGGCCGGCAGATCCGGTGCAGGGGCTGCGAGCGCCTCGCTCGGGCCGCAACCGAACTCGCGCGCCAGCACCTCGACCACCGCTTCACGGCGCACGGTGACCTCGACCAGATCGACCTCGATCCCCTGGAGCCGGCCGCGGACGGCCGCCACCTCGTGGTCCAGTTCCGCCCGTCGCTGGCCCAGCTCCTCCAGGCGGGCCCCGCCGACGCGGACCGCCTCGATCTGGCGCTCGTGGCGTGCCCGCAGGGCCATCTGGAGCTGGTCGAGCTCGGTCCCGGTCACCGTGACGACGGCGGTCAGGCGATCGACGGCGGTGGCGTCCCGTTGGAGTCGCTCCCGGCGTTCGGCCGCCTGCTGACGCTCGTCGGCGTGTCCGGAGAGCCGTCGCTCCACCTCGGCACGGCGCTCGGACAGCACCCGGCGACGCTCGTCCAGTCCGGCCGAACGGACCTCCCACTGGTTGCGGAGGAGAGCGGCCGCGGCCAGGCGCTCGTCGATCCTCAGGCGCTCCGCCCTGGCCTGTGCGGCCTGTTGGGCCAGATCGGCCCGGGTCGATTCCAACAGGGGTAGCCGCTCAGCGAGGGCACCCGTACGCGCCGCGTCCCGTGCGATCCGGTCCTCCAGGGCGGCCCGGTCCTGCCGGGCGTCCTCGAGCTCGCCGACGACGGCGTCTCGGTCGCCGGTGACCCGCAGGTGCGCGGCGCGGGCCGTCTGGTGGGCGAGTTCGTGCCGGTCGTCGGCCCGGACGGCTTCGGTGGCTTGCACCCGGGCCGCCTCGAGCTCGATCTGGGCGGCGCGACGCTCCGAGGACTGCTCGGCGGCGGCGGCGGCGGCGGCGTCGGCGCGTGCGCGGGCCTCGTCCACCACGGCAGCGGTCACCACCCCACCCGCCGCCCGCACCCGCCATCCGACCGACGAGAACCGGTCTCCGGACCTCGTGACCACCGTCAGATCGGGGCGTTCGAGGGACAAATCGATCGCATCGGACCAGCTCCCCCGTACGCACAGCGCACCGGCCAGCAAGGTGTCGAGGAGGGAATCGAGCCCGTCCGCAACGGCAACGGCCGTACCCGAGCGGACCACGTCGTCCCTGGCAGACCGGCCCCGGGCCCGGACGTGTGCCCGGACCGGCTCGGCCCCGGACGGCACTCCCGGACCATCGCTGCCGTGGGTGCTCCGCCACTCCGGACCGGTCCCGGTCGTGGCTCGATCCCCGACGGTCT
>DAHUZT010000028.1 GCA_027315005.1 Acidimicrobiaceae bacterium | reverse complement strand
CCGCCACGACCAAGGTGCTGAAACGGGTGCTGCGCGGCGAGGGCTGGCACTGTACGGACACCGTCTACTGTCGTCCGGACGGCGACGGCCCGTACCGTCGGCTGACCGAGACAGATGTTCGGGATCTGGATATGGCGATGGCCGACCGGCGTGGGCCCTGACTCGACGGCGCGGTGCCCCATGGGCAGCGAGCGATTCCCCTGGCACCATGCGTGCGGTGGCAACACTCACGGATCGAAGGCGTCGTACGTCACCCCGTGACCCGGGTACGGGTAAGCGGGCCGACAGGAGCGAGCAGGCGGAGGGAAACCTCGCGGTGCTCGCTCGTCGGCAGCTCATGGCCCAGGTAGTCGGCGAGCGCCGTCCCGACGTCGCTTGGAAGCGGGAGCCCGGCTCTCTCGGCGACCCTTGCCGTGTACCACGATCTCTCCCACCCGCCAGTAGATGTCCTCGAGCGTCGGGCGAGCAGCGCCACGATGGCCCGGCCTCGCCTGCCCTGCCGGGTCCGCCGGTTACAGCTGGCGATCAGATGGGCGACGTTCGCGGTCGAGGGCCTGACCCGTCTGCGTGCCCCCCAGATAGTGGCTTTCGCCAAAGACGACGGGCCATTGCAGCTCTCCTTGTTCGACGAAGCGGACCTCGCCGAGTTCACCCATCCCGACCATCCCGGCGAGCGACTGGTCGCCTGTCGCAATCCGATGTTGGCCGAGGAGCGCAAGCGCAAACGAGCAGATCTGCTGGCAGCCACCGAAGCGGCACTCGCCCCGATCATCGGAGCTGTCGAAGGTGGTCGGCTGGTCGGGGCGGAGAGCATCGGGATGAAGGTCGGCAAGGTGCTGGACAAGAGGAAGATGGCCAAGCACTTCGAGGTCACCATCACCGGCACCGAGCTCACGGTGATCCGCAAACAGGCATCCATCGACACCGAGGCGGCATTCGATGGGATCTACGTGCTGCGCACCACCATCGGTGCCGATCAACTCGACGCCTGCGGTGTCGTCGACGCCTACAAGGATCTGGCCCACGTCGAACGGGACTTCCGCCACATCAAGGTCGACGACATCGACCTGCGTCCCATCCACCATCGCCTGGAAGTCCGGGTGCGATCCCACGTGCTCATCCTTCTGCTGGCCGCCTACCTGGTGTGGCATCTCCGCGAGGTGCTCGCTCCCCTGACCTCCACCGACGAGGAACCACCACGACGCGACAACCAGGTTGCACCGGCGGTGCGCTCGGCCGATGCCAAAGCCGAAGCGGCGAAGAAGCAGAACCGATCGGGCAGCGAGGTCCGATCATTTCGAGGGCTCCTCGACCGCCTCGCCACCGTGACCCGCAACACCATGCGAACCACATCAGGGATGAGCCGGGAGTTCGAGATGCTCGCCACTCCCACCCCTACCCAGCGCCGAGTCTTCGAGTTGCTGGGCACACCGGTGCCGCTCACGCTGAAGTAGTCAGAACTGGCCGCACCGATGTCATATCTCCCTTGGTGGGAGCAGAATCTCCTACCTCGAGGGGGCTACTTCGGGATAACGGGTGACACCGGTGGCGGCCACAGGCACCTCGTCGGGCAAGAGGGCGAACATCTTCGTCCGGACGCCGACGCTGAAGGACAGCGCCGGCGTCTCATGAGGACTGCCAGTCGCGCACAGGAATCCCGGCTTGCCGCACTTGCGCCGCAACGTGAGCAGCGAGCCAGGCAACACCCGGGGTCCGTCTCCTCGAGCCACCGCGATCATCCTCGCACCTCCGGACGATGGAGTGCACCGTCAGTCAAGCCAGGGACGGCTCTGTAGAGGTGAATGGTCCGTCAGGCCGAGGTGCGAGCCGAAGACCGCTCTGTTCAGCCCATCCGATCAACCCGAGCGTTTGCGCGGACGGGGCATAGCCGTCGCACGGAGCTGAATTTCGGCTTCTGGGATCAAGACAGCTCTCGACTACTGCCTGCTCCGGCGACGTACTACCTACTCAGCGTTGTGGAAGTCGGGTTCGGCCCGTCACTCTGACGGAGCCGCACTCGTTTGATGCTGGACTCCTTCTCCGATGCCCGACGCCTTGAAGAGGGTGGGGAAGGGTCACGAGCGGGCGATGACCAGCGGTCGGGCCGGCGCCCAGACGCGTCTCCACCCGACCCGTTCAGCGGGCCGGGTGGAGGCCGTTCGCCGACGGTGCTGGTCAGGTGGGGATGGGCTGGCGCTGGTGCGACCCATGTTCCAGGAGCTCGGCGCTTTCCGGGACCCGCCGCGCGTGCCACAGGCCGAGCAGCACCAGTGCCAGCATCACGCCGGCCAAGACGAACGCTGCAATGCCGGCCCAGAAGGCGATCTCACCGAACACGGAGAAAGCGTAGGCCTCGAGGAGGAGGCCCCGGAGCGTCGTCCCCTGGAACGACGTCTGCTCCAACGCCTTCAACTTGGCGTTCGTGGGGTCCGCCAGCGCTGCCGAGCTGATCTTCGCGTAGACGCCCCCATAGGGCATCTCCGACAGGTGCACCGCAATAAAGTTGTTCGCGTACACCTTGGCCTGCGCTCCGGTGAGGAGTTGCTCGCCCGCGTACTGCGATACCGACGGGATCATGCTGGGCGTGATCTCGGTCCCGGACCTCGCGTGGGAGAATGCCTCTGTCGAGGGGAAGAAGATCTCCTGCTGGGCAAGCTGGTTGTGCACACTCGAGTTCGCGAAGCTGGCACCCCACATCAGCAGTGAACCGGCCACGAGCAGCACGACGACGATCACCGCCCCTCCGGCACTTGCCAGGATGTCGAAAACTCGTCGTTGCATGACCCACTCCCTTCGTTGGGAAGTCTCTCCCTGTCATGGTGAGGGCTCACCGGTGATCCCGCTAGAGCACAACGGCCCCTCTGGGGCGCCTGGGGTGCGACATAGCTCGACGAGGCCTTTGGCCCTATATCGCTTCGGCTGGCTGTGGCATGGTGACGCGTAGTGTTCTCGCGCCCCGGTGTCTCACTGCGGGAAGCCACGGTGAAGGTCCGACGAGAGGAGGAACGGATGTTCCGACAGCCGCCTTGCCGCCGCCAGTGTTTTCGAGCAGGAGCTACTCGATGCGCTGTGGGAGCACCAGAGCGAAGAAGAGCAGGGCATCGCCTCCTACGAGGTGTTCGCCTGGGAGGCGACATCCGAGGCGGCTCGCGCCCATGCCACCTTCGAGGAGCGCCAGGATCAGTTTCCGCATCTCGACGAGCAACGGCACGACCGGGGGCTGCTGGAAGCCACCCGGCGATTCCTCGCTATCGAGCGCAAGGACCGTGTCACGCTGAAGCGTTTGGTCGGTCTGCTGCGTGCCTCGTATGACGAGCTCAGTGCCTTCGCCGTCGACCGGATGCGCTCCGCTACCGAGCGGCATCGGCATCCTCCGCTTCATCGAGAAGCTCGTCCTCCGCCCACCGCTCGCGGCCGCCCCGGGTCGGTACTTGAAGCTGGCGACGGTGAGGCTCGGGCAAGGTCAACCGGCTTGCCGAACGGCCAGCCAGATCACGGCCAGATCACCGCTCGCGACCCGACAACCGAACCAGGAGGAGTGATGTCCCACGCAAGCCCCTTGTTCGCCGCCGCGGTCAACCTGGATCAGCCAGGTCGTTACCTCCACTGGTCGATCTTCACCGTCTCGGTGGCCAACCTGGTGCTGATCGCGGTGATGGTGGTCATCTTCGGGCTCGCGCTGCTCCTCCCGTTCCCCCGTGGCGGGCGCGAACCGGAGGCGGATCCCCCCGGAGCCGAAACCGCACCGGCCGGCACGACTTCGGCGAGCTCGAACGAATGGCGGGGAGAACCGGACAACACGATGTGGACCGCCCGTCTACGACGCAGGGCGCTCGACGTGCTGCCACCGGACAAGCTCCTGCCCGATCGGCAGCCGGCGTACGTGTCGTCGTGGGTCTACGTGCTCGGCGTGGCCACGCTGGCGGCGCTTGGAATGGCGGTCGCCTCGGGAATGGTGATCGCCCTCGGCGGGGTCGACTGGTGGCATACCAATCCGGTCGGGCACTTCTGCAACTCCCTGCATCTCTGGTCGGTCGAGTTGTTCACGGCCTTCATGGTCATCCATCTGTGGGGGAAGTTCTGGATGGCGGCTTGGCGTGGACGGCGGGCCCTCACCTGGATGACCGGACTGGTCGCCTTCGTCGCATCGGTGGTCGAATGCTTCACCGGCTACCTCTCTCAGCAGAACTTCGATTCCCAGTGGATCTCGACCAACGGGAAGGACGCGGTCAATGCCACCGGATTCGGAGCGTTCTTCAATCTGTTGAATGTCGGCCAGATGCTGCTCTGGTACGTCGTACTGATCCCCATCGTCCTGGTTGCGATCGTCGGGGCCCACGTGCTGCTCGTCCGAGTGCGCGGCGTGTCCCATCCGCTGCCCAGCAGACGCCCGAGGGGCCGAGCGGCGAAACGGGCGGCGGCGGCTTCGGACGCGTCGGACTGGCGAGGACCGACTCGCCACTACGACATCGTGAAGGAGGCGGTCGTCGCCTCGGTCGTGTCCCTCATGTTGGTTATCGTGCTGGCCAGCATCCTCTCGTCACCCGATGCCCCACCGGTCACCATCTCCAGCTGGGCGAGCGTGGCACCCGCCGACTTCATGGCGACCTCTGCCTCGGAGCTCGCCGGGACATCGGAGACCGCCAGGTACGGGCCGCCGTACAACAATGGAACCGCCAACGTGCAGCGGCTCGGGGTGTCGTGGCAGATGCTGGCCGGGGTGCGCCTTCCGATCGATCCCGCCCAGGCGTTCGTGCTGACGCCGCTGTCCAAGGTGGCGACGAACGATCCCAGCTTCGCACGCGAGCTCCACCGCTACGAGATGGCAGGAGCCCCGCAACAGAGCGCATGGGCCGACGCCTACCTCCAGGCGGTCGACCACGTCGTCTTCCGCCAGGGCACGCCCGTGGTGCCCCGGGCCCCCGACGGACCGGTACCCGCGCTGATCGCCACCGAGCTCACGTTGGCCCGGTCTGGTGCCCTCGACGCCGACCTCATCGCGCAACAGCCCTTTTATGGGACCAACTTCACCAAGCCGCTCCTCTTCCTGGAGGACGGCAACTACTTCGCCTCCCGTGCCACCGCCGGGCACCTCACCGGCACCCAGTGGGGGGTGATGAACGAGACCGGGAGCTATCCGGGCCAGCCTTGGCTCTGGCTCTACACCCTCTGGTACCAGGTACCGGGCTTTCGAACTTCGCCAAACGTGGACCTGATCGCCATCTACCTGACCGGCGCGGCGACCATTGTGTTGCTCGGAGTCCCCTTCATCCCCGGTCTACGAGACATCCCGAGCGTCGTGCCGGTGCACCGCCTGATCTGGCGGCAGCACGGCTCCGATCCTTCCGGCAGCGACCGTTCCGGAGACGACGCCGGCAGCGGCCGCTCCGGGATGCCGCCCGGCGGCGGGGCACGACCGACGGGTCCGGGTACGCAGGAGACGCACGCGGTGAAAGGGGATGATGAACCGCGTACGGTGGTCGAACGGGGGGGCCCCGTCCATGACGAGTAATGAAAGCAATCATCCCGGCGACGGAGGCCGCGTAGGTGACGGAGCTGTGACGGGCGCCGATGCGGCACCGTCCGACGCCCGCAGCAGCGATCTGGGGCGCCGGATCTTCCACCGGCGGGCAGAACTGCACCTCTCAATGGACGACGTGGCCCAGCGGACGGGGATGGCCGAGGCCTACCTGGCGTATCTCGAACACAATGCCGCCGCCTTACTCTCGAGGAGCTCGCTCCTGCGTTTGGCGGCGGCTCTTGAGACCTCCCCCGTCTCCCTCACCGGCGGGGACGTGGATCGACCGCAGGGATTGGGGAAGGCCGGCCCGAACCCCGCACTCACCCCGCTCGGTCCCGAGCAATGTCACGACTACCTGGCCCTCGGAGGGGTAGGTCGGGTGGTCTTCGACTCGGACCGCGGACCCTCGGCCCTGCCCCTGAACTTCGTGCTCCTCGGGGACGAGCTGATAGTCCGGACCAGCGCGTCAACGGCCGAGCAGCTGCTCCACAGTCGGATCGTCGGCTTCGAGGTGGATCGGATCGACGATGCCACCAGTGAAGGATGGAGTGTCCTCGTGACCGGAAGAGCCCGGGTTGTGGAGGACCGGGCCGAGCTGTCGAGGATCGTCGAGCTCGGGCTGGAGCCGTGGGCGGGCGGGCAGCGGGAGACGTTTGTCAGCATCGAGAGCGAACAGGTGTCCGGGCGCAGGCTCCATCAGGTACCCCATTCCAGTACTTGACCCGCGGGGCGGTGGACCGGGGAGAAGCCGTTCCGGTCATGGCCCGGCCGCTACTTCGCCGGGCGCGACTACGACTGGTTGCGAGTCGATGGCGAGCACTCCGGCGCCGCCACGACCAAGGTGCTGAAACGGGTGCTGCGCGGCGAGGGCTGGCACTGTACGGACACCGTCTACTGGCGTCCGGACGGCGACGGCCCGTACCGTCGGCTGACCGAGACAGATGTTCGGGATCTGGATATGGCGATGGCCGACCGGCGTGGGCCCTGACTCGACGGCGCGGTGCCCCACGGGCAGCGAGCGATTCCCCTGGCAACATGCGTGCGGTGGCAGCACTCACGGATCGTCTGATCGGCTCCTCGGCATGAGCCCACGGCCGACCCACCGGCCGATCAGCACCAGTGCGGGTGCGGCCAGGACCACCATGCCGACCTCCACAGGAGCCCTCAACCGAGTGAGGCCGTAGGTCACGACGGCGACCACGGTCACTACGCCTGCCGGCACCATCAAGAACCACTGCCGGACGCCTGCTCTGCGGTAGATGACGATCCCCCCGACGCACAAGGGGAGCAACAGGTAGTAGAGCGCCGTGCCGGCGAGGGATGCCTCGAAGGGTCGACCCTCGTTGACCTCGCTGGCAGCGCTCTTGAAGGGTTGATAGAGACCCCAGACCCGGCCGAACCGAGCCAGCATCACTTCGGGAAGGTGACCGAGGTGATGCTCGGCATAACCAACGGCCACCTTCTGGTCGGCGTTGGAGACCACCGACTCGTCCCCCCGGACGTGGAGCGACACTGCACAGGTGATCGACCAATAGCCGATGCCCGGCCCGCTGTAGGTCGCCGGGCAGTAGGACCCGAGCAGGACGGTGCCATCCCCACTCGTCAAGAACGTAGGGTCCTTGAACGTGGCCAGATTGCGCCCGACCCAGGGAGCCACCACGACGATCGCAGCGAGCACCGCGACGGAAGTGAGCGCGAGACGGCGACGTCCGGAGACGCCGCGGACCAGTAGGGCCGCCGGCACGGCGAGGAACGGGATGTAGAGAGCCAGTTCGGGACGGGCCAGCGCGGCCGCCCCGCAGGCCACGCCCGCCAGTGCGGCATTTCCGGGGACAGGGGAACGGTCCAGTCGCACGATGGCCAGATACACCAGCGCTGTGCACAGCATTGCGGGGGTCTCGGACATCAGGATGCCGCTCGGCATCCAGAAATCGGGCGCGAGCGCAGCGAGGACCGCGGCCGTGAGACCCACCCACGGACCGGCCATCCGCGAGCCGAGAAGACCCACGAACAAGACGACGAGCGCACCGAGCATCGCCATGGTCAGCCGTTGGGGGGTGGTGCCCGTGTGGTACCCGAAGAGGTAGCTCGCCGGGACGAGCAGGAGAGAGGTGAGTGGCGGGTGGGTGGCGGTGGGCACCGATGCAAAGGGCTCCTGGAAGAAGTGTCCTTGCGCCAGGCCGACCGACGTGAAGCCATACCAGAAAGAGTCGTAGAGCTTGCTGTTCTCGTAGCGGGTGTACACCAGCACGTAGCCGACCCGAAAAGCGAGCGCGCCCAGGGTGATGGCCGCCAGGGCCGTGTGGAACCTCCTCGGTCCCATCGATCCACCGATCCGGAGGCCGCCCTTCGGCATGGCGTGACCGGTTGGCCCGGTTGCCGTGCTGGGGTACCCCGGCTCCCCCGACGACGAGCCGCTCGGCGAGCCCGACAGGCGAGGAGCGCTCATCTTCGATCCCCACTGCCGGCACTGCCGGTCAGCGCGCCCGCACCGCCCGGTGCTCGGCGCCCGGCACGGTCGCCTGGGCGCCGACGGCCGGACCGGGTGACCACGACGGGCTAACCGTCGGTGCCGAGGATCAACCCGCTGGTCGGGACCCCGGTGCCGGACGTGACCAGCACGTGCTCGACGTCTGGAACTTGGTTCACCGCGGTGCCCCGGACCTGGCGGACCCCTTCGGCGATGCCGTTCATCCCATGGAGGTACGCCTCGCCGAGCTGTCCGCCGTGGGTGTTGACCGGCAACCCTCCACCCAGCTCGATGTGGCCGTCACGCACGAAGTCCTTGGCCTCCCCCCGGCCGCAGAACCCGAGCTCTTCCAATTGGGCCAGTACGTAGGGGGTGAAGTGGTCGTAGAGGACGGCGGTCTGGATGTCCGCCGGAGTCAGGCCCGATGTCTCCCACAGCTGGCGCGCCACCACCCCCATCTCGTCCAAACCGCAAAGGTCGCCCTCGTAGTAGGAGGTCATCATCTCCTGTGCGCGCCCTGAACCCTGGGCTGCCGCCTCGATGACGGCGGGCGTCCCCGGGAGATCCCGAGCCCGCTCAGACGAGGTCACCTCCAGGGCCTGTCCCCCGTCGGTCTCCTGACAGCAGTCGAGGAGGTGGAGGGGTTCGACGATCCACCGGGACGACTGATGGTCGTCCAGGGTGATCGGCTGCCGGTAGAACCAGGCCTCGGGGTTGGTGGCGGCGTGCCTGCGGTCGGCCACCGCCACCCGTCCCAGGTCCTCGGACCTCGCCCCGGTCACGAACAGGTACCGCTGGGCCGCCATTGCGACCCACTGGGCCGGTGTGAGCAGGCCGAAGGGGGAATACCAGGCGAAGCTGGCCGTCTCGGCGTTCGGGGCGGGGGGCCGGTCCTGCACGCCTGTGCCGAAACGATTACCGGACCGCTCGTTGAAGGCCCGGTAGCAGACCACGGTCTCGGCCACACCCGAAGCCACCGCCATCGCCGCCTGCTGGATGGTGGCGCACCCTGCGCCGCCCCCGTAGTGGATGCGGCTGAAGAAGGTGAGCTCGCCGATTCCGAGGGTCCGGGCGACCTCGATCTCCGGGTTGGTGTCCGAGCTGAAGGTGACCAGTCCGTCGACCGCGTCGGGCCCGACACCAGCGTCGTCCAATGCCGCCTTCACCGCCTCGGCGGCAAGGCGCAGCTCGCTCCGCCCTGACCGCTTGGAGAATTCGGTTGCGCCGATGCCGACGATGGCCGTCCGGCCGCAGAAGGCATGCCCGATCCCGCTCGAGGCGCTCATCGTGCCACGCCTCCCTCTGCACCCCCAGCTGTCCCCGAGCCAGCTGTCCCCGAGCCAGCTGTCCCCGAGCCAGCTGTCCTCGAGCGGAGACGCAGCCGTACGGTTCCGGTGACATGCTCGCCGAGCCCGTTGGTCCCCCGCACCTCGAGTTCGACCGCGCCCATGCCATCCTCACCCGGTCGCTCGTCCTTGGCTGTGACCGATCCGGTCAGCGTCATCACGTCGTCGGGATAGTTGGGTGCGCCGAGCCGGATGTTCACATCGCTGAGCACGCCCGATGGACCCGACCAGTCCGTCACGTAGCGGCCCACGAGGCCGTTTGTCGACAGGATGTTCATGAAGATGTCCTTCGATCCACGCTCGACGGCCAGGACCGGGTCGTGGTGCACGTCCTGGTAGTCGCGCGAGGCGATGGCGGTGGACACGATGAGGGTGCGGGTGAGCGGGATGACCAACTCCGGAAGCGCGTCGCCCACGGCAACCTCCTCGAAGAGGCGACCCGCAGGGGATCCGACGGGGCCGGCGGCGGTCACGCGAGCCCCATCCGTCCGGCCCGGAGCTCGCCGGCGACCCGATGACCGAGGTCGGCGAGAAGGGCGCTCGAGGTCCCGAGAAGGAGCTCGATCTGCTTGCCCCAGAGGAAGTACCGGTGGATCGGATAGGAGGTGTCGGCCCCCATGCCCCCGTGCAGGTGCTGGGTTGCATGGACGGCTCGCTGCCCGGCCTCCGAGGCGAACCAGGCGCAGACCCCGACCGGCAGTGCGGAGCGCCGGCCGCTGTCGAGGCACCAGGCGGCCTGGAGGAGCGTGACCCGGATCGCCTCGGTGTCGATGGCGGTGTCCGCCACCCGCAGCAGGGTCGCCTGGAAGGTGGAGAGCGGCCGGCCGAACTGCTCACGTCCGTTCAGGTAGTCGACCGTCTGGGACAACGCGGACTCGACAACCCCCACCTGGAGGGCGGCCAGTCCGGTGCGGGCCCGCTCGAGCATCCAGGTGACCACCCGGCTCCCCTCGGCGGGGTCCCCGCCCGCAAGCACGTCTTCCGTCGGGACCCGGACGCCTTCCAGGTGGAGATGGGGATGGATCTCCCGGTTGGTGGTCTCGGCCCGTTCGACAGTGATGCCGGCGACCTGCGGATCGAGCACGGCGACGACGGTACCGTCGTCGGTGATGGCCGGTACAAGCACGTGACTGGCGACGTGCGCCCACGGCACCGCGGTGGCCGTGCCGTCGAGCACGAGGAAGTTGCCCTCCTGCTTGGCAGTGACCCGGCTCCGTCCAGGACGGCCGAGGAGGAGGTCACCGGCCACGTCGGCCAGTGCCGCGGTGAGGACCGCCTCGCCCGAGGCCACCCGGGGAAGCAACTCCCGTCGAAGCCGGTCGGAGCCGAATTCCGCCACCGCGAGCGTCCCGAGCACGAGGGTGGACCAGAGCGGTACCGGAGCCACCACCCGGCCCTGCGCCTCCAGCACCAGCGCCAGTTCGACCATGCCGTGGCCGTTTCCGCCCAGATCCTCGGGAACGACCAGCCCGAGAAGGTCGGCGTCGGCCAGTGCCGACCACAGCCGGCGGTCCATCCGGTCGGTACTACGCTCCACCGCGTCGACCCGGTCGGGAGTCGAAAGCCCCTCCATCACCCCACGGGCCGCTTCGGCCACCGCCTGCTGCTCGTCGTTCAAGCTGAAGTCCATCAGGAGCTCCTCTGGTCGCAGCCGCGGGTGACCGTCTCGTGGACGGGGGACGATCCCGCCCGAACCGGTCGGAAGACGGGCAGGCTCAATTCATCGTCGAAGTCTTCGAAGGAGCACGTGACCGGCATCCCGATCTCGACCTCCCCGGGTGCGATTCCGGTCACGTTGGCCACCAGACGTGTGCCCTCTTCGAGTTCCACCAGGGCGACCACCAGCGGGTAGTCGAAGCCGGGGACCTGTGGATGGTGGTTGACCACGTAGCTGTACACCGTGCCCCGACCGGAGGCCTCCACCGTGTCCCACACGAACGATCGGCACCGGCTACATGCCGGACGAGCGGGATGCCGGAGCAGGCCACAATCGGTGCACCGCTGGATGAGGAGCTTGTGCTCCTTCGCCCCCTCGAAGAAGAACCGGTTGTCGTCGGTCAACGCCGGACGGGGCCGGCACGGCCGGATGGCCGACGGTCCTCTTCGTCCTCGGTCGGGTTCGGTGGCCCGGCGGGGCCTGAACTTGAGGATCCGGAACCGCATCGAGGCCACCGGACCACCGCTCTGGTCGACGTACTCGAGCCGGCTGGTGACGAAGCGCCCGGCTCCGAGCGCGGTGCTCTTCTCCGGTGAGACGGCGTCGACCACCGACCGGACCACGAGCAGGTCGCCGGGGACGAGCGGCCGGACGTAGTGCTGGTCACAGTTGGTGGCCACCACCGAGGTGTACCCCGCCTCATCGAGCAGAGCCATCAGCCGGTCCATGGGTGAACCGTCCGATCGTTCTCCACTGCCGCGGGCCGCTTCGACATCGAGGGAGGCTCGCAGCCCTCTCATGATCCAGGCCTGCAGCATGGTCGGTGGGGCGATGACACCGGGGAAACCGGCCTCCCTGGCGGCCTGATCGTCGACGTAGACCGGGTTCTCGTCTCCCATCGCCTCGACCCAGTGCCGGATCATCGGTTGGTTCACCGGATCGGGGGCGGCGAGCGGTGGTCCGGAGGCCGACCCGACGAACGCCTGGAGCCGACGCTCGAACTCGTCGGATCTGTCGTCATCGGGTCCCCGCACGGCGGTGGCGTCGACCATCTCGGAGCGCTCGGAGGAAGGTTCTCGGGTGGTCACCGGCTCAGCGCACCGAGCGCTTCATTCCGAGACCCGCGGTGGCCAGGATCTCGCGCTGTACCTCGTTGACACCGCCGCCGAAGGTGTTGATCTGCGCCTGGCGCCCGGCACGCTCGAGCTCGCCCTCGAGTGCTGCGCCCGGCGAGCCGGCCCGCAGGAGTCCCGTGGCCCCGACGACACCGAGCAGCCGTCGGTAGATCTCCACGGTGGACTCGGTCCCGAATACCTTCACCGCCGAGGAGTCGGCAGGGCCGAGGCTGTCGTCGGCCACCGCCGCCGTCATCCGCCAGTTGAGAAGCTTCTGGGCCTCGAGCAGGGCGTAGGTCCGAGCGAGTTCGGCTTCTACCCAGTCCACCTCGATGGCGTCGTGTTCGATGGCCCACTCCGCCGTCTCCTCCCAGAGCCGCTGGGCGAGAGCGCTGACCGCGGCGAGCCCAACCCGCTCGTGGTTGAGCTGGCCGGTGATCAGCCGCCATCCCTGGTTGGGCTGGCCCACGAGGGCCCCAGCCGGTACCCGCACCTGGTCGTAGTAGGAGGCGGTGGTCGACACCCCTCCCACGGTCACGATGGGCGTGCACGAGAAACCCGGCGTGGCGGTCGGCACCATGAAGATCGAGATCCCCTCGTGCTTGGGAGCGTGGCTGTCGGTCCGCGCCGCCAGCCAGATGTAATCGGCCTGATCCGCACCGCTGGTGAACACCTTGTTGCCGTCTATCACCCACTCCTCACCGTCGAGCACGGCCCGGGTCCGGAGCGACGCCAGATCTGTTCCGGCGCCGGGTTCGGTGTACCCGATGGCGCAGTTGATCTCACCGGTCACGATGCCGGGGAGGAAGAACGCCTTCTGCTCGGCCGTACCGTGCCGGATCAGCATCGGCCCCACCGTATTGAGCGTGACGAAGGGAAAGGGGGCCCGGGCCCGCTGGACTTCGGTGAAGAAGACGAACTGGTCCGACACCGGTCGGCCCTGACCGCCGTACTCGGTGGGCCAGCCGATCCCGAGCCAGCCGTCGGCACCCATCTGTCGCACGAACTCCCGGAAGACGGACCCGCCCTCCTGCTCGGCATCGAGGGCCCGGCGCGCGTCGTCGGTCATCAGGGTGGCGAAGTAGGCGCGCAGCTCGCGGCGCAGAGCCTGTTGCTCAACGGTCTCCTCGAGGCGCATGAGCCCTCGCTCCCTTGTTCGCTGCCGTCGCACGACCGGCACGCCATACGACCGGCACGCCATACGACCGGCAGGCGGCCTATGATAACTGATACACGTTCTAGAAACGTCCGTGCCAGCAGTCGAAGGCCGTGGCCCGGCGCCGGTCAGTCCGCACCGGCCACGCCATACCGTCGACCGCAATGCCTCGAGGGAGCGACGCCATGGAAATGACCGACATCGATCTCTGCGATCCACAGAACTTCGTCGACGGGGTCCCCCACGACTGGTTCACCTACCTCCGTCACGAGGCTCCGGTGGCATGGCACCCCGACCCGGCCAGTATCGGAGGCGGTTTCTGGTCCGTCACCCGCTATGACGACTGCGTGACCGTGAACCGCGACGCCGAGCACTTCTCCTCGTACCGGGCCGGGGCCATCTTCACCGACATGGACGAGGACGCGCTGGCTCAGCAGCGGATGATGATGCTCAACATGGACCCACCGATGCACACCCGGTACCGGCGTCTGGTCAACAAGGGCTTCACCCCCCGGATGATCCGCGACCTCGAGGAGCGAGTCATCCAGTCCACCGACGACATCCTCGACGCGGTGTGCGAGGAGGGCTCAGCCGACTTCGTAGAACAGATCTCGGCGGAACTGCCCCTGCGGGTGATCGCGGATCTGATGGGGGTCCCCCAGGAGGACCGCCACCTGGTCTTCGATTGGTCCAACAAGATGATCGGCTCGGAGGACCCCGAGTACCAGACCGGCGAGGACGCTCCGGCCCGGGCGGCCATGGAGCTGTACGCGTATGCCGACGAGCTCTGCACCAAAAAGCGCCTCGACCCCCACCAGGATCTCTTCAGCGTGCTCACCCAGGCCGAGATCGACGGAGACAAGCTCTCCGAACTCGAGCTCGACTTGTTCTTCCTTCTGCTCTCTGTGGCGGGAAACGAGACGACCCGCAATCTGATCTCAGGTGCCCTGGTGGCCTTCTTCGACCATCCCGACCAGTGGCAACGCCTCCTCGCCGACCGTTCCCTTCTCCCCTCGGCCATAGAGGAGATGCTCCGATATGTCTCACCGGTCATGCACTTCCGCCGCCAGGCCGCGGCCGACGTGGTGATCGGTGATCAGGCCATCGCCGAAGGCGACAAGGTCGTGTTCTGGCACATTTCGGCCAATCGGGACGAGACGGTGTTCTCCGAGCCGCACTCCTTCGACGTCGGGCGCACGCCAAACAACCACATGGCTTTTGGCGGTGGCGGCCCCCACTTCTGCCTGGGGGCGAACCTGGCGCGGATGGAGATCAAGGTGATGTACGACAGATTGCTCGAGCGGATGCCCGACCTCCACCTCGACGGGCCTGTCCAACGCCTTCGCTCGAACTTCATCAACGGGGTCAAGCACATCCCGGTTGCTTTCACCCCCTCCGCCTCCATCGGCCACTGACCGGATCGGACTGGACCGGCCCCGAGAGCGAGCGCCCCGATGCGCTTCCACCAAGCCATCACCTTCCTCCCAATGGATGACATCGTCAGCCTCTCGGTGGCGTCCGACGAGCTCGGGTACTCGGGGATCTACCTCTCGGACCACCTGTTCAATCCCCTGGTGCTCGAGTCCCGCTACACCTACTCCGAAGCGCCCGACGGCGCGCCCTTCTGGGAGAAGGAGACCGCCTGGCCGGACCCGATGTGCGTGATCTCGGCGCTGTCGTCAGTGACCACCGAGCTGACCTTCACCACCGGGGTGTACGTCGCCCCGGTGCGGGACCTGATCACGGTGGCCAAGACGGTCGGAACGGCCGCCGTGCTGTCGGGCAACCGGGTCCGTCTGGGGGTGGGGGTGGGTTGGTGCAAGGAGGAGTACCTCCAAACCGGGCAGGACTTCCACAATCGGGGCAAGCGCCTGGACGAGATGATCCCCGCCTTGCGGTCCCTGTGGAGCGGGGGTTGGGTCGAGCACCACGGTACCTACTACGACGTCCCGACCTGCCAAATGAACCCCTCACCGACCGAACCGATCCCCTTCATAGGCGGTGGGGACTCCGACGCCGCCCTACGCCGCGCTGCCACCTTGTGTGACGGTTGGGTCAACACGGGGGCGGTCAGCCCGGACGAGGCCTTCGGGCAGGTGGGGCGGTTGAGGGATGCCCTGAAACGCGCTGGGCGCGACCAGGGATCCTTCTCGGTCTACGTGGCGGTCCGTGCCTACCCCGATCTCGACCTCTACCGGCGGCTCGAGGATGCCGGGGTAACCGACCTGCTGTGCGCGCCGTGGATGGCCGTCGAGGCAATGGACGGCGACACGCCGGAGTCGGTCCATCGGGCCCGGCTGGTCCTGTGTGAACAGTTCGCCGAGCACGTCATCGTCCCGATGAGCTGAGGGGCGCCACCCGGCCCGGCCGGTCCTCGCCGGACACCGATCCCTTGTCGGGTTGACCCGGGTGGGAGGCCCGGCGGCGGAGCGGATAGTAAAGGGCTCCGGCCACGACGAATCCCACGACGAAGGAGAGATCGGCGCCGTCCAGACGTCGGGCGACGGGGCCGATGACAAGTCCAGTGTCCATGAAAGGCACCATAAGGACGAACCCCACCACGAGTGAGACCAGTGCCGGCCAGCCGGACCGGAGGTTCCCCCACTCGAGCATGTGGAGGAGGGTCCGCCGATTCACATCGCCCCGCCGATCCCTCCAGTCGATCAGCACGATGGCCAAGAACGGGGCGATCCAGTATGCCGTGAACAGGAGGACGTTCTGGAACTTGGCAGCGATGTTGCCGGTGTCGAGCCAGAGAATCAGCAGGAAGGCCAGTACGGTACCGATCAGCGCCGAGTAGTGCCGCTTGATCTGCGCCCCACCTGCCTGCACGGCCAGTGAGCCCGAGTAGTCGTTCATGGCGTTGCTGGTGATGGCGCCGAACATGATGGCCAACAGCGAGAGCGTCCCCGCCGGGCCACCACCCACCAGATGCTCCACACCGGCCGCGGTCTGGTTGCTCAGACTCCTCGCCCCGAGCAGCCCGATCACGTAGACCCAGATGAAGGATCCGGCCATCCCGGCGAAGGTCAACCAGAACAGGGGCCGACGGGGGGTGTCCGCATGCATGTATCGGCTGTAGTCGGCGGCGTAGGTAGCCCAGCTGAAGCCTCCGCTGAAGGCGATCGTCACCATCAGAAAGAAGGTCGCGACGGCCACTCCCCCGTGCACCGATCCGTGAATGGGAAACTGTCCGTGGATCAGGATCTTGTAGGTCAGGACGACGAACAGGAGGGTGAGCACGACCGCCCCCCAGCTTTCGAGACGGTGGATGAATTCGTAGCCGAGGAACCCGATCAATCCCTCGAGTGCCAGCACCACCAGCACGCCGACGGCGAACGGAACGTGGAGGAAGATCTGAGCCGCCTGCCCACCGAACAACCCCACCAGGGCGTCCCACGCCACGGCCGACATCCACTGGACGAGGGCGGGAACGGTGATGGCCTTGCCAAAGGGAAGGCGGGCCAGTGGGAGCTGCGCCATTCCGGTCTTCGGACCCCACAATGCCAACGCTGCGACGGGTGCGGCCCCGAGGACGACCCCGAGGACGATGGCGCCGATGCCGGTGGCAAGTCCCAGCCCGAGGCTCGCGGCAAGTGTGCCGGTGAACACTCCGGACAGCTCCATGTTCGGGGTGAACCAGACGGTGAAGTTGCGCCAATTGGGCCCGTAGCGGTCATCCTCGGGGATGGGGACGATACCGGCCGTCTCGAGGGTGAGGTCACCCTGGCGGACCGGCCTGGTTCCGTCGAACACGCTGATGGCTGACACCGACCCGGCTCTCCTCGTTCGTCTACGCCGCACGGCTCGACCCCGTCGCAGCACCCTGCCCGGCATGTCCGGATGCGTACGACTTGTTCCGCCGGCCGGACCACGATACCGGGGTCCGAACACCAATGCCATGGTCACAGATCGTCGTTTCGCGGCGCAGAGGTGGGCCTCCGCCAACGGGGACGATGCGTCTATCGTTGGGAAACCGCGTCGCAGGGAGGATCGCATGAAGGACATGAAGCTCGGACTCCAGCTCGGTTACTGGGGATCGGGCCCACCGGCCAACGCTCCGCTGCTCGTGGCCGAAGCGGAGCGCCTCGGGTTCGACTCCATCTGGACGGCCGAGGCCTACGGATCCGACGCCCTCACCCCGCTGGCCTGGTGGGGCTCGCAGACGACCGATCTCCGGCTGGGTACCGCGCTGTGCCAGCTTTCGGCCCGCACCCCCACAGCCACGGGGATGGCGGCGATCACCCTCGATCACCTGTCGCAAGGCCGCTTCGTCCTCGGGCTCGGGGTGTCCGGACCCCAGGTCGTAGAAGGTTGGTACGGGCAGAGTTTCGAGAGGCCACTGGCCCGGACGGTCGAGTACGTGGACATCGTGCGCAAGGTCATCGCCCGCAAGTCCCCGGTCGAGAGCGAGGGGCCCCACTACCCGCTCCCCTTCCAGGGAGGCACCGGCCTGGGCAAGCCGCTCAAGCCGATCGTGCATCCCCTCCGCGACGAGATCCCGATCATCCTCGGTGCGGAAGGCCCGAAGAACGTGGCCCTGGCCGCCGAGATCGCCGACGGCTGGTTCCCGATCTTCTTCTCCCCCAACGCGGTCAAGGCGTTCCAGCCTGCGTTGGCCGAGGGCTTCGGCCGGCCGGCTGCACGACGCAGCCCCGACGACTTCGAGGTCATCGCGCTCGCAACCACCGTCATCGACGACGACGTGGAGCGGGCGGCCGACAGCATCCGACCACACCTCGCCCTCTACATCGGGGGAATGGGGGCGAAGTCGGTGAACTTCCACTTCGACGTGTTCGCCCGCATGGGTTACGAGGGCGAGGCCAGGACGATCCAGGAGCTCTACCTCGAGGGCCGAAAGGACGAAGCGGCGGCGGCGGTCCCCACCGCGCTCGTCGAGGATACCGCTCTCATCGGCCCCAAGGAGAAGATCCGCGACGACCTGGAGGGGTGGCGCGAGTCGATCGCCACCACTCTGTTGGTCACCGGTGGTCCCGACACCCTCCGCGCCATGGCGGAGCTGGTCCTCTGAACGGCCTGGTGGTCGAGCCCCCCGACGGCTCCGACCACGTGGTGAATCACTTCAGCGGACGCGCCCCCCGGTGGTCGACGCGGATCGTCTGGTCGACATCGGTTTGCGGCTGAGTTCGCGGTACAGCTCCATGGTGCTCGGATGGACCGAGTCGAACGGCTCGACATCGTCGGCCACCAACCTCACCAACTCGGTCATCACAGATTCGACGCCGGCCGGATT
>DAHUZT010000017.1 GCA_027315005.1 Acidimicrobiaceae bacterium | reverse complement strand
GTCGACCCGGATGAGCTCAAGGCGGTGATGGCCCGTATCGCCTGGAAGAACCATCGAAACGGGGCCCTCAACCCTCGGGCACAATTCAAGAAGGAGGTTCACCTCGAGAAGATCCTCAACTCGCCGAGGGTGGCCGGCGATCTCGGGGTGTTCGACTGCAGCGGTGTGAGCGACGGAGCTGCTGCCGCGATCGTGTGCCGGAGTGAGGACGCCCACCGCTACTGCGACTCTCCCCTCTACGTGAAAGGCCTGAGCTTCGTGGCCGGTCCCGCCGCCGGGGTCATCGATCCGGAGTACGACTACACCACCTTCGAAGAGGTGGTCCGCGCCGCCAAGGACGCCTACCAGCAGGCCGGACTGACCGACCCCCGAGCCGAGCTGGCCCTGGCCGAGGTGCACGACTGCTTCACCCCGACCGAGCTGGTGCTCATGGAGGACCTCGGCTTCGCCGAACGGGGAACGGCGTGGAAGGAGGTGCTGGCCGGTACCTTCGATCGCGACGGCGAATTGCCGGTCAATCCCGACGGTGGGCTGAAGAGCTTCGGCCATCCAATCGGTGCCTCCGGACTGCGCATGTTGTTCGAGTGTTGGCTCCAACTCCGTCGCCAGGCGCCGCCAGAGCGCCAGGTCGGGAGTGTCGACTCGGGCCGAACCCTCGGGTTGACCCACAATCTCGGAGGAGGCCCCGGCGAGTGCGTGAGCTTCGTCGGCATCGTGGGCAGTGAACCTTCGGCGTGAAGGTGTTTCGGAGCCAGATGCGATCGGAGCGCTGATGGCCGATCGATCGCTGGTCGGGCTGCTCGATGCTGCGGTGGCGGCCGATCCCGACCGAGTCGCACTGGTCGTCGATGACCGGACGGCCACCTACTCCGAGCTCGAGATGGCCGTGACCTCGAGTGCCGAGGCCCTCCGTTCAGCCGGGGTCCGACCGGGGCACAGGCTGCCGTTGGCCGACGACGCCACGGTCGTGGCCGTCGCCACCGTCATTGCAGCCGCACGACTCGGGGCCGCGGCCACGCTGATGAACCCGAGACTGACCGCCGCCGAGTTCGCCGATCTGGTCGAGGTGGCGTCGACCAGCGGTCCGTCCGTGGCCGGACCCGCTGCCGGTCCTCGTCTGACCGAGGCCGGCTGCACGCCGGTCCTCGACGCGGAGGCACTCCTCGGCGGGCCGTCGACGGGGACGGCACCGACCGCCGTTCCGATGGATACCACTTATGTTCCCCGACCCACCGACGAAGCCGTGGTGCTCTTCACCAGCGGCACGACGGGGACTCCGAAAGTGGTTCCCCTCGACCACGAGCTCATCGATGCCCGGATCGCCGCCTATGCACCGACCGTGGACACGGTGCCGGCAGTGTCCTTGCTGTCGGTGCCCTTCGTCCATGTCGGCGGCATGCTCGGAACGCTGATCGCCCTGGCCCGCGGCTCGACGGTTGTCACCCTCGCCCGGTTCGATGCCGCTCGCTGGCTGAGCGCCGTGGAGCGTTATCGGGTCACCAGCTCATTTGTGGTGCCGACCATGTTGCACCGCATCCTCGGCCACCCCGACCTCGCTACGACTGACCTCTCCTCGCTCACCCTCCTGACCTACGGAGCGGCACCTGCCTCGTCCGAACTGATCACGAGGGCCCGGTCGGCACTGCCCGGGGTTGGCCTGGCCAACACCTTCGGCCAGACCGAGACGGCGGGCTCGATCACCACCCTGCCACCCGGCGACCACCCACCGGAGCGTCTTGCCTCGGTCGGCCGACCACTTCCCGGAGTGGAGATCCGCATCGTCGACCCGGCCAGTGGTGCTGACGTGTCGCCCGGAAGCACCGGTGAGCTGTGGGTGAAGCGCGATCCGCGTGTAGCTGCCCGAGCGCTTGCTCCGGCCCGGGGGGTCTCCGAAGATGCGCAAGCGGCGAGTCGGAATCCACCGGAGACGGCTCCATTTCGGGACGTGCCACCTCCTGCCGGAGGGGATCCCCCGGGCTGGCTGCGGACCGGGGACCTGGTCTCGGCCGACGCGGAGGGATACCTGTATCCTGCCGGTCGCCTTTCCGACACGATCAACCGGGGTGGGGAGAAGTTCTCGCCCGGAGAGGTTGAGCAGGTCGTCAACCTCCATCCGCAGGTACAAGACGTCGCCGTCTTCGGGGTACCCGACCCGGAGATGGGGCAGCGGGTGGGGGCCGCCGTGGTCAGTGAGGCGCGGCTCACCGAAGAGGAGCTCCGCGACTTCTGCCGCACCCGCCTGGCAGCATTCAAACTGCCCGAGCGGCTGGTGGTGGTGGAGGAGCTCCCCTACAACGACTACGGCAAGGTGGACCGGAAGGCCCTGCGTGGGTTGGTCCAGGCTGCAGATCCCTGAACCGGCGTTCCCCCGGGCGCCGGGAGGAGCTCAGGGCTCGACGGGGTCGAACAGCGGACCGAGGCTGTGACGGGTGAGCACCTCGGGTCCGGATTCGGTGATCCGCACGCACTGGCCCGCTTCCACCGTCGAACCGTCGGGGTCGCTCACCACCCCGGTGACGAACAGGACCATGTTCGGTTCGAAAGGTGTCGTGGCACCGGCGTCTTCGGGGAACGCTCCACCCACCAGGGGGGGCTCCATTCCCAACCCGACCCCGTGGGCGACGGGTCCGGGGGGGAGGGGCTCGCCGGCCTCCGCGTAGGCGGACAGCAGATCTCGACCATCTCCCCCCGCGCCGCACGCGCCGAGCAGTCGTTCGAAGAGCTCCGTCCAGCGCCGAGCGAGGCGTTTCCGGGAGGAGTTGGCGGGGGTAGGCCGCTGGCCATTGCCGGCGTTGACCCAGGTCCTGGTGATCGTTCCCTGGTATCCGGCGAACAGCGTTCCGACCTCGCAGCGGACCAGCGCATCGGACGGCAGTGTCCCCCCGGAGCGCTCGGTCGGACCGAACAGCGAGAACCTGGCCTCGAGGTCGGGATTGGTCACACCGAGACCCGCCATGCGCTCGGCAACGATTCCAGTGAGTGACCTGGCCGGAATTCCAGGTTCCAGATGGAACAGCGCCGTGGAGAGGGCTGCTTCGGCAACCGCCAAAGCCGTCATGATCGAGGCCAGCTCGTCCGGTGTCTTGATCCTGCGGAGTTCCATCAGGACACTGGATGCATCGACCAGTGTGGCATCCGGCGTGATGGCGGAGAAGAGGCGTGCCGCTCCCGGTGTCATGGCGTCGACTCCGATCCGGCGGGCGCCGGCCAGACCCTCGATGCCGGAGAGTTCGGCGGCCAGCACGGCACCGTTCCAGGTGAGACCGTAGAGCTGTTCACCGGTGATCTCCGGTGGCACCCCGTCGTCCCAGGTGCTCAACAAGTGCACCCGCCCGGTGTCGCCGATCACGACGCATCCCGGTCCGAACGGTTTGATCCCCTCGGTCCAGAATCGGCGTGCTCCGGACGCATAACGGATGGACGATTCGCGCCCGAGCACCAGGGCGTCGAACCCATTGGCCTCCATGGCCCCGAAGAGCGCACGGTGATGCTCGGCCCGGATTCGTCCGAAGGCGACCCGGTCACCCTCCTCGAGGACGGCGGTTCCCCAGCCACTGCTGTTTCCTACGCCCGCGCCACCTATGTCACCGGAGCGGTCCGTCGAGGTATCGGCGACCGGTGGCAGCGCCTGGTCCGAGTCGGGTCTCATCGACCGAAGGGATCGTAGGGGTGGTCTGACAGGGGAATCCAGCCGTCCTCGGTCACCGCCACCGTGTCCTCCGAGCGGTAGCCGGCATCGCCGTCATTCCAGATCACCGGTTCGAGCACCAGGACCATGCCGGGCTCGAGGAGCACCGAGGCGTCGTGTTCCTGGCCGAGGTCGGTTCCGAACATGGGCGGCTCTGCACTCTCAGTACCGAGCCCGTGGATGAGGTAGAAGTGCGCCAGCCAGGGAGTCGAACCGCCGGCCGCCCGCCGCGCTGCTTCGGTGAGGTCCGCTCCCGTCGCTCCCGGCCGAATCTGATCGAGGGTGGCATCCACGACCTCTCTCCATCGACGGAACTGGTCACGCTGGCGCCGGTTCGGTCGCGGATCGAGACTGGCGATCCATGTCCTGCCGAAGTCGGATGCGTATCCCTGGTAGTGGATTCCGGTGTCGACCCAGATCACGTCCCCTTCAGCCAGGATGCGGTCGGAGGTCACGAGCGGGAAAGCGACGTCCCCGGTCGTGGTGTAGGGGCCCTTGGACCGGCTTTCGGCCATGACCTGCCAGATCGGATCGATGCCGTTGGCGGTCGCTCCCAGCTCGAAGGCGCGCCGAAGGAAGCATCCGGTCAGCTCGGTGAGCCGGGTTCCGGGCCGGGCCCACTCCTGCACATCGACCATTGCCACCTCGTTCAGATGCTGGGCCCGCTTCAGGCAGGCCAGTTCGTCGGGGCTCTTGATGATCCGGGCCGGCCCGAGGACCCTGGACGCGTCGATGAGTTCGGTGCCCTGCAGCACCTCGGGGGCCAGTCGGAAGAGCGGCCCGCTCAGATCGTCGATCGCCATCCGGCTCGGCACGCTGCCGCAGAGGTCTGCCACGGCGGTGGCCATGAGCGCCACGCCCTGGTCGGACTCCAGGTAGAGCGGAGGGTGTCGGTGATCGGCATCCAATTCGGGTGGAGCACCCTCCGGATCGGGCGTGAACAGATGCGGCTGCTCGTCGCCCGACACGTAGAGGGCGGCGGTCCGCAAGTGGGTGGCCCGACCGGCATCGGAGGCCCGTTCATCGGCACCGGCGGCGTACTGCACCGCACCGCTGCCGAAGAGCAGGAGGGCATCGAGACCGAGACGATCCATCCCTTTCGTCAGGCGAGCTGCACGGTACCTCCGCATGCGCGGAAGGTCGACGTCCACCGGAAGTAGATCCCCCCCTGCGGTCATGGCAGCTCCTGTGTTCAACACCCGTGCTTCGCCGGCTCCCGAACCCCCGACGCCCCGGGTTCTGCGGCACCGTGATGATACCGGTCGCGTTCATCCGGGGACGACCCGCGCTCGGAGTACGTGTTCTCCCTTCGTATCCGCTCCTCTCCCCGGGTAAGTTGGCCCGATGTCGAGCCGTGCCGAGGACGACCAGGAAACGTCGGAAGTCTCGTCGACGACCGGCGGCGCAGGGTCGATGACCGGCGACGCGGTGGTGGAGCGCGGCCAACTGATGGACGCGGCCCTGACGGTCATGCGGCGCAACGGGTTTCTCGGCGCAAGCGTCCAGGACATCCTCGACTTCGCCGGGCTCTCTACCCGGGCGTTCTACCGACAGTTCCAGTCCAAGGACGATCTGCTCCTGGCCATGTTCCGCACGGCCTCGGGTCCGGACGTCATCCAGATCACCCGTCGGGTGGAGGCTGCGGCGACGGCCGTCGATGCCGTCCATATCTGGGTCGACGAGCTTCTCGCGATCGCGTACGACCGGAAGCGGATCCAGCGCTTGGTCATGTTCAACGTCGTCGCACGTCAGGCCGTCGGATACGACGACGAGGTGGCCCGGCTCCAGGACGCCATGGTTGCACCGTTCATCGATGCGCTCCGTCGTGGTCTCGCCGAGGAATCGCTTCCGAGTGCCGACCCGGTTGCCGACGCATACTCGACGTTCGATCTGGTCTGGAGCGTTGCCGGCCCGCACGTGAGACGCCGGCGCCCGGTCGATCTCGACCGGGCCAGGCACCACATCTTGCGATTCTGCCTCCCGGCCTTCGGGGCGGCGGCGCCGGATGGGCAAGGGTGATCGGGCGGGGTCCCTGACGGCTCGAATCGCCAGTGGGGAGCGGATCCGCTGCCAGGGCAGTGAAAACGTGATTGTCGCTCGCTGTGCCGTCGGCTAGTCTCGCCCGGCGAGCGTGCCGAGCAGCTGCTCGAATGTGTTGGCTGGAGATCGGGTAGCAAGGGGGCCCATGGAGACGGACCAATCGGTTTCCCCGGAGACCGCGGATCTCGCTCTCGAGGAGACTGCCGAGCGCGAGCTATCGACCGGTCTCGGCCGCGCGCTCCGGACATGGTTGGCGGAGAACATCACCCCGGAGATCGTGGAAGCCGGTCGTGCGGGTGCGATCACCCCGGACACGCTGGAGACGCTCCGGCGTTGGAACCGGCAGTTGGACGACGCCGGGTGGGCAGCGGTGGCCTGGCCCGCTGAGTTCGGGGGCCGTGACGCAGGGGTGCCCGATCAGTTGGCCTGCCTCGAGGCGATGGCGGAACAGGAGGCACCCGGTCCGATCAACGTGATCGGGGTGGCCAACATCGCTCCGGCCGTCATGGCGGTCGGTCGGTCCGACCAGAAGGAGCGCTTCCTGCGCCCCATGCTCCGCGGCGACGAGATCTGGTGCCAGGGGATGTCCGAACCCGACGCCGGCAGCGATCTGGCATCGCTCTCGACCCGTGCCGAACTGGGTGATGGCGGTTTCGTCATCAATGGTCAGAAGACCTGGAACAGTCTGGGCCAGTATGCGGACTGGTGCCAGCTCTACGTGAGGACCGATCCGGACCTTCCCAGACACAAGGGGATCAGCTGTCTGTTGGTCGATATGCACACTCCAGGTATCGAGGTCCGGCCGCTCCGGACGATGAGTGGTGACTCGGTGTTCTCGGAGCTGTTCTTCACCGATGTCCACGTTCCTGAGGCAGCTCTTCTCGGTCCGCTGAACGGCGGGTGGCGAGTGGCCATGACCACGTTGAGCTTCGAGCGGGCCGGGGTGGCGAGGCTGCACCTCGGGCTGGCGGCTCGGTTCGACGAACTGGTCGATCAGGCGAAGACGGCCGGGGTGGCATGCTCACCGGTGGTCCGCGATCGGCTGGCCAGGGTCTACTCGGCCATCTCCTGCATGCGCTGGATGACCTCCAGGGAACTCGAAGTGGTGGGGGCCGGGGGACAGCCCTCTCCCGCCATGGGAAGTCTGACCAAGTTGCTGTGGGCGTCCACAAGTCAGACCTTGGCCGACATCGGGATGTCCCTCCTCGGCTCGGGTGGCCTCGCCGGTCCTTGGAGCGGGAGTTTCGCCGCGGCGCCGGGGACGTCGATTGCCGGTGGGACGAGGGAGATCAACCGCAACATCGTGGCCGAGCACGGTCTCGGACTGCCGCGATGAGCCTGATCACCCGAGCCGACTCGATGGGTCAACCGCAGACGGCGAACATGCCGTGGAGCGGGCAACCGGGCACTCGGGCCGGATGAGGGTGTGGCCGGGTGAGGGTATGAGAGCAGGGGCAATCGAGTCGGACGGGATCAGTCCCGCCGAAAGGACCACGGACGGGATCAGTCCCGCCGGGAAGGTGTGAGGATGCCATCGGTATGGGACTATCAGGACCAACGGGTCGTCGTCAGCGGTGGAGGTGGCTCGGGTATGGGGGCGGCAACCGTTCGGGAGCTGGTCCAACTGGGAGCCGAGGTCCACGTGATCGACCTGAAGGAGCCCCCGGTCGAGGTGGCCGGATACCACGCTGTCGACCTGCGTGACCCGGATGCCATCGCCGGAGCGGTCACCGCCATCGGTGGCACGATCGATGCGCTGTTCAATTGTGCCGGTCTCCCCGGTGGAAGGTTCTCCGACCTCGACACGATGACGGTGAACTTCGCCTCGCTACGACATCTCACCGACCTGGTGGTGGAACGGATGCGGAGCGGGGGGGCGGTGGCCAGTATTTCCTCGGCAGCCGGAGCTTCGTGGTCGGCCAACATCGCAAAGTGGATGCCACTCGCGACCTGCGGTGGATTCGTCGAGACGGTGCGGTGGCTGGAGGCGCACCCAGAGGAGATCGCAAGTGGCTATGCCCCTTCGAAGGAGGCGATCATGGTGTGGACGGTCTGGCGCTCCTATGAGCTGGCCAGCCGGGGCATCAGGATCAACTGCACTGCGCCCGGCCCGACCCAGACCCCGATGATGTCGGAATTCGAGGACCAGATGGGCAAGGCGTTCATGGACAATTATCCGGTTCCCCTGGGGAAGCGGCAGACTCCCGAAGAGCAGGCCCACCCGTTGATCTTCCTGAACTCGAAGGCTGCCTCTGCCCTCACCGGTGAGGTCGTCCTCACTGATGGGGGCACGATGGGGGCGCTGGCGGTCGGGACGCTCGACGTTTCGGCGTTCGGCCTCGGATGAGAGTGGGGGACAGGGGTCGGCACTCCATCATCGAGACAGTGACATCGAGACAGTGACCATCGCGACGGCAAGGAGTACACGGTGAAGGGCATCATGAACGGGATTCGAGTCGTCGAGGTGGCGGCATGGACCTATGTACCCATCGCCGGTGCTGTGTTGGCCGAATGGGGTGCCGAAGTCCTGAAGATCGAGCACCCCGAAGTGGGTGACCCCCAGCGCGGCCTGGTCACGTCCGGGCTCGTCCCGAGCGGGCCCGGAGGCGTCAACCACATGATCGAGCTCCCCAATCGCGGCAAGCGGAGTGTGGCGATCAACCTGAAGTCGGAGGAGGGGCATCAGCTCCTGCTCAAGCTGGCCGCCAGCGCCGACGTCTTCCTCACCAACTTCCGTCCCCAGGCACGCGCCAAATTGAAGATCGATGTGGAGGACGTTCGGGCGGTCAATCCCGACATCATCTACGTACGGGGTTCGGCGCTGGGCCAGCGCGGGCCCGAGGCCGAACGCGGCGGATACGACAATTCGACGTTCTGGGGCCGCGGAGGTCCCGCCGACATCATCAGCTCACCGGGCGCGTACCCCTCGAGCCAACCGGGCCCTGGCTTCGGCGACGTCATCGGTGGGTTGACCATCGCCGGCGGTATCTCGGCTGCGCTGTTCCACCGTGAGCGCACCGGCGAGGCGGTGGTGGTGGACAACTCCCTGCTGGCCAACGGCCTGTGGTCGATCGGTGCCACGGTGCTGGCCGCTGACTTGTTCGGGTTCAGCCGGATGCCGAGCGGCGACCGGAAGCGCATGCCGAACCCCCTGGTCAACAACTACAAGACCGGAGACGAACGGTTCATCTCGCTGATCATGCTCGAGTCGGACCGGTACTGGTCGGATCTGGTCACCAAGATCGGACACCCGGAGCTGGCCGAGGACCCCCGCTTCGTCGACTCGGCGACCCGGGCGACCAATTGCGTGGACTGCGTCTCCGCGTTGGACGACATCTTCGCCTCCCGGACGCTCGAGGAATGGAAGCCGATCCTCATGGACGTCGAAGGTGTGTGGGCACCGGTCCAGACGGCTGACGAGCTTCTCCGCGATCCTCAGGTCGTGGCGAACGGATACCTTCGTGAGGTGGATTCTGCCTCCGGCACCACCTTCCAAATGGCGGCGTCTCCCCTTCAGTTCGACGGAGAACTACCCGAGCTGACGCGGGCACCGGACCACGGTGAGCACACCGATCAGGTGCTCACCGAGCTCGGGCTCGACATGGACACGATCCTGGATCTGAAGGTCAAAGGGGCGATTCTCTGAGGATGCATCAGATCGGAGCGGTCATTGGACCGATCCCACGCGCCGTCTCCGGTGCGGTCGCCGGCGGAGCCGGCACCGCCGGGTGTCGTTCAGCGCAGACGCCAGTCGATTCGCACCCCAGAGGAGAAGCGGGCTTGACCCTCGGCCAGGGTGGCCGGGTCAGTACCGATGTTGGTGAACAGGTAGGCGTGATCGAGTGCCTGGCGGCGGCTCAGCTCGAGGCCGGACCACAGCGCCCGTACCGTTCCCTGCACCCCGAGCGCGGGCTGGGCGGCGATCGCCGTCGCCGCCCAGCGGGTGCTCGATTCCAGATCTGCCGCGGCGACGACTTCAGAGACAAGTCCGATCTCTCGGGCGCGCGTCGCCGACATGCGTTCGTGGGCACCGAGGAGCGCCATGCGGACGACTTCCTGGAACGGCATCTTGTGGAGCAGGAATATCGGTTCGAAGGCGGCCGGCATCCCGTAGGTGACGTGCGGGTCGAAGAACGTCGCATGGTCGGCGGCGATGATGAAGTCGGCTTCGCCCAGGATGTAGAAGGCGCCTCCGCAGGCCATACCGTTCACGGCGACCACCACCGGTTTCCAGAGATCGTTCGACTTGGGGCAGACACTCTTGCCGGGATCGTCGAAGTCCCAGGGCGTGTTGTATCCCGGCAGCTTTCCCGGCTCCACATCGTCGATGTCGTCGATCTGGCCGCGGTCGAGTCCTGTACAGAACGAGCGCTCACCCGCTCCAGTGAGCACGATGCACCTCACGTCATCGTTCTTCCGGAGCATGGCCCACAGGCCCCGCAGCTCCTCCTGCATGGTCGCGTCGAAGGCGTTGAGTGCCTCGGGCCGATTGAGGGTGATCCATGCCACACCGTCGGCTTCTTCGTAGAGGAGGGTGCGGAGCTCGGACATGCCGAGGATGCTAGCGGTGGTTCACCGGACGAGAAGGAGGCGTGATGGACGAGCCGAGCTGGGGCGAGGTCGATCCTTACCTCCTGCGCCGGGTGGTGGTCGTCTCCCCGCACTTCGACGACGGGGTCCTCGGAGCCAGCTATCTTCTCGCCCGCCATCCAGGTTCCACCGTGCTCACGGTCTTCGGCGGCCGTCCGGACGCCTATCCGGACGAGCCGACCGAATGGGACGCGTCAGGAGGGTTCGCCAGAGGTGACGATGTGGTGGGAGCCCGCCGCGAAGAGGATCGCCAAGCCCTCGCCGTTCTCGGCGCGGAACAGTTCTGGCTCGAGTTCGTGGACCACCAGTACGACGACCCCCGCTCCCACCCACGTCCCCAAGCAGTAGCGCCCGAGCTCCTTGCGGCAGTCGAGCGGCTTGAGGTGTCGGCGGTGTTCCTCCCGACCGGTCTCGGGCATCCCGATCACGTGGTGACTCACGAAGCAGGCCTGCTCGTCCGCGAAGAGCGGCCCGATCTGGCCTGGTTCTGTTATCAGGAGGCTGGCTACGCGCAGCTGCCTGGCCTGTTGGCGTGGCGGGTGTCGAAGCTCCTGCGGGCGGGTATCTGGCCCACGCCCTCGCTCGTACCGATCGCACCGGACCGCGAACGCAAGCAGAGGGCGGTGTGGAGCTATACCAGTCAGATCGGACCCTTGGACGCTGTTCAGCGGCTGTCCCGGGGCTTCGAGTCGGGGAACGGTGAGCAGTTCTGGCAACTTGCTCCTCCGCCGGATGGCTGGGAAGGGCTCGTCGAGCTCGAATGACTTCGTCAGGTGACCGGTAGGCGGAGTAGGTTCGGCCGGAAGCGAGCGAAGGAGTGAGCATGGCCGCTGGAGTTCGGGATGCGGTGATCGTCGACGTGGTGCGGACGACGATCGGCAAACGGGGAGGGGCGCTCGCCCACTGGCACCCGGCTGACCTGTTGGGGTTCACACTCGCCCGGCTCTTGGCGCGCGCCGGCGTCGACCCGGGGCGGGTCGATGATGTCATCGGTGGGTGCGTCGGCCAGGTCGGGGAGCAGAGCACCAACGTGACCCGCAACGCCTGGGTGGCAGCCGGTCTTCCGCAGCACGTTCCGGCCACCACGGTCGACCGCCAGTGCGGCTCCTCACAGCAGGCGATGCACTTTGCCGCGGCCGGCGTGGCAGCGGGTCATTACGACCTGGTGGTCGCGTGCGGGGTCGAATGCATGAGCCGGGTTCCGATGGCGAAGAACGCTCGTGGAGGGAGCGGTCCGTTCCCGCCGTCCTTCCTCGACCAGATCGACGGCCGCTTGTGGGCCCAGTTCCGGGTCGCCCAGGTGCTCGCCGACCGCTACGGAATCAGCCGCCAGGAGATGGACGCGTACTCCCTGGAAAGCCACCGTCGGGCCGCGGCGGCCTGGGACGCCGGCTCCCTGGCCGCCGCGGCGATCCCCGTCCCCCTCCGGGCCGATGACGGTTCGTTGACCGGGGACGAGCTCACCGAGGACGAGGGCATCAGGCGCAACGGCTCCCTGGAGACGCTGGCCGCGCTCGGTCCGGCCCAGTCGTGGGAGCCCGAGACGGCTCCCGACATCACTGCCGGCAACTCCTCGCAGATGAACGACGGTGCCGCCGCCGTGCTCATCGCCGACCGCTCCTTCGCCGAGGCCCTGGGACTTCCCGTTCGGGCCCGGTTCGCCCATTTTGCCGTGGCGGCCGAGGACGCGGCCATAGTGCTCTCCGCCCCGGTCCCGGCGACCGCGAAGCTGCTCGATCGCTCCGGCATGACGGTCGACGAGTTCGACGCCATCGAGTGCAACGAGGCGTTCGCCGCCATCGCTCTCATGTGGGATCGGGCCTTCTCCCCGGATCCCGAACGGTTCAATGCGTTCGGCGGTGCCATCGCCATCGGCCACCCGCTCGGTGCATCCGGGGTACGGCTGACCGCGTCGTTGCTCAGCCGGCTCGACGCCGTTGGTGGCCGCTATGGATTCCAGACCATGTGCGAGGGCGGGGGCCAGGCCAACGCGATGGTGATCGAACGGCTGGGGTGATCGGCCGGATCGCTGGGAGGGCGGCCCGGTCATTCGGCAGCATCGGTACACCACTCGCCGACTGGTCGGCAGGGCACTATCGCTCGGCGGCACCTGTCCGTTCGAAGAACACCGCCGAGGAGCTGGCCAACATACGGAGCGCCTCGACAGGGTCGTCCCCATCGTTGATCAACACCTCGGCCACGTGTTCGAAGAAGAATCCGACGACCATGGCGCGTAGCACCCTGGCCAAGGAGGTGCGACGCTCTGGCTCGCAGAGGTCGGGCCGGGTCTCGGTGAGCCAGCGCTCGACGGACTGCTGGGTGGCAGCAAAGAGATCGGTGCCGACGGAGATGGCCGTCTCGTCGCCCCGGAGCACCTCTCCAAGCATCAGGCGCACGAAGTCCTCGACCTGGAGCATGGAGATCAACATGTCGGCGATGAGATCCCCTAGCCCGGTAGCGGGGTCCGGTGCAAGTGCCGTGGCGGCGCTCGGCCGGCCAGAGCCGTCGGCCGTCCCGACTTCGGCTGCCGCCGGTGACACCGCCTCGGGTGACACCGCCTCGGGTGAAGCGGTGGTCAGGGTGTCGATGAAGCCCTGATCCTCGAGTACCGCCACCAGGAGATCGCGCTTGGAGGGGAAGTAGTGGTAGAGGGTGGCGACGTTGAGCCCAGTGGCCGAGGCCAGCTCCCGCATGCTCGTCCCGTCCACGCCGTGCTGGGACATCAGCGCCAGGGCGACGGACAGGATGTGCTGGCGCTGCCCGGTCTCCGGTCGGCCGGACGGAGTATCCGCTCTGGAGCTCGGGGGCACCTCCCCATTGTCGGGCCTGGCGCACCCGGCGTCGAACCGGCGACAGACAGCCGGCTCGCCACCGGGGATCCCGAGTGCCTGGCTGGATCCCAAACGAACGTTTGATTATACTTCGGGGAGCAGGCGAGGTCGCCGGACCGACCCGGCCCCGCCGAGGAGCCGCGCCGGTGAGTTGCGGCGAGGCCCGGACGAGGAGGATCCACCCGATGAGCATCCCGGCGACGACGAAGGTCGGAGGGAGTACGGGGGTCCGACCGGTGCGATTCGACCCCTTCGAGCTCCAGGACACCGTGTCCGGCAGTATCCGTGACCCCTATCCGCGGATGCAGGAGCTCCGGCGCCAGCATCCGGTGCACATCGGGCCCGTCGACCTCGGGGACGGGCTCTCCGAGGTCGACCCGACCAGGCCGCAGCCGGTCACCGTGCTCGGCTTCGACGAGGTGGTCCAGGTCCTCCGAGACAACGACACCTACTCCTCGACGGTGTACGAGGGGGTGATGGGGGCCGTGATGGGCCGTACGATCCTCCAGATGGACGAGCCGGACCATCGCGTCCACAGGGCCATGGTCTCGCCGACATTCCGATCGAAGATCCTCGAGCGATGGGAGGACGGTCTCGTCCGTTGCGTCGTCGACGAGCTCGTCGTC
>DAHUZT010000015.1 GCA_027315005.1 Acidimicrobiaceae bacterium | reverse complement strand
CGAGCGCGGTCGGCTGGCGTACGGAGACCGGACCTCCGACCTTCCCGGTACGATCTCGGACCGGCCGCTGTCGGCCGTGGTGTTGGCCGCCGGTGAGGGGATCCGGATGCACTCGGAGCGGCCCAAGCCGCTGCACCGACTGTGTGGTCGGCCCATGGTGCTCTACGTGCTCGACGCGCTGGCCGAGCTCAATGTCGCACGGGTTGTAGTGGTGGTCGGCCATCGTGCCGACTGGGTGACCAAGACGCTGGTCGAGCACGCCCCGCTCGGGCTGCCCATCGAGTTCGTGGAGCAAGCCGAGCAGCGGGGGACCGGCGACGCGCTGGCCGTGGCCCTGACCGGTCTGCTCGACGAGGACCCCGATGCCGACGCCGACGTCGTCGTGCTGCCCGGGGACACCCCGTTGCTCGAGTCCCCCACCCTCGCCCGTCTGGTGCGGGCCCACCGCGACGCGGACGCCGCGGCCACCTTGCTCACCGCTGTGCTCGACGATCCGACCGGGTACGGGCGGGTGGTCCGGGGTCGTGACCGATCGGTGGCACGAGTGGTCGAGCACGGGGACGCCGACTCCGATGAGCTCGAGGTGGACGAGGTCAACACCTCGATCTACTGCTTCCGTCGTAGCGTGCTGGCTCCGGCTCTGCGGCGGCTGAGTCCGGCCAACGCCCAGGGGGAGTACTACCTGACCGACGTCGTCGGGGTGCTTCATCAAGCGGGGCACAACGTCGGATCGGTGGTGGTGGAGGACACCATGGAGGTGGCCGGGGTGAACGACCGGGCCCAGCTGGCTGTCGCGGAGGCCGAGCTGCGTGACCGGATCAACGAGCGCTGGATGCGGCGCGGGGTCACCATGTGGGACCCCGAGCGCACCTATGTCGACGTCGACGTCGTGCTCGAGCCCGACGCGGTGCTCTTCCCCGGCGTCATCCTCCAGGGGCGGTGCGTCATCGGAGCCCACGCAGAGATCGGGCCCAATACCCACCTCGTCGACACCGAGGTCGAAGAAGGGGCGATCGTCGCTTCGAGCGTATGCCGGCACGCGGTGATCGGGGCCGGCGCCCGGATCGGGCCGTTCTCGGTGCTGCCCGAGGGTGCCGAGGTGGAACCGGGAACGCTGGTGGGACCAGCCGGTGGGGCGCGGTAGCGTCGGCCACATGGAATTCGTGCCCCGACGGAGACTCGAACTGGTCTCTGGCCGGTCGCATCCCGAGCTGGCCACCGAGGTGGCCGAGCAGCTGGGGGTGGACCTCGGCGAGGCGAACCTCCGGGAGTTCGCCAACGGCGAGGTCCACTGCCGGTTCGACAGCTCCATCCGGGGCAGTGACGTCTTCATCATCCAGACCCACTGCGGACCGGTGAACGATTCGCTGATGGAGCACCTGATCATGATCGACGCGGCCAAGAGGGCCTCGGCCAAGCGGATCACCGCGGTGTGTCCCTACTACGGCTATTCGCGCCAGGACCGGAAGGCCACCGGACGCGAGCCGATCACCGCCAAGCTGGTGGCCGACATGCTCTCGGTGGCAGGCGCCGATCGGGTGATGAGCGTCGATCTCCACTCCGGTCAGATCCAGGGCTTCTTCGACGTGCCCTTCGACCACCTGATCGCCGCACCGGTCCTCGTCGACTACCTGCGCAGTCGGCGCAGTGACGATCTGGTGGTCGTGGCGCCCGACGCCGGCCGGGTGAAGGTGGCCGAGCGGTTCAGCCAGAACCTGAACGCCGACCTGGCCCTGGTGCACAAGCGACGTCCGCGGGGCCAGGCCAACCAGGTCGAGGCCCGCCACGTGGTCGGTGACGTCGGGGGACGCCAGTGCGTCCTCATCGACGACATGATCGACACCGCCGGGACCATCGTGGCAGCGGCCGACCTGCTCGCCGAGCGCGGGGCATCCGAGGTCTGGTGCATGGCAACCCACGGGGTGCTCTCCGACCCGGCCATCGACCGGCTGAAGAATTCTGCGCTGACCAAGGTGGTGATCACCAACACCCTTCCGATCCCCCACGACCGGCGGTTCGACAAGCTGGAGGTGCTGTCGGTGGCGAAGCTCATCTCCGACGCCATCGATGCCGTGTTCGAGGACACCTCGGTGTCGGAGATCTTCGGGGGTGAGAACCTGGCGTAGCCGTCGGCTCCGGTCTCGCCGTCGGTCGCCGACCCGGGTGTGGCCGGCGTGGGATCGATGCAGCGGATCGGTTCGACTCGGGAAGGGCTATGGATCATCGGGGACCTCCTGGCGACCTCCTGCTGCGATGTTCCATCCGGCGGGCACGAGATGCGTGGTTCGCAGTGGCGAGCGGAACGTCGCTGCGATCCGGGACGCAGACAGCGCAGTCCAGGAACTCCCCGAAGAACTCGCCATGCCGGCCGGGCCGGCTCAGGTCCCGTTTCGCGTCTTCGGCGTGATGGTGAGCGAAACCTCGGGGTCGCCGGCTCCCTGGGCGAGCACGAGCAGCCTCGATCCCGGCCGGGAGACCACTCGCGCACCGCGTACCGCCACGTGGTACCCGCTGGGGTACTGGAACTTCGGCACGATCACCGAGGTGGTCGACCCCTCGACGAAACGGTGCCCGGCGGGTGATAGCGTGGAGTAGGTGAGGTGGAAGCTGTGGGTAGCGTGGTCGAAGGCGTACGAGCCCGGCGTCCCGGAAACCACTCGAGGGTAGGGCTCGGCGAGGACGGCGAGTTTAGCCTTGTCCACGTTGGTGTCGATGCCGGGCTTCGCCGGGTCGAAGACCAGCGCTTCGGTGTCCGGCGGTTTGGTTCCCGTCGGATCACGGCAGCCACAGTAGGCCCACTCGATCCATGGCAGCTGGTGGGAGTCGGCGAGCGACACCACGGTTTGTAGGACCTGGTAGTCGTCGGTCGCTCCGAACTCGCTCAGGATCAACGCGTTGCCGGTGCGGGCGGCGTGAGCCAGGGCGTTGTCGACGGGCGTCGCCGGCGCGCCCGCGTAGTCGTGGAAGGACATGCCAAGATTCGCTGAACCGAAGGACGCGAGGTGGGTGGACTGGCCGAGACCGAACAGCGCCCAAGGCTCGTAGAAGATCAGATGCCTCCGGTCGACGGAGCGGATTCCGGCGATCAGCTGAGAGTAGAAGTGGTCGAGCTGGGTCGTTGACGAGTGGGCCTGCCAGGGCTCGTTGAACAGGTCATAGCCCGCAACCCAGGGGTTGTTCGCGAACCGGTGGGCGACTTGCAGCCAGGCGGCGATGTAGCGCTGCTGGAGGCCTACGCGTCCCGGCCCGGGAGCGTCTTGCCACAAGGCGTCGAACGCGTGGTTCAAAGCGGCGCTGCTCGTGTAGCCCAAAGGGAACAGGTAGGGGTGCACGGGAAGCCCGCCGCTGAGCACCGACCAGGAGGGAAATCCCTCACCCCCGAAGCCCACCGACATCTGGTCCTGGTGGAAGTCGAGCAGCGAGTAGATCCCGTGGCGAGCGAGCATGTCGACAGTTGCCGCGACAGAGGAGATGTAGCGCTGGTTGAAGACACCGGGTCGCGGCTCGACCGCGGAGTAGATGATCCCGAGACGCACGATGGTGAAGCCGTTGTTCTGGAGGGTCCTTGCTGCTGCGGCACCGAAGCCCGCCGCGGCCGGGGTGTACGGCGGCTGCTTGTAGACCATGTTCAGCCCGTGCAGGATCACCACCTGACCATTGGAGTCGGTGAGCCACCGGCCAGAGTGGCCGAGAAGTGATCGGGGCGGTGCCGGAGCGGCAGCTCGAGGGCCGCCGCTCGGGGATCCGCACGCCGCTACCAACACGGTAAGGACCACCAGAAAGCTCACCACTCCCGCACCGCGTCTCACAGCTGCCCCCTTTTCGGTCAATTCGGGGACCACTCGGGACTCCGCTGCAGGTCTGGTCAAGTGGGTGGACCACTCGATCCGTGCCGCATAGGCACCTGCCGCGCCACCGGTGAGTGGGCTCCCGTGAGCGTAGCCGCCTGCACTCACGTCGACTGGCAGTCCACCCACGTCAAGCTGATCCATGACCGGGTCGCCCTGCCCTCCCGCCGCCGTCTAAGCTGACGCGTTCGCCGGACGCGCTGTCCCTTCCAAACTCTGCATCCCTTCCAAACTCTGCATCCATTCCAGACTCTGCATCCATTCCAGACCAGGAGTACGAGCATGTCCGAGACCAGCCTCATCGCCGAAGCCGGCCGCCCGGTCGGGTCGCGTGCCACCCGCCGGCTGCGGTCGGAAGGGAAGATCCCAGGTGTCCTCTACGGTCACGGGACCGACCCCATCGCGGTGGCGATCGGGGCCCGCGAGTTCCAGATCGCCCTGTCCGGTGAGGCCGGCCTCAACACCCTGCTCTCCCTCGAGGTGGGATCGGCCAACTACCTGACCCTGGCCCGGGAGATCCAGCGCCATCCGGTCAGGAACGTGGTCACCCACGTGGACTTCCAGATCGTGCGGCGCGACGAGGTCATCGCCGCCGAGATCCCGATCAACATGGTGGGTGAACCGGTGGAGGTCAACCACGGTGACGGTGTGGTGGAACAGCAGCTCTTCACGCTGGCGATCAGGGCCAGACCGGCCGACATCCCACCGTCGGTCGAGGTCGACATCTCGGGCCTGACCATCGGTGCCTCCCTCCACGTCACCGACATCGCGGTGCCTTCGGGCGTCGAGCTCGAGACCGATCCGGATGCGAGCGTGGTGGTCGGGCACCCACCCCGGGTCCAGACCGCCGACGAGGAAGCAGCCGAAGGGATCGAGGGCGCAGAGGGCGTGGAGGGCACTCCGGGTGCTGCCGGTTCGGTCTCGGTCGAGGCCACGGACGGCGAGGGGTAGGCCCTGGTCCGCACCCGACTCGGAAAGGTAGGAGGCCGGCGAGGCTCGGGCAGCGACTTCCTGGTGGTCGGACTGGGCAACCCGGGCAGCGAGTTCGCCGGAACCCGGCACAATGTCGGGGCCGAGGTGGCAGCCTTGCTGGTCGAACGGCACCGGGGTCGTTTGCGGGCCGAGAAGGGTCTCCACGCCCTGGCCTGCACGGTGTCGATCGACGGCCGGAGCGTGCTGGTCGCCGTTCCCCAGACCTACATGAACGAATCGGGCATCGCCGTTCGCCCCTTGGTGCGCCGGTCGGGGCTGGAGGACTCGGACCAGGGGGGTGACCGCCACCTCGGGGCCCGGCTCATCGTCGTCCACGACGAGCTCGATCTCCCCTCCGGCCGAGTCAAGGTGAAGGCCGGTGGTGGGAGCGCCGGGCACAACGGGCTGAAGTCGATCGAGCATCACCTGCACACCCGCGACTATCTGCGGGTCCGGATCGGGATCGGCAAGCCGCGGGGGCGACAGCCCGGCGCCGACTACGTGCTCGAGCGCCCCGGCTCGGCCGAGCGGGCCGAGCTGGCCGTCGCAGTCGGGGAGGCGACCGACGCGGTCGAGGCGATCGTGTCGAAGGGGGCGGGGGAGGCGATGAACCGGGTCAACGCCACGAGCTGAGGTCGAGGGGGCGGCATGACGTCTCCTGCCCGGCGGCCTCTCACGCGGCGAACGGCGGTGTCGAAGAGGGTTGCCGCACCGGTACCCTGAACCGGTGAGCCTCCGCTCGCTCCCTCCCTTGCTCCGAAACGAGCCGGCCATGGCCCACGTGGTCGGCGCGCCCAACGCCACCCTGGCCGTGGCAACCCCTGCCCAGGCCTTCGTGGTGGCCGGTTTGGTCCGCCTGGGCAGCCGACGTCCGGTGCTCGTGATCACTCCGACCGGCGCTGCAGCCGAGCGGCTCGCCCGTGATCTCTCCGTGTTCACCGACGGAGCCGACCCCGGAGCCGACCCGGGAGCCGTCGGCCGGGTCGAGGTCTTCCCGGCCTGGGAGACACTGCCCTTCGAGCGGGTGAGCCCGGACGTCTCGACCATGGGGCGCAGGCTCCGCCTGCTCTGGTCGCTCGGAAGCGACGGGGCTGGTGAGGTTCTGCCGGGTGGTGGTCCGGACATCGTCGTGGCTCCGATCAAGGCCGTGCTCCAGCGGCTCGGTCCGTGGCGGTCGACCGCCCGCCCGCTCACGGTGGCCAAAGGTGACCGGATCGACGTCGACCGGCTGGTGGTGGACCTGGTGTCTAAGGGCTACCGCAGAGAGCCGACCGTGGAGCACCGCGGGGAGCTGGCCGTCCGCGGTGGCATCGTCGATGTGTTTCCCTCGACGGCGGACGGACCGGTCCGCCTCGACCTGTGGGGTGACGAAGTCGACCGGCTCACCCGTTTCGACGTCGGGGACCAGCGGTCGGTCGAGGACCTCGCTTCGGTCCAGCTGTTCGGTTGCCGCGAGCTGGTGCCGAACGACGATGTGCGCGAGCGGGCCACCCGGCTGGTGGCAACCGCACCTTGGGGCAGGCACCAGTGGGAACGGCTGTCCGACGGCCTGCACTTCGACGGTATGGAGTCGTGGCTGCCGTGGCTGGTCGACGAGGACGAACTGGTGTGCGACTTGCTGGGTCCTGGTGCACTGGTGGTGCTGGTCGAACCGAGGCGGGTGCGCGATCGCGCCGCCGACCTGGCCGACGAGGAGACGGCGCTGGCCGATGCGCTGGGCGCGACCTGGGGCCTCGACGACGGGGCTGGAGCACCTCGCCTCCACCTTCCCTACGAACGTCTGCTGTCGGCCACCTCGGCCGGGGTGGTGTCGCTCGTGCCGAGTGCCGAGGGCCCCGACGTGCCCTCCGTCGAGAGCCGGGGCCCCGAGCCGATCCTCGGGGACGGGTCGAGGCTGGCCGCCCAGGTCGGAGCTCTGGCCGAGGACGGCTACGCCGTCGTCCTGTGCTCGTCGAGCGCGGGCTCCGCCGAGCGCCTGTCGGCCATCCTGGCCGGGGAAGGTCTCGTCGTCCCCGTCGTCACCGGGGACTCGTCCCCGTCCGGTGAAGGCACCGACCTCGGCGTTCCGGGTGCCCGCGTCGTGGTGGCCCCGCTGGAGGGTGGATTCGTGCTTCCCGAGATCCGCCTGGCCTGCTTGACCGAGTCCGATGTCACCGGTCGGAGGCGACCGCACCGTCCTGCCCGGACCAGGGCCCGCCCGGTGGACGGCTTCTTCGACGATCTCGCCGCCGGCAGCTACGTCGTCCACCGCCAGCACGGCGTGGCGGTCTACGGCGGGATGGTGACCCGCACCATGGGCGGGTCGACCCGTGACTACTTGCTGCTCGAGTACCGGGGCGGGGACAAGCTCTACCTGCCCACCGATCAGATCTCCCTGTTGACCCCCTATGCCGGCGGCGATGCACCCACGGTCAACCGCCTGGGAGGGTCCGAATGGCAGCGGGCTCGCTCCAAGGCCCGGGCCGCGGTCCACGAGGTGGCCGAGGAGCTGGTCGCCCTGTATCGCCGCCGGCTCGCGGTGACCGGCCATGCCTTCGGTCCCGATACCCCCTGGCAGCGAGAGCTCGAGACGTCGTTCCCCTACGTCGAGACCGCCGACCAGCTCCGGGCCATCGAGGACACCAAGGCCGACATGGAGCGGCCCGTACCGATGGACAGGCTGGTCTGTGGCGACGTCGGTTTCGGCAAGACGGAGGTCGCGATGAGGGCCGCCTTCAAGGCGGTCCAGGACGGGTACCAGGCGGCAGTCCTCGTGCCGACCACGTTGCTGGCCAGCCAGCACACCCAGACCTTCACCGAGCGGTACGCACCCTTTCCGGTCCGGGTGGAGATGCTGAGCCGGTTCCTCACCGATGCCGAGGCCACGGCGGTCCTCCGCGGTCTGGCCGACGGCTCGGTGGACGTGGTCGTCGGGACCCACCGCCTGCTCGGCGGCGACGTCGCCTTCAAGAAGCTGGGCCTTCTGGTGGTGGACGAGGAGCAGCGGTTCGGGGTGGGCCACAAGGAGTCGATCAAGGCGATGACAGACGGTGTCGACGTGCTCACCCTCACCGCCAGCCCCATCCCCCGCACCTTGGAGATGGCCCTCACCGGGATCCGCGATCTGTCGATGGTGAACACCCCGCCGGCGGCACGGCGCCCCATCCTCACCCACGTGGGGGAGTTCGACGAGGCGGCCGCCTCCGAAGCCATCCGACGGGAACTGCTGCGTGAGGGCCAGGTGTTCTACGTACACAACCGGGTCAAAGACATCGACGCAGTGGCCGACCGGGTCCGCTCGTTGGCCCCCGAGGCGCGGGTGGCCGTCGCCCACGGCCAGATGGACGAAGGCTCGCTCGAGCGGGTGGTGCTCGACTTTTGGCAGGGCGGGTACGACGTGCTGGTGTGCACGACCATCGTCGAGTCCGGGATCGACATGCCCACGGTCAACACCTTGGTGGTCGACCGCGCCGACCTGCTCGGGCTCGGGCAGCTCCACCAGCTGCGCGGCCGGGTCGGCCGGGCCGGCCAGCGTGCGTACGCCTACCTGTTCCACCCGGTGGACCGGGTACTGTCCGAGCAGGCCTACGAGCGCCTCCGGACGATCGGTGATCACACCGAGCTCGGCTCGGGGTTCAAGATCGCCCTGCGTGACCTGCAGATCCGGGGAGCGGGCAATCTCCTCGGCCGCGACCAGTCGGGGCACATCGCCGCGGTGGGATACGACCTCTACGTGCAGATGGTGTCCGAGGCGGTCGCCGAACTGAAAGGCGAGGCGCCTCCGGCGCGCTTCGAGGTCTCGCTCGACCTGCCCGACACCGCCCATCTTCCCGCCGACTACGTGGAGGCCGAGGACGTGCGGCTCGAGGCCTACCGGCGGCTGGGCACCGTCTCGACCGGTGACCAGGTCGACGACGTGCGGGCGGAGTGGGAGGACCGGTTCGGACCGCCTCCGTCGCCCGCCCTCGCCCTTCTCGACGTGGCTCGGCTCCGGATCGAGTGCGTCCGCCTCGGCATCGCCGACGTATCGGTGACCGTGGCCAGGCGGCCGATGAGCGGGTCCACCACCGGCGGAGCCAGCGCAAAGGTGTCTCCGATCACCCTGGCGGCCTCGGCCGAGGTCCGGCTCCGACGGCTGGCTCCGGGGGCGAGCTACCAGCCCGAGCAGCACCGGCTGATCGTCCCGCTCACGGCTGAGGGACATGATGGTGCCTACGCCCCGGTGCTGACCGAGCTGCTCCGGGCGCTCGTGCCTGCCCCGGCGTGAACGACCAGTCGCCCGGCGGCCTCCCGTTGTCTCGTGTCAATGCCTCCGGCATGGCTGATTCATCGCCTCGGAAGGTTCGCGACCGAGCCGGTAACATCCCCGTCGTGGCGCGCCGACCGACTCCTTGCCGACCAGCCCGGCGTCGGTGGTCCACCTGGCCCGCGCTCCTCGTCGTCGCCGTGTTGGGCGTGGTGGCCTCCGCCTGCTCGGTCACTCCCTCGGCCGCCTCGGCAAACGGGCAGGACATCTCGACCGCCCGTCTGAACGCAGATCTCCGGACCCTGCAGCAGACTCCGGCCGGCAACTGCCTGCTGCAATTGGAGGATCCCACCTTCAGCCTCCAGGCGATCCGGGGGACCGGTGGGCCGGGGACCTACTCGGTGAACTACGCGAAGGCGGTGCTGGGTATCCAGTTGGAGATGGTCCTGGCCGGTCAGTTGGCCGACTCGTTCGGAATCCGGGTGACACCGTCCCAGCTCGCAACGGCCCGGACGGATCTGGAATCGCTTCTGACCGGCCAGATCAGCAGCCTGGTCCAGCAGGCCCAGGCGCAGGGGACGGTTTCGTACTGTGCGGTCGGCAACGGGACCAGCCTGCCCGGCGCCCAGCTTCTCGCCGGGTTGCCCGCGCCGCTGCGCGACCAGGAGATCCACAACCAGGCGGTCAACGAGGCCCTGCTGGCCCGGGGTGCGGATCTCTCATCCCGAGCGGTGTCGGCCTACTACCGCAAGAACCTCGCTCAGTTCACCGCGGCTTGCGTCAGCGTCATCGTGACCCCGAGCCAGGCGACGGCCCAACAGCTGGTGGGCCAGCTCAACGGCGGCGCCCCCTTCGCCTCGGTGGCCAAGGCCAGCTCCATCGACGCCCAGACGGCGGCCAACGGTGGTTCGATCGGATGCACCTTCACCTTGGCCGCGGTCGAGCAGAGCCTCCAGCAGGACTCGATCACGGTGGGCAGCCCTCTCGTCCCGGTGCAGGATCCGAGCACGGGGGAGTGGGTCATCTACGAGGTGACCGCCGAGACGGTGGTGCCTCTCAGCCAGGCGCGCCCGGCGGTGCTGCGCCAGATGCTCGAGACCAGCGCCAACGTGAAACGGGTCGACGCCGAGCTCGCCGCGTTCGCCCGGCACGCGGATGTCTTCGTCGATCCGCGCTACGGAACTTGGACCGAGTCGGGAATCGTTGCGCCCCGTCCGCCACCCGCCCGTTTCGTTTCCGGGGTACTGACCGGCGGCTCCGGTACCCTCGGCGGCTGAGCCCGGACCTCAGGTGGTCACCGCGACGCTCGAGGACCACTCCGACCCCCGGGTGGACGTGGTCGGGCTGGGCCCGGCCGGTCCCGAGTTGATCACCAGCGGCGCCCGGGAGGTGCTGGCCCGGGCCCGGATGGTGGTGCTGCGCACCGGCAGGCACCCTGCATCGTCCATGCTGTCCGGGGCCGAGACGTTCGACCATCTCTACGAGCGCCTTCCGACCTTCGACGCGGTCTACTCCGGCATCGCCGAGGAGTTGGTGGGGAGAGCCCTCAGCCAGGGTCCCGTGGTCTACGCCGTACCCGGATCGCCGTCCGTTGCCGAGCGGTCGGTCGAACTCCTCGGCCGTCACCCTCTCGTGACGGCCGGTGGCGTTGCCCTGGAGGTCCATCCGGCTGTCTCCTTCCTGGACCTGGCCTGGACCCGGCTCGCAATCGATCCGCTGGAGGAGGGCTTCCGGCTGGTCGACGCCGCGAGGTTCGCGGCCGGGGCGGCGGGCGATCGGGGTCCGCTCCTCGTCGCCCAGTGCTGGAACCGGTCGGTGCTGTCGGACATCAAGCTGACGGTCGACGCACCGCCGGGCACACCGGTCACCATCCTCCACCACCTGGGCCTGGCCGACGAGGTGGTGGACACGGTGGCCTGGGAGGACCTCGACCGCAGCATCGACCCGGACCACCTCACCTCGTTGTGGATCCCGACGCTGGCCGTACCGGTGGCTTTTGAGCTGGTGCGGCTGGACGAGCTGGTCCGCACCCTCCGCCGGCGCTGTCCGTGGGACCGCGAACAGACGCACGGGTCCCTGGCCCGCCACCTCCAGGAGGAGTCCTACGAGGTCCTCGAGGCCATCGACGAGCTGGCGGAGCTGGACGCCGCCGGAGGAAGCGCCACGCCCGAGGCGGAGGAGCGGGCCGTCTCCCACCTGGAAGAAGAGCTTGGTGACCTCCTCTTCCAGGTCTACTTCCACGCACTGCTGGCCACCGAGGCCGGACGGTTCACCTTGGCCGACGTGGCCGGTGGCGTCCACGACAAGCTGGTCGCTCGGCATCCCCAACTCTTCGACGAGACCGTCGTCGCCGCCGCCGGGCACAGGACTCCCGAGCAGCTGGCCGCCGACTGGGAGGCGCTGAAATTGGGGGAGAAGCGGCGCCACAGCGTGACCGAGGGTATTCCGGTGGCGTTGCCCGCCCTCGCACTCGCCACAAAGCTCCAGAAGAAGGCGCTCGCCGTCGGCCTCGACCTTCCGGGCACGGTCGACGAGGCCAGGCGCCTGACCGGTGATGTCGTGCGGCTGGCCCATCGGGGCGCGGACCCGGCCCTGCCGGCGCCCGCGCCCGGCGACCCGGACCACCTGGACGACACCGCCCGAGCCGTCGGCGACCTGCTCTTTACCCTGTCGAACCTGGCCCGATCGCTCGGGGTCGACCCCGAGGCCGCCCTACGCCATCGGGCGGCCCGATTCCGAACCGAGATCGAACGGTCGGGTCGATCCGCGGGCCGCGACGATGGCGATGCCCGGGCCGGCGAGGGGTCCGATGGTAGGTTTTCCCACACCAGCGACAGGAGTGACTACGCACAGTGAGCGTCATCGAACAGGTCATCGGGCGACAGGTCCTCGACTCGCGTGGCAATCCCACGGTCGAGGTCGAGGTGGTGCTCGATTCGGGTGCCGCCGGTCGGGCCATCGTCCCTTCGGGCGCGTCGACGGGGACCTTCGAGACCGTCGAGCTGCGGGACGGCGGCGAGCCGTTCGGGGGGAAGGGGGTCCGCACCGCCGTGAGCCACGTCCGCGGCACCATCTCAGACACCCTCCAAGGGCGTGACGCGCTCGACCAGCGAGGTTGCGACCTCGCCCTGATCGACGCCGACGGCACTCCCAACAAGTCCCGGCTCGGGTCCAACGCCATCCTGGGCGCCTCGCTGGCCACGGCGAGAGCCGCCGCCGCCGAGCTCGGCCTTCCCCTCTTCCGGTCGGTCGGGGGATCGAACGCCCACGTGCTCCCGGTGCCGATGATGAACGTGGTCAATGGAGGGGTCCACGCCGACAATTCGATCGACCTCCAGGAGTTCATGATCATGCCGGTCGGCGCAGCGTCGTTCACCGAGGGGATCCGGTGGGGCGTGGAGACGTACCACGCGCTGGCCGCTGTCTTGAGGACCCGCGGACTGTCGACGATGGTGGGCGACGAGGGTGGGTTCGCTCCCGACCTCGATTCCAACGAGGAGGCCCTGCGCATCCTCGTCGAGGCCATCGAGAAGGCCGGTCGCGAGCCGGGACGCGACATCGCCATCGCCCTCGATCCGGCCACGAGTGAGCTCTTCAAGGACGGGAGCTACGTCTTGGCCGGCGAGGATCGCACCCTTTCGTCTGCCGGGATGATCGAGTACTGGGTGGATCTGATCGACCGCTATCCGATCGTCTCGCTCGAAGACGGTATGGCCGAGGAGGACTGGAGCGGATGGTCCGACCTGACCGATGCCCTCGGCTGGCGAGTCCAACTGGTCGGAGACGACCTCTTTGTCACCAACGAGGAGCGCCTGCGCCGGGGGATCGCCGAGCGGACCGCCAACGCCATCCTGGTCAAGGTGAACCAGATCGGCACGTTGACCGAGACACTGGACACCATGGCCCTCGCCACCCGTTCGTCCTACGCGTGCGTGATGTCCCACCGCTCGGGTGAGACCGAGGACACCACCATCGCCGATCTCGCAGTGGCCACCAACTGCGGTCAGATCAAGACGGGCGCCCCCGCCCGGTCCGATCGGGTGGCCAAGTACAACCAGCTGCTCCGGATCGAGGAGCTGCTCGGTGAGTCGGCTGCCTTCGGTGGCAACCAGGTCCTGACGCCCACGGGGGAACCCGGTTGAAGCGGAGTCGACCGGCGAGCCGGAAGCAGAACCGTGTTCCGCTGGTGCTGGCCGGGGTGGTGGCGATGGTGATCCTGGCGACCAACCTGCCGGTGGGCTCCCTCCTTTCCCAGGCGAGCCAGCAGCGGAATGCGTCGGCCGAGCTGCAACGGGTCGACCGTCTCAACCGGGCCCTCGTGATCGAAAAGAGGCAGCTGGGAGCGCCGGGTGCATTGAACGTGCTCGCCCGCCAGAACTACCAGCTCGTTCCGCCCGGGCAAACTCTCTACGAGGTGCTGCCCCCCGGCGGTTCTGCACCCGGGCACCCGGGCACAACCAACAACGACCCGGGTGCCCAGGCCCCCGTGCCCCCCGCGGAGGCGCCGGGCATGTCCCCCGATCCGAACCTGACCCCGGCGAGTGCCCAGGTCGCCCCTCCATCCGGGTCCAACCGAACCGATCGTGGTGGCACCGCCACTCGAGCATCCACCGGCTTCTGGTCCCGGGTGGCCCGGTCCCTCCAATTCTGGCGGTGAGTATGTCGGCCGACGCGGACACCGTCGCCTCGTTGCTCGGTCGGCGGCCAGAGGGCCGATTCGAGGTCGTGGTGCGAAGCGAGTGCGGGGTGCCCGCCGTCATTTGCAACGAACCGTTCCTCATCGACGGCACTCCCATGCCCACACTGTTCTGGTTGGTCGACCCAGTGCTCTGTGCCGCCGTCGGCCGGCTCGAGTCAGGTGGTGGTGTGCGAGAGGCAGAGTCCGAGATCGGGCCGGCGGCGATCGGAGCGGCCCATGCTCGCTATGCACGCCAGCGTGACGCGGGCATCCCGTCCGGTCACGTCGGTCCGGCACCAGAAGGAGGGGTGGGGGGTACGAGAATCGGGGTCAAGTGCCTGCACGCCCACCTGGCGTGGTGGCTGGCCGGTGGTGACGACCCGGTCGGCTCCTGGACGGCCTCGCGAATCGGTCTCCACCAGAGCTGATCCATCCTGTTGCCGTCAGGCGGGGAGGGATGGAACGTGGCGGTGCCTGTCCACCCCGGGCGACCCGTGGTAGCAAAGGGGAATGGACCCCCGAGGACCGGTGGCGGCGATCGACTGCGGCACCAATTCGACACGGTTGCTGGTGGTCGACAGCAACGGCCACCCTCTCGAACGCCAGATGCGGATCACCCGGCTGGGCGAGGACGTCGATGCGACGGGCATGCTCGCACCCGACGCGATCGCACGGACCGTGGGCGTGCTCGGCGAGTACCGCCGGATCATGGACCATCTCTCGGTGGTCCGTGGCCGCCTGGTTGCGACCTCTGCCGCCCGTGATGCCACCAACGGGGAGGACTTCCTCGCCGGGGCGGGCGAGGCCACCGGGCTCGAACCGGAGTTGCTCTCGGGGATCGAAGAGGGCCGGTTGTCGCTGACCGGGGCCGCCTCCGACCTCGACGCCAGGGACGGTCCGTTCCTTGTGCTCGATGTCGGTGGTGGCTCCACCGAGCTGATCTCGGGCGCAGGTCCCGACGACCCGGGTCTCGCCGCCGTATCGATGCAGCTGGGTTGTGTCCGCCTCACCGAGCGATGCCTTCCGAGTGACCCACCCCGGGCGGTCGAGCTCCAGGCGGCCGAGAAGTTGGTCGGGGAGGCTCTCGACCAAGCCATCGCCGACCATCCGAAGTTTCTGGCCTCGCACCGTATGATCGGGCTGGCCGGCACGATCACCACGCTCGCCGCGCTCCACCTCGGCCTCGCAAGCTACGACCGCGACCACATCCACCACGCCGTGCTTTCGGCCGGATCTGTCTTCGACTGGTACCGAACCCTGGCGGGCGAGGTGCGGTCGGCCCGTCTCGACCGGGCCGGCATGGTGTCCGGTCGTGAGGACGTGATCGTCGCTGGGGCGATGATCGTCGCAGCGGTCATGGCCCGGTTCGGGTTCGACGAGTGCACCGTCTCGGAGGCGGACATCCTCGACGGCATGGTTGCCGGCCTGCTGGTCCGGATCTGATCGTCACCAGGTCGCGGGCTCACCGAGGTCCGGTGCCACCCGGCACAGTGCTACCTGGTCCGGCGCCGCCCTGCACAGCCTCCGAAAGGCCATCCAGGCTCGACGATTGGCCTACCATGCCCGGATGAGCGTGCGGTCGCGGCAGGTCCGTTCCCTGGAGCTCCCCGGATGGCGGGTCCAGCTGGCCACGCTGATCGAGTCGGACTACGAGGACTGGCGCGAGGTCCGCAACCGATGCCGCGACTGGCTGGTGCCGTGGGAACCACGTTCGGCGGGTTCGCCGGTGCCCTCCGAGGACGCTGTCAGCTTCTCCGCCCGCTGTGCCATGCGCGAGAGGGAGCGGCAGCTCGGCACCGGCTTCGGGTTCGGGATCTTCGTGGAGGGCCGCTTCGGTGGCGAGATCACGCTGTCGTCGATTCAGCGGGGACCATTTCAGAACGGCTCCATCGGCTACTGGATCGACGAACGGCTGGCCGGATACGGCTACACCCCCGAGGCGGTGGTGGTGATCCTGCAATTCGCGTTCGAGACGCTCCGCCTGCACCGCGCCGAGGTCGCAATCATCCCGCGCAACGTGGCGAGCCGGCAGGTCGTGGAGAAGCTCGGTATCAGGAGCGAGGGAGTCGCCCTCGGCTTCCTCGAGATCAACGGCGCGTGGGAGGACCACGTCCGCTACGCCATCACCGCCGAGGAGTGGGAACGGCGCGGCTCCGAGCTCCTCTCGGTGTGGCTGAGACGCCTGTGAGCGGTCCGGATCCGACCCGCGGGTACCAATTTGGCCGTCAGCCCTCGTTGCTGCGCACCACCGCGGGAGAATGCCGGAAGAACTGCTCGACATCCTGTTCGTAGCGGTACGCCGGTTCGGCCGACCCGATCGAGCGACGGAGGTTGTTGGCCCGGGCGAAACTCTCCACCGCGGCCGCCGACGTGTAGCGGTACTCGAAACCCTTCTCCATCAGTCGGGTGGTGTCGACCCCGCGGCCGTAGCGGATGAGGTCCTCCATCTCGGGGGGCATCCGGACGATCCCGAGCTGGATCAGCCCCGACGCGAAGAGTCGGGGACGTACCGGGGGGAGTGGGAGGAGCATTGCCCCGGCGATTGACGCCACCTCGGTCCAGGGGATCTTTCCCGCACCGGCCACGTTGTACACCCCGGCAATGTCGTTCTCGGTGACGAACTTGAGAGCGCGGACCACGTCGTCTTCTTCGACGAACTGAACGAGCGGATCGAAGCCGGCGATGGAAGGGAGCAGGCGTCGCCGTAGATCGTGGCTGATCGGGGTGACGATATCGGTTCCGAGCACGTTGGCGAACCGGAGCACGGTGACGTTCAGATGGGGGTTGTCCTCGGCGAAGTCGCGGACCAGGCCCTCGACCTCGATCAGTGATCGCTCGAGCTTGGTCCGGACCGGACCAGTGCGGTGCATCTCCTCGCGGAACCACGCGGGGTCGTTGCTGGACGCACCGTAGACGTGGGTGGAGGACTTCACCACGACGTGCTCGACCGACGACCCCGTCGATCCGGCCGCAGCGAGGAGGTTGAGCGTTCCGATGACGTTGATCTCGTGCAGCATCCGGCTCGACACGGACACCGAGTTGGTTTCGAGGAAGGTGTGGACGAAGGTGTCCACCTGGGTGGCCCGGACGATGCGATTGAGAATCGAGTACTTCTGGTCCGAGCGGACGAATTCGGTTCGTTCGAGTGGGACCTTGGGCTCGTTGACCCCAAGACCGAGGACCATCTCGACGTCAGGCTCGTTCTCCAGGGCCTGGGCCATGCGCCCGCCCCAAAACGTGTCGAGCCCGGTGATCAGGACCCTCCGTCCCATCCCTAACCGAACCAGACGCTTCGTCGTTCGCGCAACATGTCGAGGAGTGCCTCTTGCAAGGACGAACGGATGCGTTCGGTCTCATCCATGACCCGGCTCCGCGCGTACCGGTCGAGACCCGGTTCGACGTCGAAGGTGATCGGGTCGAGAACCCGAATCTTGATCTTGGCCGGAAAGTAGGTCACGTAGCCGAGTGGTCCGAGCAGGAGGGCGTTGGCCGTCACCGGAAAGTAGGGGAGGCTGAGCGCCTTGGCCACCCCGTTCAGCCGGAAGAGGATCGGCATGGCCTCCTCCGCACCCACCACGGCGATGGGCACGATGGGGGCTCCCGCCCGCATCGCGATCTCCACGAAGCCACCTCGGCCGAATCGCCGAAGGCGGTATCGGTCGGTATAGGTCTTCGAGGTGGCCTTGGTCCCTTCGGGGAAGACGAGAGCCAGCTGACCCTGATCGTGGAGGAGCCGGTAGGCGTTGTCCGGATGTGCCGGGACCCCGCCGGTCCGCGACCAGAGAGTGCCCACGAAGGGGACGGTGCGGAAGAAGTAGTCGGCCAGGCCGTAGACCGGACGACCGAGGTCGCGTTCGATGCCGTGCATGATGGCCGGAGCGTCGGCGGGTACGGCCCCGGCGTGGTTGGCGATGAGCAGGGCGCCGCCTGTGCGGGGGATCTTCTCCAAGCCGTCCCATTCGACCCGGAACCAGTAGCGGTAGATCGGGTCGTACAGACGTCGGGCGATGGCGCGAACCTGCTCGGACCGGCCCCATTCGTCCACGTCCGACCGCCGGGGGTCGGGTGACGGGGCGGGCCCGGGCTTCTGACGGGCCACGGGCAGCACCGACACCGTGGCCTTGGCGGACACCGAGGAGCGGGTGGGATCCGTTGTCACCCGGGACGGCTGAGGCACCCGGGACGGCTGGGGCACCGCATCCTCCAGCTCGACCGGGGCGGCTGGCGTGCCCTCGTCGGGCGGCAGGCATCCGCTCCGGGTGGTGGTACCCGCCGGCTTGTGCGGTTCCGGGCTCACTTCGGGCATGGTACCTCCGACCGGAGCATCGGGCGGCACCGCTCGTTCGGCCCCACCGCCTCACCGCTACGTACCTGCTGTGATCACGGCGGTCGTCGGGCCGTCTCGCCCCGCGGGCTGCCGGCCGGGTTCCAGGTCAGCGAGCTCCACCGTTCACCGGGTCGGGTCCGAGGTGGGCGGACCCCGACCCGAGCGCCTGCAGCGCCTCTGCGGTCAGCCCACGACGGAAGACGGGGAAGGGGGCGAAGTCGGCGCGGAGCGCGAGCTGGACAGAGGCCGATCGGTCCGGCTCGACGAGCGGCAGTAGCACCAGCACCGAGGGACCATCGGTGACCACGCTCACCGGGATTCCGTCGAGGGCGGCCTCCGCCGCATCCTCGACGCGGGGTCCGAGGGTGCTCACCCCACCGGCGCAGGTTCGTAGGTCCCGGACCTCGACGGCGGTGACCAGGGGGGCGGGGACGAGCCCGAAGCGGGAGCGGTAGACGTCGAGGAGCATGGTGACCGAGTCGTGCAAGGGGTGGATGGTGCTGCCCGGCACGTGCTTCCAGTGCACCGGGATCTCGGTCACCGACAATCCGAGCCGTCTGGCCCAGGTGAGGATCTCGACGTCGAACGCGAACCGGTCGATGCGCACCAGGTGGAAGAGGAGGCGGGCCACCGTGGTGCGGAACCCCTTGAACCCACACTGGGTGTCGGCCAGTCCGAGCCCGGTACCGGTCGTCACCAGCCAGTTGAAGGCACGGCCCATCGTGGAGCGCAGGGCGTAGCTACCGTCCACCATCGACTCCGCAAGTGCTCGCGAACCGATGACAAGGTCGCTCGTTTCGAGGGCCTCCAACAGGTCGGCGACCGACCGGGGGTCAATGGCCATGTCGGCGTCCATGTAGGCGGTGCGGGGTGCTCGGGCCAAGGCGACCCCGACACGGATGGCGGCACCCTTACCGGAGTTGACGGGCAGGGTGACCACCCGGTGGTGGGGGAGCGGCGCGAGGACGGAGTGGGCGACCTCTGTGGTGCCGTCGGTGCTGCCATCGTCGACGATGAGCACTTCGGTCCGGTCCAGGTCAACGGCGCCGTCGTCGACTGCCGCCAGCAGTCGTTTCATGCCGTCGCCCATGCGATCGGCCTCGTCGAACGCTGGGACGACGATGGTGAGATCGAGTGCCATGCCCGGACGGTGACCTTACGCCGGGCGGCCGCCGGCCAGGGGGTCGGCAGGACCGGTCACGGACGGGCCGCGCCGACCAGGCCCTCGGCCCAGAACGGCTCGAAACTGACCGTGGTTCCTGGATAGGCGGCCTGGATGATGGTGTCGATGCCGTACGGCGTCGGCTGACCGTCGAGCGTGGGTCCGACGTACATGACGACGTGGTCGATACCCGTGCCACCGAAGTCGTAGAAGAGGAGGTCGCCCGGCTCGAGGTTGCTGAGGCTGACCGGTGTGGACTCCAGGTACTGATCGGCGGCGGAGTGGGAGAGCGAGACTCCGGCCTGGGCCCAGGCGAGCATGACGAGCCCCGAGCAGTCGACGCCGGCCATGCTGGCACCGCCCCACACGTAGGGGACACCGAGGAACTGCACGGCGGCCTGCACGGCAGCCAGGCCGGGTGCCTGGGCCTGCCCGCCTGTCGACAGGGCTGCGGTGCCTCCTTGACCGCCGACCGACGGAATGGCGTGGTTCGCCAATTGCATTGTGAACTCGGCGGCCAGGGTTCTTTGGGCTTGGCGGAGAGTGGCCTGGAACAGCTTACTGGCCAGCTCGCCCCGCTTGCGAGCGGTGTCCGCTGCCCTCAGGTCGTTGGACTCGGCTCGCTGCTCGACGAGCAGTCTGGTCCGGGTGGAGCTGAGCGCGTGCTCGGTCGACTGCACTTGATTCAGCACCAGGGACACCTGCCTGGCACCGAGTCTCTGGTACAGGTCCTGGATCTGGTTCTGATCGGAAGGAGCGGCGAACAGCGAGGACACCGCGCCGGAGGTCGTTCCGCTCATGTAGGACTGCACGGCGTCAGATGCCAGGATCTTGTGATCGCGGACCAGCCTGCCCGCTGCGGTCTGGATGTGGCTGTTGGTCACCGCAAGGGAGCGTTGGGTGGCGGCCAGGGCGACCTCGGCCTGGTTGTAGCGCTCGTCGAGCTGATCGAGGGTGGCCTGCTCGGCCGCGATGTCGGACTCGAGCTTCACCACCTGGGATAGGGCGGCCTTGATCTGGGCCTGGCTGGGAGGAGGCGCCGAGCTGGTGGGGGAACTCGAGCCCGGCCTGGTGGTGGAGGTCGAGGTGGATGAGGAGCTCGAGGATGGCTCGGCAGTCGAGCTGGAGGCCGGCGTAGAGGTGGAGCTCGAGGTGGACGAGGAGCTGGAGCCGGCCGACGAGGACGTCCCGGCCGCTCCCGCCTGGGATCCTGGCATCGCCAGGATGCTCGAGCCGACGACGAGGCAGGCCATCGCCGCCCGATGGCACAGCGACACGGCTCTGCCGCTACCCGCTGGTCGATCGTGTCCCAACTGCTATCACCTCGTGTTCCACCGCGTGCGCGGCGGCACCCCACCTCACTCGATTACGTTCGGTCGGTATCGGCAGGTTCCGCTCCGGACTGGAGACACAAGCATGGACGGTGTGGTCGAGTTGCGCAATGGACAGGTCCGTGGCGTCCGTCGGGCCGGATGCTGGTCCTTCTCGGGCATTCCTTACGCGACCTCGGGAGCGCAGCGCTGGCATCCCCCCGCACCACCCGAGTCCTGGACCGGTGTCCGCGACTGTGCCGAGTTCGGACCGGTCTCCCCTCAACCGCCCCCCGTTCCCGGCTGGTCCCCCGGAGGAGAACCTTCCGCTCAGTCGGAGGAGTGTCTCACCCTGAACGTGTGGACCCCGGAGCTCGACGGTGCCCGCCGACCAGTCATGGTCTGGGTCCATGGCGGCGCTTTCGTCTCCGGTTCGGGTGCCGGCGCGCTCTACCGCGGTGGGTTGCTGGCGGCCGGTCACGACGTCGTGGTGGTCACCATCAACTACCGGTTGGGCATGCTCGGGTTCCTCGCCCACCCGGCCCTCGAGCAGCCGGGTCTGGACTGGCTCGGTGGCCGGGAGTGGTCGGGCTGGGGGAACTGGGGCCTCGCCGACCAGGTGGCCGCCCTCGAATGGATCTCCGCTCACATCGCCGGGTTCGGCGGCGACCCGGGCAACGTGACCCTCTTCGGCGAGTCTGCCGGCGCCATGAGCGTGTCCGACCTTCTGGGAGCGCCGGCGGCTCGTGGGCTGTTCCACAAGGCGATCGTGGAGAGCGGTCCTCCGGTCGTCTTCTCTCCCGATGCCGCGGTGAGGCGGGCCGAGGAGTGCGCCGCTCTGCTCGGAGTCCCCCTCACCCGCTCTGCCCTCCAACAGGTGCCTGCCGACGAGCTGGTGCGGGCCGTGCAGACCCTGCGGCAGCCCACCGGGGATGGGACGAACCCGGGTCTCGCCATGATGCCGGTGGTGGACGGTGGGCTCCTCCCCGAGCACCCGATGGTGGCGGTGGCCTCGGGGGCGTGCTCCCACATCCCGCTCCTCATCGGCACCAACCGTGATGAGTTCGCCTTCTTCGTGATCGGGGACCCGAGGATGTCGGCGATGGGGACCGAAGACCTCCGTCGCTGGGTCCGGCGTCTGGCCGGGGACGACACGCGCGTCTCGGCACTGATCTCCGAGGTCGAGCGCGCTCGCACCCGCCGAGGTGAACCGGTCGGCCCGCGTGATCTATGGACGGCCATCGCCACCGAGTACGTGTTCCGGGTCCCCTCCATCCGGTTCGCCGACGCACATGCGCGTGCTGGATCGGTCGATGGCGCAGGGTCGGGACGGAGCGGTGCAGGAACCTACGTCTACCTGTTCACCTGGGAGACGCCCGCGTTCGGCGGCTCGCTCGGCTCGTGCCACGCCCTCGAGATCCCGTTCGTCATGGGAACCGTGGCCAACCCGGCCGTCCAGGCCTTCAGCGGCGGCGGCGAGGACGCGCTGTCGCTGTCGAAGGTGATCCAGGGCGCGTGGGTGAGGTTCGCCCGGTTCGGTGACCCAGGCGAGTGGAGCCAATGGAGCACCGATCGCCGACCCACCGAGATCCTCGGACCCTGGCCGGGTGCGAGCGGCCTGCGTCACCGGGTCTACCGTCCACGCGACGAAGAACTGGAGGCGGTGGGTACCGTCGCAGAGGCCTGAACCGGCGGTGGGCACCGTCGATTCGATTGGGTACGGTGGTCATCGGCGTACCGGGGACGTAGCCCAATCGGCAGAGGCAAGGCGCTTAAACCGCCTCCAGTGAGGGTTCGACCCCCTCCGTCCCCACGAAACTCGACGAACGAGTTTGCGAGTTCTGGGTGGCGACTCACCTGTCCGACCGATGATGCCGCGACGACTTCACGGCTCGGCTGGCTGGCAGTCGAGATCGAGCTGCCCGGCCAAGTGCCGGCGAGCGGCGTTGGGTCGACGGCGTTGGCTCTGACGTTGGTCACGGACGGTCTGGTGTCGACTCTGGCGGCGGTCGTCGATCCGAGTCGGCGTGGACGCGCTGGTAGCGCTCGTAGGTCACGCGTGAGCCAAACGTTCTGGTCTCGATCAAGTCGAGAGGAATGTCCTCGATGACCGGGGGCAGGTGCGGCGTGCCGCCACCGACCACGATCGGAACGCGGAAGATGCGAAACTCATCGACCATGCCGAGTTCGATCGCTGCTGCGGCGAGACTGGCGCCGCCGATCTCGACGTCCTTGTCGGTCGCCCCGAGCGCCGTGGCCACTTCCTCGGCCACCGGTGCGTCGGCGAGCCGGGCGTTGCCTTGGACACTGTCCAGCGTGCGGCTGAATACGACTTTGGGTAGGGCGGACCAGACGTCGGCGAATTGGGCTCCAAGCTCGGTGCCGCGCAGTGACGGATCGGTCTCCCATACGAGCATCGTTTCGTAGAGCCTGCGGCCGCAGAGGTGGGCGCCGAGCTCGCGCACTCGCCCGAGGTGGAACGCAAAGACCTCGTCGCTCGGTGCAGTCCACCCGAAAGCGCCGTCGCGGTCTGCGATGTAGCCGTCCACGGAGACGCTCATCGAATAGATCAGCACCGCTCGATCGTAATCCGGCCACCCGCCCAAGCAAGCGTCGTGATCAGTGGCTGGAAGGCGCGGACCGCCTTCTTCTCACCTCGTTGCCCGGTGACCGACATGCGAGCAGCGCTCGCTCACTACGAACAGCTGGGCTTGAGGTCAAGGCCTTCGCGGTGGGGGGAGTGGGGCTGGATTCGCCTCGGTGACACAGAGCACCCACTAACGATCCCCGTCCCCCACGCTGAGGACCGCGTCCGGCGCGGCGAGGCTGATCGATCCCGCCTCTAGAATTGCCGTGACCTGGTCATTCAGCCGCTCAGGGGTGTTCGTACACTGCCACCCCAAGACCACGAAATTCGACAGACGAATTTGTGACAGTTTGATGTCCGCACCTTCATTCGGCCGGAAGGTGCTGCTTCAGGACCGGGCGTCGGAGAGGCGCCTGTCGTACTCGTCGGCGAGCGCCAACAGCGCCGTCGACCCGTCCCCGACGAAGCAGGAGCCGTGCATGACGGCGAGCGTCGTCGGGCTGAGGTCGGCCAGTCGTCGGATAGTGGGGCCGGTGTTCGGGGTGAGGCAGCTGGCCCCAAAGACGTCCTCTGCCTGCGCGGCGGCACCGATGATGTCTTCGTTCGTGACCGCGGGGCCGTTGCCGAGTTGGGTGAAGAGGTCTCCGCACAACAGCGTGTTGGTGGTCTCCTCGTAGAGGATTCGGGCCTCCCAGCCGTGGGGGACGTGGGGGGTGTCGATGTGCCGGACCCGGTGCGCGCCGAGCTCGATGACCTGGCCGTCCGCCAGTGGGCAGGGCGGCCGGTCGGCCAGGTCGTTCAGCGACACCATGCAGCCGAGTGCCCCGTGTGCCACCTCAGCCTGGGGTGCTGCGGCGAGCAATTCGTTCATGGCGCCGCACTCGTCCGCCTCCAGGTGGCCGAAGGTAATCCAGCGAAGCCGGTCCAGGGGGGTGATCGTGGCGACGGCCTCGGCGAGGAGCGGGAAGGTGGCCCGGTGGCCGGTGTGGAAAAGCAGGGGCCGCTCGTCGTTGATGAGGTACTGGTTGAAGGTGAAGCCGGTCGGACCGACGTCGGGGACGAACATCGAGAACCGGTAGATGTGATCGGCGATCTCGGCGATCTGCATGTCGCTGCCTGCTCCTTTGCGGGTTGGGTTCGTGGGGCTAGAAAGGAAGGGTGTAGCGGAGGATTCCGGTGCCATGAACTCGCTCGGCCAGGATCCGGCAGAACTCGATGGCGTCCATGTCGACGTGCTCGCCGCCGGTTCCGGCTCGGAACTGCCCTCCGGCCGGGCCACCGAGCATGAGAGTGAAGGGCTCACCGTGGGTGCTCGCCCATTCGGCGACGAGGTCGGCCACGATCCGACCGTCGTGATCGGGATCGGCGTCGAGCGTCTTGGCCGCAGCCCGAGTCAGGTCGATGCGGTGTATCCACACGTCGCGGGTGAACCCGATGTCGAACAGGTAGGAGAGCGGCTGCCGGCCGACTGGGGCGGGGAGATTGAGCAGGGGAAGCCTCGCGAGCGGGCGCGGAAGCCCGGTGCGAGCACGCAAAGCCCGAGCGGAGGTAGCACCCCACTCGGCGACAAGGTCTTGGGTACTGAGGTCGGCTCGCTCGCGCACTTGGAGCTCGTTCATCCCGTCCCACCAGAACTTGCCACCGATCTCAGCGACCAACGGACGTCCCTTCCGCACCTGGCGGACGAACTCGCGGGGCGACGCCTCACCGGCGGCGGACCCCACGACGTGAGCGGTGAGGGCTCGCACGTCCCAGAGCACGCACTCGGTGGGCTTGGTCCAGTCGTCGGGCTCGAAGCTGCGCAACAGGCTCGCGAACTTGGCGTTCTCCACTGCGGCGATCCGCATCGCTTCGTCGTGGGCGATCCTCGGGATCGTGGTCACGTTGCCGACGGGTGCCTGGTTCATTGTCGTGGTCCATTCCGAGCGCCCGGCCGACGTCGATCGACGTCGGCCAGAAACATGTCCACCGTCCGTGCGGCGAGGCGGACCCAGCGATCGCCACCGGGGTCGTTTGCCACCTGCTGATGAGCGAGTCCGTTTACCAGCGCGCTGAAGACGTCGACGTCTCCGGGATCGGACGCGGCTGCCGCGGCGAGCCTTTGGCGGGCGATCTCGTAGACCTCGACAGAGAGCTCGTACGACTCGGGCGAAGGTTCGAAGCCGGGGATCGTCCGCTGGAACAACAGCTGATGGCGCACCACGTCCTCGCTCGAGAACCGCACCAGCGCCTCGACGAACGCAACGATCGCCTGGCGTGGGTCGTCGCTCAGGGAGAGGGACCTCACCAGGTCCAGGAGCTGCCGATTGCCGTCAGCGAACATCAAGTCGTACAGGCCGAGCTTCGAGTCGAAGTAGGCGTAAAGGGATGGTTGACGCAGGTCGACGCGCTCCCCGAGGTCCCGCAGCGAGATGGCGGCCAGGCCGTCACGACGAGCCAGCGTCCACGCCTCGGTCAGGATCGTCGCCAGCTTCGCCTCCCGGCGGCGCCCTCGTCGATCGACCTGGTGGTTCGTCTGGGTTGTCGCCAATTGTGCTCCACAACTATCGTCGATAGGTAAACTATCACTCATAGTTACCGATCGAGAGAGACCTGTCAAGCCCCAGGCGGCCATGAACCGGCAAGCAGTCGGGCAGCCGTGTACCTGCCGCAGAAGTGACGCCAGACTGCTGCGGGCAAGGCGGCAGCGGTGTGAAGAGGTCTCGGCCGTCGACATCGAGCCGGAGCCGACTGTCCGCCATCTGCGACGCTCCGCCCGCCTCCACGGGCTCTCCGATCGCGCGCTGGACGTCGTCGCCCGCGACCGACCCCAACGGGTATCGCGACGCCCCCCAGAGGACGGTGAGCATCGCGGCGGTCTCGCTCACGACGACCCAGAGGTCGGCAGGGCGCCGGCCCCCTGATGCCGGTCGCCCGGACCCTGCCGGAAGGATGTGTTCAGCAGTCGACAGCGGAGCGAAGCGCGCTGCAAGCCTCCACCAGTCGAGTGGACGCCACCACGCAGATGCGGTCTACGAGAGAGCCCTTTGGCACGACACGCAGGTTGTCGAAGCTTGCGGCGCACTCCGTGGGCATCCCGTCGTCGGGCCCGAGCGAGACCTCCGTCGGGATGTTCCTCACCGTACGGGTCACGGGGGCCGCAAGTACGCCGCCCAGGACTGGAATCGTGGCTGACCTGGTCATGACCAGGAAGGGGCGCCGCCCCAGGTCCTCGATCTCGCCCCACCAGACTTCCCCGCGACGAGGCTCGCTCACCAGGGTTCCTCGGCGATGGCGTCTCGAAGCGAAGCGACGGAGGCGTCATGCTCGGCTGCCGTGGGTGGAGTGCGGCGGTAGCCCGCGACGATGGCTCGGTCTGTCTGCAAGCGGCGTTCGAGCGCGGTAATGGCCTCGACGCCGGCGCGTACTGCCGCTGCCCGACTCTCGTAGACCCCACTTGCAACGAGCGCGTCGAGCTCGTCCAGTAGCTCCTCGGGGAGCCGGACGGCGATCTGTTGGGTGGCCACTTGTCGAGCATACCAGTATGGGATGGAGAATGGTATGCGCCAAGTGCTCCCGCGCGCGCCTGCCGGCCACCTGCGCCTCGGCGAAGCACCGTGCTCGGCGGTGGGAGAAGGGCTGGCAGTCGGTGACCTGGACAAGCGGCTTCGCATCATGGCACCCGAGAACACCACATCGTTGACCAGGTGTTCACTCGTGCAAAGGTGCCATGGCGGGCAGCCCAGCCGCGCATCGTTGGCTTGGCGCGCAGCCCAGCCGCGCATCGTTGGTATGGTCCGATCCACGGACACCCGGCCGTGGAGAGGAGGTACCTCCAGCCCGTTGTACGTGAAGAGCGAGGGGGACAGGCGGTGATCCGAAGGCTGCGAGATCTCAGGCAGAGAATCGTCGCTCCTCCGGCTCGACGCGGAAGTGAGGCGGGGCGTCTGTTGGAACGCACAGCGAGCCGACGATCGGTCGGAATGCTCGCCGTCGTTTTGGTGATTGCATCGGCGACCGGTGCGGGAGGGCCGGCCGCGGCGGTGACGCCACACGCCGCTCATCGCTCAGCGGCGCCATCCCGGGCAACCCTGATCTCCAGCCCTCCGATCGCGACGACCTTCAATTGCACATTGCCGGTGCTCGGGACCGAAGCGTTCGCGGCGACCGTGGCCGGTTCGGCCCCGGCGAGCGTCGATGCAGGATCCACGATGACGGTCAGTGACTACCAGACGACACTTGTCGTGCCTTCATCAGTCGTCGCTACGATCGTCTCCTTGGGCTCGACGCGCTTGTCGGGGTCGGTCGTCGTGGAGGACGCCACCGCCACCGATGCCTCACCACCGATGTTGAACGGGGAAAGTTCGCCCCAGGCATTCTCGGTGGGTCTGACCAGTGGTCAGGCGGCATCGATCACTTTGGCGCCCGTCTCGGTCGGACCGTTCGTCGCCGGTGCGGCAGGAACGGTCGAGGTGTCACCCGGACCGCTCACCATCACCGCGATGCTCCCGGTCCTCGGGGAGTCCTCCATACCCTGCACCCTGACGACCAACCCGGCACCGGTGGTGACCTCGACAACCATCGTCCCCGGACCGCTCTCTGTCATCACCGCCTCACTCCCGCCGGCAACGGTCGGCGCCTCCTACGACACGCAGCTCGACGCGGTGGGAGGCAAGCCTCCCTATCTCTGGGCACTGGCCCCCGGGAGCGTGCTACCGCCGGGGTTGCACCTCGATGCGACACAAGGGTCCCTCTCGGGTACCCCGACGGTGGCGGGAACCAGCACCGTCGAGCTGAGGGTGACCGACAGCTCGGATCCGGCCGAGACGGCGGTGTCCCGCCCGCTCGTGATCTCCATCGGCCCACCGCTCGTCCCCCGAGACGCGTTCGGTTGGGGACAGATCGGTCAAGTGGGCAACGTGGCGTCAACCGACAGCTCGACGCCTGCGCCCCTCCGCGGTCTCCCGGCCGGCGTCGTCCCGACTGCCCTCGCCAGCGGGGTGGAGGACACCTTCGTCCTCTCCTCCGCAGGCGCAGTCTACGGCTGGGGCTACAACTCCGACGGTGAGCTCGGCAACGGTACGACGACCGAGAGCGGCATTCCAGTACAAGCCTCGATGCCGGTCGGGACGACAGTCACCGCGATCGCTGCGGGTGGGTTCCACGTCATAGTCCTGACGGCCGCCGGTACGGTCTATTCCTGGGGGCAGGGGGCCGATGGGCAGTTGGGCGACGGCACCACCTCGGCCAGCGCTGTGCCGGTTGCCGTGCAGCTGCCGCCTGGCGTGACGGCGACGGCGATCGCAGCCACCGGCGACGGCGGCCTCGCGCTCTCATCCACCGGCCAGGTCTACGCCTGGGGTGCCGGCGGGTACGGCCAGCTGGGCAACGGCTCCACGACCGACAGCACGGTGCCGGTCGTGGTCAGCATGCCTTCAGCAGTGCGGTTCGTCGCCATCTCGGGCGGCGGTGCCCACAGTCTCGCGCTCTCTGCCACCGGCCGGGTCTACGCCTGGGGCGCCGGCGGGTACGGCCAGCTGGGCAACGGCTCCACGACCGACAGCAACGTCCCGGTCGAGGTCGGTCTGCTCACCAGCATGCGGATCGTCGCCATCGCCGCCGGCGGTGCCCACAGTCTCGCCCTCTCTGCCACCGGCCAGGTCTACGCCTTCGGGGAGAACGGCGATGGTCAGCTCGGAACCGGTACCCTCAGTACCGACGTGCCGATTCCGGTGCGCCTGCCGGCCGGGGTGCTGGCCACCGGAATCGCGGCGGGCGCCGCCCACAGTCTGGTGCTCACCTCGACGGGGGCCCTCTACGCATTCGGCGACGACCGCTCCGGCCAAGTAGGCAACGGGACCGTCCAGTCCCGGGTGCCCTTCCCGACCCTGGTGGACCTGCCCGGAGGCACACGGGCCATCACGGTAGCGAGCGGCCCCGACGCAGAGGGCAGTCTGGCCCTCCTCACCACCACACCGCTGCCAACCACCACCGTTGGCCTGCCCGGTGCGGGGGCCGTCCTCGCCGGTGGGGTGTGGCTCGACGCCGCGGCGACGAGCCCGCTCGGGGTGGCGACTGTCCACTTCGTGCTCTCGGGAGGCCGACTCACCGGCCCGGTGACCATCGCCACGGCCACGCCCACCGTCGACGGTTGGCTGGCCGGTTGGGCTTCCTCCGACGTGCAGAACGGGACCTACCGGCTCCAGAGCGTGGCAACCGACACCTCCGGCGAGACGGCCTCGAGCCCAGCGGTCGTGGTGACCGTGCGCAACCCTCGGCTCACCACCCGGATCATTCTGCCGGGGAGACCGACCGAAGTGGCGCGCGGTGCCACGGTCGTGCTCGACGCGTCGGCCGTCGGGAGGGCCGCGGTTTCCTCGGTCTCCTTTCAGATCTCGGGTGGGTCCATCCGGACTCCGGTGACCATCGCCACGGCAACTCTCACCATCGACGGGTGGATCGCCGAGTGGCACGTGCGCGCTCTGGCAGCCGGCAGGTACCGCCTCGAGAGCGTGACGACCGATGCGGCCGGTCACGTCGCCTCCAGCCCACCACGTCGTATCACCGTCGGGCCGTTTGGTCCCCGGGGAACCGGGACAACCATGGCAAACCTGCCCGGCCAAGGAGGTCACCGATGAACCGGATCTCCCGCCGAGACCTCCTGCGGGGAGGCATCGCCGCTGGGGCGGTCGCGGTCGGAGGCGTCATCGGCGGCGAGGCCCTTTCACATGGCCGCACGGCCCGTGCCATCGAGGCCGAGAGGGCCGACACCGTCAACCAGCTCCGCCGCCTCGCCCATCGCAATGCACGCAGGGCCCCGGGTTCGCTCCCTTTCCCCGATCTCCCTGCCGGGACGGACACCATGCCCGAGATCGAGCACATCCTGGTGCTGATGCAGGAGAACCACTCCTATGACAACTACCTTGGGATGCTCGGCCGGGGCGCCGGGCAGACCCCGCGGGGCGACGGCTTCACCATCGGGGCGAACGGGCTTCCCACCGCCGCCAACCCCTATCCGAACGGCTCGATCCAGCATGCCTTCCACATGCCGACCGACTGCCAGGTCTCGGGGGGAGGATGGAACGGCTGGACCACGACGCACACCGCGTGGGCCGGGGGAGCCATGGATGGCTTCGTCGCCGCGCCGCCGTTCGGAGACGCCTACCCCGGAGCCACGGCGATGGGCTACTGGACAGAGACTGACCTCCCCTTCTACTACTCGCTGGCGTCCACCTTCCCGCTGGCCGACCGGTGGTTCTCCTCCGTCCTCGGCCCGACGTATCCGAACCGCCGGTACCTGATCGGCGCTACTTCGCTGGGCCTCACCAGTGACGACCTGTCGCAGCTGTCCACCCAACCGCCGAACGGGACCATTTTCGACGAGCTCGACCACTACGGAATCCCCTGGCGCGACTACTACCACAACCAGCCGACCACGGGGATCTACTTGGCAGACCCGGCGAGCACCTCGCCCGACAACGTCTCGTTCGAATCCTTCTTCACTGACTGCGCGGCGGGAACGTTGCCCGGGTTCGCCATCATCGATCCGAATTTCAACAACGCTTCCGAGGAGAATCCTTCCGACATCGCGCGAGGCGAGGCATGGTCGTCATCGGCGATCAATGCCGTGATGAGCAGCCCGGCATGGTCGAAGACGCTTCTCGTCTGGACCTATGACGAAGGCGGCGGCTACTACGACCACGTTCCGCCACCCGCTGCCATCCCTCCCGACGCCGTGGCTCCGGTCGTGCCTCCCGGACATTCGCTCTACAACGGCTTCGCCCAGTCTGGCATTCGCGTGCCTGCGGTCGTGATCTCCCCGTTCGCCAAGCCGGACTTCGTGAGCAGTGTCGTCCACGACCACACGTCGATCCTCAGCATGGTGGAGCGAAAGTGGAACCTTCCGGCGCTCACCTACCGGGATGCCAATGCGAACGACCTGATGGACTTCATCGATCGCTCCCGGCCGAGCTTCGCCGAGCCGCCGCTCCTCGCTGCCCCGGCGTCGTTCCCACAAGCCTGCTCGGCGACGGGTCCAGGCCAGATACCCCCGGCCGGATCGATCTCCACGCCGTCCTGACCGGCTCCGCTCGGTGCCGATGAGCATCATCCGAGCGTCGACCACCCGAACCACGAACCTGACAGACAGGGGAGACGCCTGCCACCGTCGCCGACGACCACCGAATGGACTCGTGACGAGCTCTGCTGCGTCGACTCGTCACGATCGACGCTCTGCCACCTACCTCGCACACCTGCTAGACGACATAGACGGCGCGGGCTCGGAAGCGCAGTGGGCGCTCCGCGAGTTCCTCCAAGTAGTGGGCCGTCCATCCGGCGATTCTGGCTACTGCAAAGATCGTGCGACCGGTGTCGGGTGGCATTCCGGTTCCCCAGCTCAGTGCGGCCAGTGCCAGATCGCAGTTGGGCAGCGGAAGATCATGGTCAGCGGCCAGCCGCAGTACATCACGCAGGAGGTTGCGCCGGTCTTCGCTCAGCAGTTGCTCCGCCAATGGCAGCAGGCCACGAACGCGTGGGTCACCGCTCTTGTAGACCAGATGTCCGAAGCCGGGGAGGAGGCGATGCTCCCGGAGAGCATCGTTCAGCGCTCGTTGCGCTCCTTCGCGTTCGGCGGCAACCAACAGCTCGCAGGCCTGCTTACTGGCACCACCATGAAGTGGCCCTGCGAGGGTGACCAGCCCGGCCGTCAGCGCGTCATACAGGTCGGCCCGCACCGATCCAGCGATGCGCACAGCCATGGTGGAGGTGGCGAGCTCGTGGTCTGCCATGAGGATGAGGGCAGCATTGATGGCTGCGACCGACGAGGCAGGTGCCGATCCGCCCAAACGGTGAGCCAACCGTTCCGAGATCGGGGTCGAGCCGGTTTCACCGGACGGTGCGGGACCAACCACGTCGACCAGGCCGGCAATGACGCGTCGAGCGGCGCGGATCACGGACAACGGTCTGAGGTCCGCCCGAAGTTGGTCGGTGGCACCACACAGGACGAGTGCCCACCGCATGCGTTCGAGGGTGTCGCTCAAGGGACACACGCCAAGGTCAGGAACCGACCAGTCGCCGTCCGCGCTGGTCTCCCAGAGGAGCCCGGTGACCTCCTCGAACGTCATCTGTGCCAGAAGCGAGGTGGCAGCGCGACCCCGGTAGAGGGGACCCTCGTCGTGTCTGAGCTGGGTCACCCCGGTCGCGATCGTTGCCAAGCGGCTCTCCGACCGGCGAGCACCCCGGCTACGGGCAGCCAAGCTCTCGATGTCGGAGAGCTCGAACAGGCTGCCCTTCCCGGCCGGGTCGCGATGGGATTCCAGCATGCCCCGGCTGACATAGGCATAGAGCGTGGTCACCTTGACCCCGAGTCTGCGAGCGGCCTCATCGCTCGACACCATGCCTTCCATCCCTACGATTGTATATTGACATGATCAATGTTTACAGCGAGCCGCTGGTGCGCCCATAGTGGAGGGCATGGAAACTGTCGTTCGCGATCTCATGACCTCTCCCGCAATCACGTGCGCGAGCAGCGATTCGCTCACCGAGGCCGCCCGCCTGATGCAGGGGGCCGGTATCGGTTCGGTGGTGGTGACCGAGCGCTCCAAGGTGGTGGGAATCCTCACCGAGCGAGATCTCCTCCGGGCTCTGGCGACCGACGGCGATGCCGACTGCGAGGCGGTCGGACTCTGGATGACCGCCCGCCCAGACGTGCTGAGCCCAAATGAGCGGGTGGATGCAGCCTGGTCGAGTTTGACCGCACATCACTACCGGCATCTGCCCGTAGTCAGCGGGGATGACCTGGTCGGCGTCGTCTCACTGCGCGACCTCATGGGTGTCGCCCGCATTCGCCCAGCCGCCGAGGCAAGCGTGGATGCGCCCGGTGGCCTCGAGGGCGTGGTCGTGGCCGAGACCTCCGTCGGGGACGTCCGTGGGCAGGAGGGCTTCTTCCACTACCGGCAGTTTTCGGCCATCGACCTGGCCGAGCAGCGGTCGTTCGAAGACGTGTGGCACCTGTTGTTCCGCGGAGAGCTGCCGGATCCGGCTGCCTCGGGTGCATTCCGAGAGGCGGTGTGTCGCCGCCGCACCCTCCCGCCCGGGCTCAGCTCACTGCTGCCAGTGCTGGCACCGCTCGGAACACCACTCGATGTTCTGCGAACGGCTGTCTCGGTCCTCGGCGGCGAGCTCGGTTGGCGACCGACGCGCGACATCGGACCAGATGAACTGGAAGACCAAGCCCTCGTGATCTGTGCGGTGGTACCGACGATCCTCGCCGCGGTTCACCGGTTGCGGGAGGAAAAGGACCCGATCGAACCACGGGACGACCTTGGGTGTGCGGCCAACTTTCTCTTCATGTTGACGGGACAGGTGCCAACTCCGCTACATGCACGGGCGATAGAGCAGTACATGATCCTGACCATCGACCATGGCTTCAATGCGTCGACCTTCACCGCTCGGGTCGTCACCTCGACGGGCGCCGATCTGGCAGCGGCGACCGTGGCGGCAATTGGAGCGCTGTCGGGTCCGCTCCACGGTGGAGCACCCAGTCGAGCGCTTGACATGCTCGATGCCATCGGTACCGAAGATCGGGCCGAGTCGTACATCCGCCATGCCGTCGAACAGGGAGATCGAATCATGGGCTTCGGCCATCGCGTCTACAAGACCGATGATCCACGCTCGCTGTTCCTGCGCTCGGTGGCCGAGTCCCTCGGCGGTCCGCTGGTGGAATTCTCCCGAGCCGTGGAGCGCACCGCGGTCGACGTGCTGTCCGATCTCAAGCCGGGGCGCCAGCTCTACACCAACGTGGAATTCTATGCCGGAGTGGTGATGCACACCTGCGGCATCCCCCGTGAGATGTTCACCCCGACCTTCGCGACCGGTCGCACGATCGGGTGGTCCACCCACGTCATGGAACAGGCGTCTCACAACCGCCTCATCCGCCCGTCAGCGCGGTACGTCGGACCGCCTCCACCCCAGCGGGTCCCGGCGCAGCCTTAGTGAGGTGTGAAGCGCCAGACCCATCGCCGGTCAACGAAGTCGGTCGGCAGTCACCCCTGCCGTCCGAGGTCAGGTCAGGAGCTCTTGGATGTCGGCGGCCGTCATCGCTCCGGACGTGAACTCACCGGAGTCCATGACGTTGGCAAATAGTGCCGACTTTCTGGCCTTCAGCGCCATGACCTTTTCCTCGATGGTGTCCTTGGCCACCAGCCGGTAGACCATCACCTTCTTGGTCTGGCCGATGCGGTGGACCCGGTCGACCGCCTGGACCTCGGTTGCCGGGTTCCACCACGGGTCGAGGATGACGCAGTAGTCGGCCTCGGTCAGGTTGAGGCCGAAACCGCCGGCCTTGAGGCTGATGAGGAACACGGGTGCAGTGCCACTCCGGAACTCCTCGATGACTTGTTCGCGCTTGCGGGTCTCCCCGTCCAGGTAGCAGTGCTCGATCCCGGCGTCCTCGATCCGCCGGCGGGCGAGGGTGAGGAACCGGGTGAACTGGCTGAACACAAGGGTCCGGTGGCCGTCGGCGGCGATTTCTTCGACGATCTCCATCAGGGCGTCGAGCTTGGTGGAGGGAACGTTGACGTGCTTGGCGTCGACCAGTGAAAGGTCGAGGCTGGCCTGGCGCAGCAGTGTCAGCGAGCGGAAGATCTCGAACCGGTTCTTCTGGACGTTGCCCAGCAGACCGAGCACCTTCTGACGCTCCCGCTGGAGGTAGGTCTGATAGAGCTTCTTCTGCTTCGGTTGCAGTTCGAGCTCCAGGACCTGCTCCTGCTTTTCGGGGAGATCGCGGACGACCTGGTCCTTGGTCCGGCGCAACATGAGGGGACGGACCCGGCGCCGGAGCTGGGCGAGGCGGTCGGTATCGCTCTTCTTCTCGATCGGTGTCCGGTAGTGGTCGGCGAACCGGTCCGGACTCGGGAAGAGTCCAGGCGCTGCGATCGAGAGCAACGACCACAGCTCCATCAAGTTGTTCTCGATCGGGGTCCCAGTCATCGCCACCTTGTACGGCGCAGGCAGCATCCTCGCCCGGCGGTAGGCCTGGGAGCCCCGGTTCTTGGCGAATTGCGCCTCGTCCAGGAAGAGGCCGGCCCAGTCGATCGCCGCGTACGCGTCGTATTCGATGCGGAACAGGGCATACGAGGTGATCACCACATCGGCATCGGAGGCCAGCTCGGCGAGGGACATCCCCCGGCGCTTCTCCGTCTCGGTGACGGTGACGGCGGTGAGATCCGGGGCGAACCGGCGGCACTCGGCCGCCCAGTTGCCGACCACGCTGGTCGGTACCACCACGAGGAAAGGGTCCTCGGTCAGCCCCTGTTCCCAGGTGTGGCACATGAGCGCCAGTGCCTCGATCGTCTTGCCGAGCCCCATGTCGTCGGCCAGGACGCCGCCCAGGCGGTGCTCGAAGAGGTAGACCAGCCAGTTGAAACCGGTCAGCTGGTACGGCCGGAGGGTTGCGTGGAGCATGTCCGGAACAGGGTGCTCGATCCGGTTGTTCGCATCGCTGAGGGCCCGCACCGACTGTTCCCACTCGCGGGCCTGCGCGGTGACGATACCGAGCCGCTGGATGTCCTCCCAGAGGCTGGCCTGGAAGCGGCTGATCCGAAGGCTCTCGCCGGCATGTTCGTCGAGCTCGCGGGCTTCGGCGATCAGCCCGGCGAGTTGGTGGAGCTCGTCGCGATCGAGGGAGAAGAAGGTCCCCGACGGCAGGATCAGGTGGGTCTGACCTTCGGCAAGGGCCACGAAGAGATCGGCGAACGGGACGTTCTCGTTGTCAACCGTCACGGTGACGGTCAGGTCGAACCAGTCGTTGTCGCTCGACTGGGAGCCACCGAGGCTCACGATGGGAGCCTCGACGTACTCCCGGTACTCGAGCATCTCCCCGTGCTGTTCGATCTCCACCCCGTCGATGCGCTGCAGCGCAGGGAGCACCTCCGAGGCGAACCGCACCGCGGCCATACCGGTGAGCGTGGCCCGGGGGGCCAGGCGCTCCCCGAAGAGGGTGGGTTCCAACAGCCCGGTCACCCCGGCTGTGGCCGACGTCACTGCATGGACGATGAGGTCCTCGGCCTCCCGGTCGCCCATCCGGCTCGGGGCATCCCAGAGCTCCTCCGACCAGGTGGCGCCCACCGCGCTTCGCGACCAGGCCAGGTCCAACTTGTGGCCTTCGCTGTGGTGGAGGGTGAGTACCAGACGTGCGGCCGGCAGCTCGGGGAGCTCGACGGACCGGTCACTCGAATCGACCGCGATCCTCCTCCGGAGAACCGGATAGAGGTCGAGGAGGAACCGCTGCTCGTCGCGAGGGGGGATCAGGACGGCACTGGTCGCGAGGAACGTCCGGACGCTGTCGTCGATCGGTGCCTCGAAGGCGGCGAGGGAGAGCCGGGCTGAGTTCGCCGGCGCGTCGTGGGAAGGACCCCACCATGCGATGCCGTGGGCCGGCTGGCCGATCCACAGCGCCGATCCGAGCGGCAACTCCTGGCCGTCGGCGACGACCCGAGGCCGGAGCATGATTCCTGCTTCGTCGCGTATGGCGTCGACCGTCACCTGGGCGGCAGCGGGTCGGAGGTCGACCGGTGCGGCCTGGCGCCCGGCCAGCAGCATCGGGAGCCTCAGGTCCCTGGCCTCGTGCAACAGGTCCCAAAGCCGCCGACTGTTGATGACCTGGAGCCAGACCGCCTGGTCGGGCGAGGCGTAGTAGCTCCGGGGGCTCGACAGCCGGCTCAGTGCAAGCAGCTCGGTGAGGATCGTGAGGTGCCTCTTCGAGTTGAGCGACGGCTGCCCATACGAGTACTGGTGATCCAGGCGTGACCACGAGATGCCGGTCCTGACCCAGTTCTGGCTGTAGTTGCGGACGACCGGACGCAACTGGATGCCAGAGGTCGGAGTGGCCGATCGGCGCTGGGTGGTGTGCGGTGTTGACACCATCTCGAACTGGAGGCCGAGGTCGCCTGGCGACGGTTCGGCCCCACCGGCCGTGTCGGCCGAGACCAGCGAGCGGAGCGAGCGTTCCCAGTCGGATGGCGGCGGAGGTGGCGGATGCGGCGCGATCGATTCCCGGTGGGTCCCTGGAGCCGCCACCGGCGCAGTCTGGTCGGAAGCCTTCTGGTCGGCGGAGAGGCCATCCCCGCGGACCAAGTGCAACAGTGGACCTCTCGTCGAGCGCCGGCTGGCGTCGGCAATCACCAGGGCAACCGCGTGCTTGCAGTTGTACTCGACCGGGCACGTGCATGCGCCGTCGATCTCGGTCACCCGGCCATCGTTCGACGTGGTCACGGTGACCTCCACGGCGTACGGCTCGACATCGCCGCCTTGCACCTCACCGACCAGCCGGGTCCCGTCGCTCGTCCACCGGCTGCTTCGCACCGCACCCTGGCGGGCGTAGGCCCGACCCCGGGCGAAGGTCTTCGACCCGACCAGCCGCTTCAGCAACTTCTCTTCGACGGGGGTCATCACGTGCGTATTCGGGTCCTCTCCGGTCTCTGGCCCGACCGATCACGGACACGGTACCGCGTGAGGAATCGGCGTCGGCGCTGCGACGGACCGACAGCAAGCGGCGGCAAACCTCCAGATCCCGAGGGTGGCGAGCGGCCATTGGGCCTGGCTGCATGGGGCTTCGCCAGCCTCGACGGCAGCGGTGCATCGAGGCCGGTTCCTACGGTCTCTGCCTCCTCGCAAGGTGGTGCCGCCGTGCCGTACAACCGCTGGAACAGCCCGTTCACCGGAGCTCGATACCGGCCTCGGAGCGCTTTCTCGGCAATTGCCGCACCACCCTCGGAGGTGTATGGTCGGCGTACCTTCGACAGTGAGGGCTCGGAGGGACGGTCCGTCGTCCCAGCGCATCCTTGGAGGCATCGACCCCGTGTCGCATCCCTCACTGTCGGTGGTGTTCCAGTCGATGTTTGTCCACTTCGGGCAGTCCCCCCTTGCCCGTGGACCATTTCCGACTGACGCACCATCGTCCAGGCTCTGGCTGGGGCGCGGGCTCCCTCCAACGGCACGTTCCGAGCCTTGAGCAACCGTGAACGATGCCTCACCTCTCTCCCATTTCGGGATCGGCGTGACCTTCGAGGACGCCGATGTCGTGGTCGCCGCCATCGGGGAGGTCGACATCGTGACTGCGACCGACCTCGGCGACATCGTCAACGCGGTCATCGACGGCGGCCATTCGAGCGTTGTCCTCGACCTTTCGCGATGCACCTCCCTCGACGCCTCCGGCCTGGCGGTGATCTCGACCGGGGCGCACCGACTTCGCCTCCTGCCGTTGGGGGGGACGCTCACCCTCCGTTCGCCGTCCGCACTGGTGGTTCGGATCTTGGCCATCACCGGGCTGGATCAGGTGGTGACCATCGACGAACAGATGGCTCCGACCACCCAGCTGGGACGGGAGCAGTCGACCGGGGGAATGGCCGCGGGGAACGGGTTCGATGCGGAGATGGGAGAGCGCCCCCTTCGGGAAGCGCACTCCCCGGACACGGAGGCCCATTCCCTGAGGGAGGTCACGGCCATCGCAGCAGACCACGACGTGGTCGATGGGGCCCTCCGCCTGGTGGTGGCCCTCGCCAGGGCGACGGTCGAGGGCGCCGATGGGGTCAGTGTCTCCCTCGAGCGGCACGGGAGCCTTGCAACGGTGGCGGCAAGCGACCAGACCATCTTGGACATGGACGCCGATCAGTACGCCACCGGTGAGGGTCCTTGCGTGGACGCTTCCATCAAGGGTCGCTGGTTCCACGTCGAATCCCTCGACGATGAGACCCGGTGGCCCGCGTTCGTCCCCAAGGCTCGAACGCTCGGCATCAATGCCATTCTCTCCAATCCGCTCCTGGTCGGCGAGCGGCCGGTCGGGGCTCTCAACATCTACTCCAACACGCCCAGCGCCTTCGAAGTGAAGGACGAGAGGCTGGCAGCGCTCTTCGCCACCGAAGCCTCCACCATCCTGGCCGACTCCGGGGCGACCGTGAGCGACGGGCACCTGGCCTCCCGCTTGGTCGGAGCCCTGCGCTCGCGCGAGGTCATCTCTCAGGCACAGGGCATCCTCATGGAGCGGGACGGCGTCTCCGCCGACGGCGCCTTCACCTACTTCCTCGAGTGCTCCCGCGGATCGAACAGGTCGATCCGGGACCTGGCAGAGGAGCTTGTGGCCTTCGCCCGAGGACCGGAGCGGGCCGATTCCGAGACCATCTGGACGCGTGATGACTAGTTCAGCGCGCTCAGATCTCGAACAGGGACGTATCGACGCCGGGCTCACTCTCGGCGAGCTCTTCGTGCGGTACTTCGAATTGGGCGGGATGAGCAGTCCCATCCAGGTCGAGGCCTTCCTCTACGAGGCCCTCGAGCCGAGCGCACATGATCACGACATCGTGGCCCATGCCCTGAACGAGCGCTTCGTGGAGCTGGGCGGAAACCACCCCATCCGCTACGCGACCGATGCCCTCGATGGCTGACCGGTGCAGCCACCGCGGTCGCGCGTCGACCGGGAGTATCGGCTGTAGTGATCCATCGGATCGGTGGAACGCTCGACGTCGCGGCAGCCGCCGACCGGGATCAGCCGGCGTTGGTCGAGGTGTACCGCCGGCATGGGAGCCAGGTGTCCGGCCTCGCCAACAGGGTGTGCGGTGCAGGGCGTGCCGAAGACCGAAGGGGTCACCCAGGACGTCTTCATGAGGCTGTGGCAGATGCCCGAACGGTACCCATCGGAACGCGGAACGCCGTTCTCCTTCCTCAACGTCCAGGCCCACGGTCGGGCCGTCGATCGCCTCCGTTGTGACACGGCGCGCCGCAAGCGAGAGTTGACCAGCCTCGGTTCCGACAAGGCTCGTGACATGGTGGAAGATGAAGTCCTGGCCAATCTTGCCTGTGAGCAGATCCGGGAGATGCTGGCCGAGCTCCCCGACATCCAACGGCGATCCATCGTGCTCGCGTACTTCGAGGGTTACACCGATCGAGAGGTGGCCAACTGCCTCGATCTACCGGAAGGCACGGTCAAGAGCCGCATTCGCTCGGGCCTCGCCCAGCTCCGATAGATGTTCGACGAACAGGCCGCTCTCGGTTGACAGTCGGTCGAGCGGGCTACTGTGTGAAGGTGTCTGAGGTCGAAGGAGTGACCACCGAGCTGACCGCCAACCTCTCCGAGATGGCCCGCTCGCTCTTCGCCGCGGGTGGCGTCGAGGAGACCTTGCAGGCGATCGTCGACCTGGCGGTGACCACCATCGACGGCTGCGATGTCGCAGGCATCTTCTTGACCAGCGGTGACCAGATCGCAACGTCCGTCTACACCGATGGACTGGCTGTGGAGGTCGATGACCTGCAGCTCGAGAGCGGTGAGGGCCCGTGCCTCGATGCCGTCGGGCTTCGGACCTCGTTCTACGCCGAGGATCTGATCGACGATGACCGTTGGGTGACGTTCGGACCGAAGGCAGTTGGGATCGGTGTGCGCTGCGCCCTGGCTCTGAACCTGTCGACCGATGAGAGCCCTGGGGCGCTCAACCTCTATGCACGCTACCCGCGGGCATTCGGGGCGACCGATCGGGCCAAAGCGGTCATTTTCGGCACGCTCGCCAGCCTGGCACTCGGCCAGGCCCACGTCCATGAGGACGAGGATCGCCGAGCGGAACACCTCCATGCTGCGCTCGGTACCCGGGAGCTCATCGGGCAGGCCCAGGGAATATTGATGGAACGAGAGCACGTCAGCTCCAGCCAGGCCTTCGACATCCTGCGGCGGGCATCGCAGCATCTCAACATCAGGCTTCGGGACATCGCCCAGGATCTGATCGACACCGGACAGCGCCCGGGCCGCCAGCCGGACAGACCGCAACCCGGGCGTCGCGATCCTCCGGCGTGATCGATCAGAAGGTGTGGTTGACGAACTTCGCGATCCGTCCAGGCAGGGCGGCCTCCAGCCTGTTCGCCTCCGTGGCGGTGAGCTTGCCGTTGGTGGCGGCGCGGTTGATCCGACCGTCGGCGGCACTAACCAGATCACCGATGACCGTCTGGGCGCCGACGTTGTGCTGACCGGCGACGCCGGCGATGCTGTTGCCTGATTTCAGGTCGGTGACGAGGGCCTTCGGGGTGATCCCGATGGCCTTGGCGCTGATGACGACGCCGGCACGACGGAGCTCCCTTCGATGGCCGCGCACCGAGGTGTGCAGCCGAAGGTATCCGGGGTGAGTAGGCGCCGACGCGGTGGTGGCCGCTCCGGCGGGGACGGTGGCGAAACCGGCCCCGGCCGCGATCGCGCCCGTCACGATGGTTCCTCCGACGACGACGGGGGCGAGCGTCCTGCGCAGGCGGCGGGTCTTTTCGGACATGGGGAGCTCCTTCGGTTCGCGAGGTGAGTGCGACAACGTCACCATGGTGACGGATGGAGATGAGTTCTCGATCAGGGAAGTGTGAGGATTGGATGATCGACGGTTCAGCCCGGTCGCCGACGTCCCCGGTAGGAGCTGGCCACAAGGGTGGCTACCACGAGGATGGGGAGCACGATCACCGCAGCCGGGCGAACGGAGCGCAAGGTGAAGGCGGCGGCCACGATGATCAGCGTGGCCACGAACATCTCCGGGGTGTCGCCGATGAGGAAGTCCCACCAGAACCGGCCGAAGGCACCCGCGGCTCGCAAGATGACGCTCACGACTCGACCACCGGATCCCCCTCGCGCTCGACCACGTTAGGTGCCCCATCGTCGGGAGCGACCGCTCCCGACGAGCGCGGGGATTCCTCGGTGCCGGTGGTCTCGGCGCCAGGCAGCCGTCGCAGCCAGCTGACTGCCACCAACGAGGTCATGGAGAACACGCCGATGAAGACCGGAATGGCGAGGTCGCTGCCGGGCCAGTGCACACCTGCACCCTCTCCGACCCAGAAGAGTCCGAAACTGGTGAGCGCCACCCCGACCACCATCTTGATCGTGTTCTCGGGTACCTCGGAGAGCTGCCGGGTCACCAGGGCCCCGACCCCGGCCACCACCACCGCCGCGGCCCCGGCGGCCGCTGCAGCCGGACCGAGTCGGTGGTCGCTCGCTCCCAGGCTGATCACGATGAGGACCACCTCCACCCCTTCGAGGAGGACCCCCTTGAACGCCACGGTGAACCCGACCCCGTCGCGGCGCCGGGCCGGGGCAGGATGATTCTGGCGGAGTCCGGTGGTCTCCTCGGAGAAGATCGCCTCTTCGTCGTGGAGTTCTTTGTGGCCACTCGCCCGGAGGATGGCCTTACGCAACCACGACATCCCGAGGACCAGCAGCAACGCGCCGACGACGATCCGCAGCGCGCTGAGTGGCACGTACCGGATCAGGGGCACCCCGACCACCCCGACGACGAGGGCGAGCACCAGCACCGCCGCCGCCGCGCCCTCGAGCGCCGACCGCCACCCCCGGGTCACACCTGCCGCTACGACGATGGTCAGGGCCTCGACCATCTCCACCGTGCTGGCACCGAACACGGCGACCAGCATCAGCGTGGTGGACGTGGTGCTCATGGATCAGGCCCTCGCCAGCACCCCGTCGGTCACCACCGGATGTTGGTGCAGGAGGTTGCGGACGACCCCGGTCTCCCGGGCGGCCCCGAAGAATCCCCGGTCGAACCCGGTCCCGGCTCGCACCGGTCCTGTCGACCGTGGCCTCTGGAGGAGTGTGTTCATGGTTCGCTTCGCGCCTCAAGAACCGCGGTTCCGAGCCGGGCTCTCTTTCGATCGTACTGCCACCGTCGAGCAGTGCCACGCCGGACCCTGTGCGGTGCTGCGTGTCCCATACCGGTCCGACGACCGGTATGGGACAGCATCGGACCTGAGGACGAGCCGATCATGCCCAAAATCGTCCCCCGCGACGTCAACTTGCCGGCGGCAGGCACGTACGGTTGTGGCGTGGAGCCGATGTACACCGAGCCGACCTCACCACCACCGGCCACCGGGCACCCTCTGGTGGACCGTGCCCTCCGCCTGGCCCGAGTCGACGGGATCGGCTCCGGTGTGCCCCATCGGGGACCGAGAAGGTCCCGGTTTGTCGCCGCCTCGGTCGCATCGGTGGTCGGCTCTTTGGTCGCTTGTGCCGTCCTGGTGGCCGATGGGGAGGCATTCTTCCCTTACATCCAGAGTTTCGTGCAATTCCGGCTCTACGACTACGGGAGCCTGACCGTCATCGGTGTGGTCATCGCCTGTGCAGCATGGCCGATCGTCGTCCGGGTGAGCTCCGATCCGAGGTGGCTCTTCTTCCGCCTGGCCATCCTGGTGACGCTCTTCTTGTTCCTTCCCGACCTGTACATTCTCGCCCGCGGCGCCTCACCGGAGGCGGTGAGCATCCTCATGGTGATGCATCTGGCGGTTGCCGCCATCACCTACAACCTCCTCGTCCACTTCGCTCCACCCAGGCGGTCGCGACGAACAAGGCAGTACCCGCACTCGCCCGTGTGACTGCAGCACTCGCCCGGCGCCACCTCTCAGCACTCGCCCGGCGCCACCTCTGAGCACTCGCCCGGCGCCACCTCGCAGGCCTGATCCGGCCTAGCCTCACTGATCGTGTCGAGGCGGTTCCAGCATGCCCTCTGTGTCGTCTGGATCGCCGTTCTCGCCGCGGCCGTTCTGGCGCCGGCACTCCGCCACGGAGCCATGCTCGGTCCCTACGGGCTCCTTTCCCGACACGGCCTGACGGCCACCGCCGGAGTGGTGACCAACGGCAACCTCACCAACAGCGATCTGATCAAGCAGATGATCCCCTGGACGGTCCTCGACTGGACCCAGGTCCACCACGGGGTGCTCCCCTTGTGGAACCCCTACAGCGGCCTCGGCCTGCCGCTGGCCTTCAACTGGCAGTCGGCCGCGTTCGGGGTGCCTTCCCTCGTCGGGTACCTGGTGCCCCTCCGGTACGCGTACACGGCAGGCATGCTGGTCACCCTGCTCGTCGCCGGGACCGGAACGTACGTGGCCGCCCGCCTGCTCCGGCTGGGGCTCCTCGGCTCGGCCATGGCGGCCGGTGTGTTCGAGCTGAGCGGACCGCTGATCGCCTGGCTCGGCTACCCCTCGAGCCAGGTCATGTCCTGGGGAGGGTGGCTCTTGGCCGGCTGCATCCACGTCCTCGGCGGCAACCGACGTATCGGTGCCATCACCGTGCTCGCCATCGCCATCGCGGGTGCCGTCTACGCCGGGTTTCCCGAGACGCTCGTCGTGTTGGCCGTTGCGCTCCTGGTGTTCGTGGTGGCGGTCCTCGCCTCGCGCTCCCTGCCCGGTCGGTTCGGCCTGGCTCGAGGCCCGATCGCACGACCGGCCCTCGACCTCGCCCTCGCGGTGCTCGGGGGGGGGGCTCTCGGGGCGCCGCTCGCGCTTCCGGCACTGCAGCTGACCCTCGGTTCCATCCGCACGACGGCGGGCAAGACAGCGGCTGCACCGGCCCACGACCTGTTGTACCTGCTCTTCTCGGCCTTCGACGGCAGGCCGGTGGCGGGCAGCTACGCGTTCGGTGGCAGCTTCTTCTACAACGAGACGGCTGCCTACTTGGGGGTCATCGCGCTGGTGCTGGCCCTGGTCGGTGTCGTCGTCGGCATCCGTCGGCGCCGGATCGAGGTGGTGGCGGTCGTCCTCTCCGGTGCCGCAGCCGCCGCCCTCGTCTACGTCGGGCCGGCTGCCCACCTCGTCGAAGGGATCCCCGCCATCGGCGACGTCAACGTTCTGCGGGCCCTGATGCCGCTGAGCCTGGCGGTGGCCCTGCTGGCCGGCGGTGTGCGCGTCGCTCGGCACGGTGGGGGCGCTCGTTGTGTGGTGGAGCAGCCGTTGGGGACGAGCCGTAGCGACAGCACTTGTCGTCGTAGAGGCGGCTTTCCTGGTCGCATCGGGCGGGGTGCTCGTGTCGTCGAGCAGGGACGGACTGCCCGCCACACGTTCGGTCGCCACCCTGCAGCGGACCGTTGGCGGCGCCCGGGTCGGTGAAGGCGCGGCCGGCGCCTCCGGGGTGTGCTCCCTCGGCATCACCCCCGAGTCCAACATCCTCTACGGCGTCCACGAATCCGACCTCTACGACCCGATCGTGCCCGAAGGCTACTTCTCGACCTGGAGGCGGTTGACGGGTACTTCCGGGGGTCTGCGGGCGTTCAATCACTTCTGTCCGGTGATTACCACCGCGGCGGAAGCGCGTCTCCTCGGCGTCGAGTACGTACTGGTGGCCGCGGGCAGGACCGGTCCGACCGGGAGCAGGTTCGTCACCCGGCTGGCGACGGCCAACCCCTTCGTCGGCAACCTGTTCGAGCATCCCCCACCCGACGAAGAGCTCTTCCGGATCCCCGGGGCGGATCCAGCCACCCTGTCCGTGGCTCCTCCGACCACGGCCACTTCCACGCTCTACCGGCCCTTGACCTCGGGCGTACCGATGACAGAGGTCGGGTCCGATCCCGGCCGGCTGCGTCTGGTCACCGGCTCGCCGGTGGCCGGCACCTTGCGGATCCACCTGACCGATGTGCCCGGGTGGCGGGCGACCATCGACGGGCGGCCCCTCGCGCTGCGGCACCCGTCGGTCTTCACCCTGGAGGCCCGGATCCCGCCAGGCCGGCACCGGATCGAGCTCCGCTACTGGCCCCGTACCTTCACGGTCGGGCTCGTCCTTGCTCTCGTGGCCGCCCTCGGCCTGCTCGGTGCCCTCGGCGTCGATCGGCTCGCGCGCCGCCGTAGGACCCGTCGAGGTCGACCGGATGGCAGGGGTGGTCCACGGGCCTCCCCGAGCGGGTGACGGCTGGTTCCTCCCCTTCGGCTCCGGTGGACCCGTGCCGGGCCGCGGTCTACGACGTCGCCGGTCCGACGCTGGCTAGCATCTGCCGTCATGTCCGGCCACAGCGACAGGGGGACGCGGCGATGACACACGATCCGGTGGTGGCGGAGGCAACCCGCGAGCGGGACAGCCTCGAGGCGCGGTTCGTCCTTGCCGATCAGGAGGCACACGCCGCAGAGGTGCTCGATCGTTACCGGGGGAGCTCGGGCAAGCGCCCCAACGTGGTGTTCATCCTCTTCGACGACGTCGGATGGGGTGACTTCGGCTGTTACGGCGGGGGTGTTGCCGTCGGGGCCCCGACTCCCAACATCGACCGCCTCGCCCGTCGGGGCAAGCTGCTCACATCCTGCTACTCGGAACCCTCGTGCACCCCATCGCGCGCCTCGCTCATGACCGGTCGGTTGCCCATGCGCCACGGTTTGCTGCGTCCGCCCATGTACGGTCAGCCCGGAGGTCTCGCCGGTGAGCTGACCCTGGCCCAGCTCCTCTCCGACGCCGGGTACGCCACCCAGGCGGTGGGCAAGTGGCACATGGGGGAGAACACCGAGTCGCAGCCCCAGAACGCAGGTTTCGACGACTTCTACGGCTTTCTTTCGGTGTCGGACATGTACACCGAGTGGCGCGACCCGAACTTCTTCCCCGAGATCGTCTACAGCGAGGAACGGACCCGGTGGATCGAGAACCTGCCTTTCAACAAGTGCTTCGTGCACGCCTCCCGCGGAGGCGAGATCGAGAACGTGGAAGAGGTCACCGTCCCCGTGCTCTCGTTGCTCGACGACAAGTGGGCCGACTATTCGCTCGGCTTCATCCGACGAATGGCGCCACAGCCCGGTGAGGAGCGGACACCCTGGTTCCTCTATCACTGCACCCGCGGCGCCCACTTCGACAACTACCCCCACCAGCGGTTCCTCGGCAGTTCGCCGGCCAAGCATCCCTACAAGGACACCATTGTGGAACTCGACGACATCGTGGGCCGCCTGGTGACCGCGCTCGAGGTCACCGGCCAGATGGAGGACACGGTCGTCTTCGTCTCGTCGGACAACGGCCCCGAGATGGAGACCTGGCCGGATGCGGCCTACTCGCCCTTCCGCTGTGCGAAGGGATCGACCTGGGAGGGAGGGCAACGAGTGCCTGGCATCGTGACCTGGCCCGGGATGATCGAAGCCGACGAGGCGACCGATGGGATCGTCTCGCTGATGGACCTGTTCAACACCGTGCTCCATCTTGCCGACGCCGGGGACCGGGTCCCCGTGGATCGTTACGTCGACGGGGTCGACCAGACCTCGTTTCTGCTCACCCCGGACGGACTGTCCAATCGCAAGTATCTGTACTACTGGCTCACCAACGTCTTCTCCGCCCTGCGGGTGGGGGAGTGGAAGTTCATGGTGGCGTCGACCTCCGACGACGACCGCGACTGCCTCAACCTCGGAGGGTTCACAGGCGTCACCCAGAAGTACTCGCACGGGCGCCTCTACAACCTCTACCTCGACCCCAAGGAGTCTCGCAGCTACATGATCCGCAAGCTCGCCTACATCGACGCCTTCACCAGCGGGATCCGGGACCACCTGATGAGCTTCGGTCCGTACCCGCCCAAGCAGCCGATCGCTTCGATGAGCTGAACGCCCGGTGCCTCGTGGCGAGGTCCTGTCCTCCCTTCGCAGCCAGTGGGGCACCACCGGCCTACAATTCAGTCGATGAACGTCAGTAACGGCGAGCTGGTCCTGCTCTTGATCCTCTCGGTGGTATGGGCGGTACTGGGCTATCGGCTGTCCGAAAGGGACCGCCTGGCCCTCGGCCGGACCCCCTGGGGCCTGCCTTCTCTGCTCTGGGCGCTCTTCTGGTTCCTCTCCCTCGTCCTCGGTCTCGTCCTCTACCTGATCGCCCACGGGGTCGGCATCCGTCGCGCCCGGCGCAGCGGCGCCCTCTTTCTTCCGGGAGCGATGCCGGCCGCACAGCCCAGTGCGGCCGACCGGTTCCCCGCCTATCCTCGACCCGCCAACGGCGGTGGCGGGACCCCTCCGGGTCAGCCTCATCGCACCCCGTTGGGTGGTCCGGCCCCGGATCGCCGGGGATCGGTCGCTTCCCCGGCGTTCCCGCCACCGGGTTGGCACCCCGATCCGGGTGGGCACTTCGACTATCGGTGGTGGGACGGTTCGCAATGGACCTCGTACGTGTCGAAGGACGGCCGACCGCTCGTCGACACCAGTCCCGATCAGCGCATCGGGCCCTACTGAGCGCAGCCGGCCCCACGTGCTCGCCGATCCCATCCTCGATCCGGACTTCTACCTGGGCGACCCCTTCCCCCTCTATGCGCGGCTCCGCTCCGAGGATCCCCTCTCCTACGTGGCCGACCCCGGGGTCTGGGTGGCCAGCCGCCATGCCGAAGTGGTGACCGTGTCACGCGATCCGGACGGGTTCTGCTCGGGTCGGGGGATCCTGACCATGGAGATCGGTTCGACCTACGACAGCCCCCCGACCATGATGCACACCGACCCGCCCAAGCACACCCGCTACCGGGACCTGGTCCAGCCCGGCTTCCGCCCCAGCTTCGTCCGGGCGCTCGAGGACGGAGTACGCCAGCGGACCCGGGCCCTGGTGGAGCGGATAGTTCCCGGTGAGGCGGTCGACGTCGTCTCCGACCTCGCGGTGCCGCTGCCACTCCAAGTGATCAGTGACCTGCTCGGGGTGCCCGAGGCGGAGTGGCCGCGCTTCTTCCGCTGGTCCGAAGCGGTCATCCCCGGTGCCACCGACTGGCCCGAGGAGGAACGGGCCGCCCTCGGGGCGGAGATGGTCGACTACCTCCTGGCCGCCGCCGAGGCGCGCCGGAAGGAGCCGACCGACGACATCATCTCCGAACTGGCCGCCGCCGAGGTCGAAGGCGACCGGCTGAGCGACGAGGAGCTGGCCATGTTCCTCGTTCAGCTGCTGGTGGCCGGCAACGAGACCACCCGCAACTTGATGTCTGGGGGACTGGTGGCGTTCACCGGCGCCCCTGCGCAGTGGGAGACGCTCAGGGACCGGACCAAGAGGGGCGCCCCGCGCTCCCTGCCGATCGCCGTCGAGGAGATGCTGCGATGGACCACACCGGTCGTGGCCTTCATGCGCACTACCACCCGACCGGTCGAGCTGGCCGGCCATCATCTCAGCACGGATGAGCCGATCCTGATGCTGTACGCATCGGCCAACCGGGACGAGGCGGTGTTCGGGCCGACGGCCGATCGGTTCGACGTGACCCGCGACCCGAACCCCCATTTGGCCTTCGGTTTCGGTCCCCACTTCTGCATCGGGGCGGTGCTCGCCCGCCTGGAGGGGCGGATCCTCCTCGAGGAGTTGCTGGCCCGGTTCGCCTCGGTCGAAGCGGTGGGTCCGGTGGTGCGGACGGCTTCCCCGGTCATCGCCGGCCTCGAGGCGGCACCGGTGGTCTTCTCCGAGCCCTGAGGGCGGCCCGACCCGTCGATCAGCGAGCAGAGCCGGATGCTGCATCGAGGAGCGACACCTGTTCGTCGGTCAGCTCGATCCGCGCTGCTCCGCAGTTCTCCTCGACGTGGTCGACCGACTTGGTTCCGGGGATGGGCAGCATCACCGGTGATCGTCTGAGCAGCCAGGCCAGGGACACCTGTGCCGGAGTGGCACCGGTCTCTCCCACGATCCGGTCGACGACGGCACCAGGACGTGCCAGGGAACCTGCCGCCATCGGAAACCAGGGGATGAACCCGATGTGGGGCTCGGTGCAGTAGTCGAGGACATCCGAGGAGGACCGATCGGTGAGGTTGAAGCGGTTCTGCACGCTGGTGACAGGAACGATCCGGCGCGCCGCCTCGATCTCGTCGACGCTCACCTGCGATAGTCCGACGTGCCGGACCTTACCCTCGGCGATCAGCTCGGCCAGCGTGCCGAACTGCTCGTCGGCGGGGACCTTGGGGTCGATCCGGTGGAGCTGGAACAGGTCGATCCGCTCGAGGCCGAGCCGCCTCGAGCTGAGCTCGCACTGCTGGCGGAGGTACTCGGGCCGGCCGACCGGAAGCCACTGGCCGGGCCCCTGCCGGGTGAGACCGGCCTTGGTGGCTATCACCAACCCATCGGGGTAGGGGTGGAGTGCCTGGAAGACGAGGCTCTCGCTCACCTCGGGCCCGTAGGAGTCGGCGGTGTCGATGAGGTCGACACCGAGGTCGACCGCCCTCTCGAGCACGGCGAGGCACTGGGCCGGATCGGCCGGTTGTCCCCACACCCCGGGGCCGGTGAGCTGCATTGCCCCGAAGCCGAGCCGGTGCACCTCCAGATCGCCGAGGCGAAAACGCCCGCTGGCCTCCACTGGACGGTTGTCTGCGCGGGTCGTTTCGTCGGTCACGGTCTGCTCCTCGGTGCGACGGAAATTGTCGTCGCCGTCCGTTCTATCCGCCCTGCCGTCGGGTTCCGACCGATGGCCGCCGACTCCGTCGGGTCCGATCAGTCGGTACCCTTCCCGAAGGGTGGGCGCCCGAGCTGCTGGCGTATCGGGGTGAACGGTGGCTGGACGGTGTGGCGGCGCTGCCAGTTGGCGCCGTCGACCACGAGTGAATGACCGCTGATGTAGGCGGCGTAGGGGGAGCACAGGAAGGTGGCGGCCCAGGCCAGCTCCCTCGGGTAGCCGACCCGGCCGGCCGGGACCCGGCTGTCCTCGCGGTCGTGCCTGCCCGGTATCCCGGCGATTGCGTCCGTTTCGTCCTCATGGGGCATGAGACCGGGAACGAGACCGTTGACCCGGATGCCGTAGGGGGCCCACTCCACTGCCAGCGTCTCGGTCAGGTTCTTCACGCCGGCCTTGGCCGCCGCCGAATGGGCGAAGCCCGGTCCTCCCGTCCAGGCGTACGAGGCACCCACGTTGACGATGGCACCCCCCCGGCCGGTGGGGATGAGCCGCCGGGCGAGGTTGCGGCAGCACAGGAAGGTTCCGTTCAGCACGATGTCCACCACGGTGCGCCAGGCGTTCGGGCTCATGTCCTCGGCCGGCACCGGGAAGTTACCGGCGGCATTGTTGATGAGGACGTCGATCGGGCCGAGTTGCCGGTTGACCGCGTCGAAGGCGGTGGCGATGCCCTCGGGATCCCGGATGTCGCAGGCTGCTCCCATGGCAACCGCCCCGACTGCCTCCACCGCTTCGATCCCGGCGGAGCGGTGCTCTCCATCCCGGCTCACGATGGCGACGGCGGCACCGAGCCGCCCGAATTCGGTGGCGATGGACCTGCCCAGTCCGGTGCCTCCTCCGGTGACCACCACCACCTGGTGCCGGTAGGTCTCCGGCGCGAGGGCCGACGCGCCGATCGGTGGGGGTGGCGGGAGACCGGGGACGTCGATCACCTGCTCCGGCACCGGGGTGCTCCGTGCGCCTCGTGGATCCCGCGGGTGGCTGCTCTGGTCGCTACCACCGGGAGGGTCTCGTTTGCGGTCGCGGTGTCGACCGGGTCGAAGGAGTCGATAGCGGTCACCGCGAAGGTGGTGGTCCCGGTGGCCGACGGCGTTCCGGTGAGCCGACCGGCCTGGTCGAGGGTCACACCCTCGGGGAGGCCGCCCGAGGTGACCGTCCACGAGTAGGGAGCGACACCGCCCCGCGCGACGAGCTGACGGCAGAAGGAGGTGCCCACCACTTCGGGGTGCAGCCGCGTGCTCAGGATCGACAGGCTGCTCGGTGCGATGGTTATCGAAACCGGTTGGCTGGTCACTTCGGGTACGGGGTTGGACGAGTCGGTGACCCGGACGGTGAGGGCGAAGGTGCCCGGCACCTTCGGTGTGCCCCGGATCAGGCCGGTCGCCGGGTCGAGGCGGAGCCCTTCGGGAAGTGACCCTCCGGTCAGGGAGAACGTGTAGGCCGGTCGGCCGCCGATGGCGACCAGGGTGCCCGAGTAGCGCTTGCCAACCGTGGCCCCGGCGAGAGTGGTGGTGAACAGCTGGAGCGGGTATCGCGGATTGGCCATCTCGGCCGTGCACACCACGCCGTGGGGCCCCTCCGCCCACGAGTCACAGGTCGGACCGCTCCCGGTGAGTCGGTCCGCCGCCATGGAGTGCAGGATCTCCATCTGGGTGACGAGGTCCTGGTAGGGCTGGTTCAAGACGTTGACCAGCCCGAAGTTGTTGTTCTCCCCGTCGGGGACCCGTCCCCCCTGGGGTTCGTCGACGTACTCGAACCACTCGTCGCCGACGAACCAGGGGGCATGGAGGTAGAGCGGGGCGATGTGGTCGGTGTAGGCGGCGGCCCGGGCCGCCTGGGTCGGGTACACCGCGTAGACCTGGGGGACGGTGTCGGGCGTGGCCGGACCCGCTCCGATGAAGGAGTACTCGCCCACCATGATCGGACGCTTCAGATACCGCTCGAAGTTGGCGAAGTTGGGCTCGACCGGCAGGTATTGGGGCCAGATCTGGTGGATGATCTGGGCGAGCCCCGGCTTCAAGGTGTAGTTGTCGATGCTGAACACGTTGACGTAGGGACGCGCCGCTTCGAGCAGCTGGGGCTGGATCTGCTGGGACTCCGCCTTGACCCCGAGGATGAGGTGGTGCTGGTCGTACCTCCGCACCGCGGCGGTGGTCACCTGGAAGTACCGGGTGGCGAGGGCGTAGACGAACCCGTTCGGATCTCCGAGGTACCGCTCGGCCACCGCCCGTCCGGGCGAACCGGCCGGCAGGGCCAGATAGTTGTCGAGGACCGGCTGCGGGTCGCTGCTCCCCGGACCCCAGTGCAGCTCGCTGTCGGTGTAGAAGCCGATGAGGTTCGGGTTGTGGGCGAGGGGTGCCACCTGGGTGGCGGCGACCTGGTCGGCGTTGGTCACGAAGGACGGGGCGAACCAGTCGTTTCCCGAGGCCATGGAGAGCTGGACGCTGAAGGGCATCTGAGCTCCGAAGGTCGCCACGTCGGAGAACGGCCCCAGGCTGTTGAAGCCCCAGGAGCGGAGGCGGCTCACCGTGGCCGTCGCCCAGGCGGAGGTGCTCGGATAGTTCTTGGCGATGGTCTGGCAGTAGGGGCACAGTCCGGTGGTCTGATCGACGTCGTTGTAGGGGGTGACGTGGTCGACGCCGGTCGAGAAGAAGGGGCGGCCCTGGGGGGTCACCAGCCAGGCACGCCCCCCGGCGTGGCCGATGCGGAAGTAGCCGGTGGCCCTGAAGGTGAGCCCTCCCGGCGGGGTCGGGGCAGCCGGGCCCCGTGCCGCTGCAGCCGGAGGGGCGACGTGCGGGGTGAAGACGGACGCGACGGCGGCCAGCAGCCCGAGGAACACCAACGGCTTCCACTGGCGTCTCAAGCGCTGGATCGAGCACGACCCACGGCTCACCGGCATACCCCCCTGATGACGCTGCCACCCCCCGCCATGACGATCGAGCCTACTCGTCGGTCCGGCCGACCGCATCGTCCACGAACGATGGGCACGAGGCTCCATCCGGCGAAGGGGCGAAGAGCAAGGCACGAAGAGCCGTTCATCGGTGCCGCTAACCTTCGGCCCTGTGGACTTCGACCTTCCCCCCGAGCTCGCCGACCTGCAGCAGAGCGTTCGGAAGCTGGCCCAGGACAAGGTCAAGCCGCGGGCTCGCCAGATCGACTCCAGTGGCGCGTACCCCGATGACCTCTTCGAGGCCTTTCGCGGGGCCGACCTGCTCGGGCTCTGCCTCCCCACCGAGCTCGGTGGCTCGGGGGCCGGCATCCTCGGTCTGACCGTGGCTATCGAAGAGGTGGCCAAGTATTCGAACGCCGCCGCACTGATGCTGTTGCTGACCCGGCTGCCAGTCGGGCCGGTCCTGATCGCGGGCAGCGACGATCAGAAGCAGCGCTACCTGCCCGGCATCGCCAGCGGTGAGTTGCGGGCCGCCTTCGGGCTGTCCGAGGCGGTGGCCGGGTCCGACGTGGCCGGGATGCGGACCCGGGCCGTGCCCGACACCACGTCGGGCGGCCGGGGCGGATGGGTGCTGACCGGGACGAAGTGCTGGATGTCGGGAGTGTCCGAGGCCGACTGGTACACGGTGTTCGCGAAGACGGGGGATCCGGCCTCGCGGCGGCACGAGGACATCACCGCGTTCATCGTCGAGCGGACCTCTGCGGGGGTGTCGGTGGGCCGGACGGACCACAAGATGGGGGTGAAGGGGGTGGACACCGGCGAACTGGTATTGGACGAGGTCCGGGTGCCGGCTGCCAACGTGATCGGCGAGGTGGGCGGGTTCCGCCTGGCCATGCTGGGCCTCAATGCCATGCGGCCGATCGTGGCCGCCCGGGGCATCGGCCTGGCCGAGGGAGCCCTCATGTACGCCACCGAGTACGTGCAGCAGCGCCAGGCCTTCGGAGGGACCATCGCCGATCTCCAGGGCATCCAGTGGGAGATCGCCAAGGTGGCCGTCGACATCGAAGCCGCCCGCCTGCTGACCTACCGGGCGGCATGGCTCGCCGACCAGGGAAAGTTCACCAAGGAGTACGTTCCCTACCTGTCGATGGCCAAGTACCACGCCACCGAACTGGCCGTGCGGGCCTCCGGACTGGCCGTCCAGCTGCTCGGGGCGGCGGGGTACATGGAGGACCATCCGACCGAGCAGTGGTACCGCGACGCCCGGCAGCTGACCATCGTCGAGGGGACCTCCGAGGTGCAGCTGGGCCTCATCGCCCGCGGCGTCCTCGCTCGCGATCTGTGGTGGGACTGAACGTGGGACCGACCGACACGGAATCGACCGGGCCCGCCGACCCCGGGACCTTCGACCGGCTCGGTGGTTGGCCCGGGGTCCTCACCACCCTGTTGACCGGGGATTCGATCTCGTCGGAGGACGCCGAGGTGGTGCTCGGCGAGGTCCTCGCCGGACGGGCGTCTCCGGCCCAGATCGCCGGTCTTGCCGTCGCCCTGCGGGCCAAGGGCGAGTCGATCGAGGAGATGACCGGGTTCGTCCGGTCGATGTCCGCCCACGCCACCCCGCTGGAGCTCCCGCAGGATCTGGATGTGGTTGACACCTGTGGCACCGGCGGGGACCGGCTCCGGAGCATCAACGTGTCGACCATCGCCGCTCTCGTG
>DAHUZT010000004.1 GCA_027315005.1 Acidimicrobiaceae bacterium | reverse complement strand
TCGAAACCCCGACTCAGGGGCCAGGTCCCCCGGGAGCCGGCCACGTGGGCCTCGTCCTCGGGGGTCAGGTGCCACTTGCCCACCGCATAGCTGGCGTACCCCCGTTCCCGCAGGATCTCGGACAGAAATCCGTTCTCACGGGGAGGACTTCCCCAGTAGCCGGGATAGCCGATGGCCAGGTCGGCCACCCGGCCCATGCCGTTGCGGTGATGGTTCCGGCCGGTGAGGAGGCAGGCACGGGTCGGTGAACACAGCGCGGTCGTGTGGAAGTTGGCCAGGCGGACCCCCCCCTCGGCAAGGCGGTCGATGACCGGCGTGTCGATATCAGAGCCATAGCAGCCGAGCTGGCCATAACCGACATCGTCGAGCACGACGAGCACGACATTCGGTGCCCCATCGGGGGGGGTGGGAGCTGGAGGCCACCACGGTTCCGACTCCCGCCAGTCCCGACCGATCCGACCTTTGAATTCCACGGACACGGGCGCCGCTCCTTCACTCGATCGGAGGCAGCGAGCCGTCCGATGTCTCCCGACGTCGCAAGAGACGCCTCGGTCCCGATGGTAGGCCGGGGTGGCTGAGCGGTGAGGAGCGGGTCTCGACGCCGCAGCGCAGTGGTCGCAAGTCGTGGGTCGGCCTGGCTTAACCTTGGGCTAGTGCTCGACGATCTCTTCAGCAACGCTGTCCTCCATCCCTTTGTCGAGGCGGTGGGCAACGGCACGATCAGCGACTCGGCCTTCACTAGGTGGTTGGGGCAGGACGCACACTTCGTCGCCGACCTGCTGAGCTTCCAGGCCCGGCTGCTGGCCCGCGCCCCACGGCCTGCTCAGGGGGTGCTCGCCGGTGGTTGTGTCGCCTTGGTCGAGGAGCTGGAATTCTTCGACGTGCAGGCCGACCAGCGTGGGTTCGACCTGCCCCAGACGGTGCTCCCGGCAACGGCCCGCTACGCCGAGCTGCTCCGGCGTTTGGACACCGGGCCCTACGAAGCGGCAATCACCGGGCTCTGGGTCATCGAGCGTGCGTACCTGCTGGCTTGGGCGTCGGTGGCACCGGGGGAGGCGCGATTCGCTGTTTTCGTGGACCATTGGACCACTCCGGGATTCGTGGGTTACGTCGACGCTCTCCGTGAACTGGCCACTCCCGAGAAGTACGAAGACCTGGTTCGCGAGGTGCTCATCGAGGAGGTGGAGTTCTGGGAAATGGCCCTCGGGTGAATCTCGCCGAGCAACTGTGGGCGGACAACGCCGACCTTGCGGAATTGGCGCTCGCCCACCCCTTCGTCCGGGGCATCGGCGACGGCTCGCTGTCTCGTGAGGTCTTCGCCAGTTATGTCGCCCAGGACGCGTTCTTCCTCGAGTCGTTCGCCCGGGCCTATGCCTTCGCGCTTGTCCGTAGCCGGGACACGCCCACGTTGCTGGCGTTGGCCGATCTCCTCACCGGGGTCCGTCAGGAGCTCGGGCTGCATGCGGCCTACGCCGCCCGGTGGGGGATGGACACGACCGAGGTCGAGCCCGGAACTGCAACCCTCGGCTACACCGAGTTCTTGCTGGCCACCGCGGCAACCGGTGACGTGGGTCGGGTGTTGGCGGCGATGACCCCTTGCATGCGACTCTACGCCTGGCTGGCCAGGGAACTCGACCCGGTCGAAGCAGGACCGTACGCCTCGTGGGTACGGACCTACGCCGACCCGGGCTTCGCACTGCTCACCGCCAGCCTGGAGAGGCTGCTCGACGACCAGGCGGTAGACGGGGCTGCAGTTCGGACAGCCTACCGGCGGGCCATGGTGCTGGAACTGGCCTTCTTCGACGCCGCCCTTCCGCCGTCGCCCTGAGGCAAACTCCGCCATCCCATTGTCACCGGACGATCCATTGTCACCGGACGATCTCGACCGAGATCACCCTCCACGATCTGACCGCAGCCCGCGCGGCGAGGGCCGAGAGCGCAGCGACGAAAAGGAGTAGGAGCACCATTGGCAGCCAGAGGTCCTCGTTCGATGTGACGACGGTCGTGAACGTCCCGTGGGCGGCCTGCCGAGCTTGCACGACCAGGCCGATCCCCCAGGTCAGATATGCGGCCAGCAGCATTGCGAAGAGGACGGACACGATGACGGACACGGTGCGGCCGAAACGGAGGTCGGAGCGAGCGACCTCGGCCCGTCCGGCTGCGACCGACACGCAGACGATCGAGACCAACCACCCGCCGACGGCCACGACCCAGAAGGTCTGGACGAGCGCGTGAGCCGCAGTCGGATCACCGTTGAGCGGCACGACCAGTCGGCCCGACGAGAAATACCTGCTGGGCCCGACCATGACCCGGGCGACCACCAGACCGGCATCGGCCAGAAGGGCGAAGACAGGCGCCCAAGCCAGCAGCGCGGCCTTCCGGCGTTGAGGCGCGTTCGAGTCGGCGATGCCGCCGATCAGTCGGCCCCAGCCGACGACCAGTACGAGGAGCGTTCCGACGAACAGCACCATGAGGGCCCGGGAGGAGTCGACCACCATCCACCCGGCCGGCGTGAGGGGTGGAGCCGCCACCGGGCCGTGCCTCCCCATCACCTCCAGGCTGTTCGATCCGATCAGAGTCAGCTGCGGCGAAAAGACCCGACCGGCCGCGGAGTGGAGTCTCAGGGTGCCCATGGCGAACAAGACCAGGGGGGCGACCAGCAGCCAGGGCAGCGTCGCCACCGCGATGGAGAGCTGGGTCCGGGTCGCCCACAGGTCGTGGACCCGCGGCATCCCCTCCGCACTGGCCCTCACCCGGAGTGCTCCCCGCACCAGGTCGAAGGTGATCCGGGACGCCGCGCGTCCGTCGGAGCGGAGTTCGGCGGACAGCGAACGGACCTCGTCGGCGTATCTGTCCCGCCACCATGCGGGGTAGCACGAAAGAGCGGCCTCGACCGGGGAGTCTCGCATCAGGAGGCACCCAGCTGTCCGAGCCGGCGGAAGGCGACGTCGGCCACCGCGAGGGTCACCCCGAGCCGCTCACGGAGCACCGATGCCCCGGTGGCCGTGATGCGGTATGGTCGGCGGGTTCCTTCGGTGGGAAGGGGCTCGACCATTCCCTCCTGTTCGAGCCGGGTGAGGACGCCGTAGAGCGTGCCAGGCCCGAAAGACACACCACACATGGATTCGATGTCCTTGATCACGGCATAGCCGTGCTTCGGCCCCCCCGACAGGCTGGTGAGGACGAGGATCGTGGGGTCCTGGGTTCGTCCGAGTCGTTTCGAAGCCATCGGTTGTCCAATCGGTTCGTCCGGTCGCCCGGTTTCGAACGCCCACGTTCGAACGGTGGATGGCCGAGTCTCGGTACAGACTAATACGGAAGTCGGAATAGTCAAGGTCCGGCTCACGCCACTCCCGGTTCCCTGCCCGCCTGCCTGCCGTGCCGCTCCGACCTTGTATCGTCGAGGAGCACCGGCCCACCGCCGGTAGGTGAGAGGAGAGTGCCGGGTGGATGTGCGTATCGGAATCGTGCAATCGATGAAGGAGCTCGACATCGAGTTGCCCGAGGACGCCGACCGCCCGCAGGTACTCGCCGACATCGAGGCCGCCCTCGGAGAGGATGGCGCCATTCTCTGGCTCACCGACCGCAAGGGACGCCAGGTGGGGGTGCCGTCGGGCAAGGTCGCCTATGTCGAGGTCGACCCGCCCGCCACCGACCGTCGGGTCGGCTTCGGGGTCTCCTGAGACATCCCAGGATTCCGGGACCTCTCGAGCGGCGATGACCGAGAGGGCAGCATCCACGGTGGCACCTCTCCTCGATCTCAAGCTGGTCTTCGTCACCGGCAAGGGGGGAGTCGGAAAGACCACGGTTGCCTCTGCGCTCGCGCTCTTCGCGTCGACCCAGGGCAGACGCGTACTCGTCTGCGAAGTCGATGCGAAGGGCGATGTGGCCGGGTTCTACGAGGCGCCACCCACGAGCTTCAAGGAGAAGGAGATCCTTCCATCCCTCTTCGCCATGACCATGGACACCGAGGCATCCCTGCGCGAGTACCTGAAGCTCCAGATGCGCATACCGGTGGTCGGTCGGATCGGACCTCTGGCCAAGGCATTCGATTTCGTCGCCACCGCCGCGCCGGGTGTTCGCGAGATCCTGACCGTGGGGAAGCTCTGCTACGAGGTACGCGAGCGCAACTACGACCTGGTGGTGGTCGACGCACCGGCTTCAGGCCACATCATCGGTCAACTGGCCGCCCCGCAGGCCATCAACGATCTGGTGAAGGTGGGCCTCATTCGCTCCCAGACCGACTGGATGCTCGACATCCTCTCCGATCCTCGCACAACCGGGTTGGTGGCGGTGTGCACCCCCGAGGAGATGCCGGTCAACGAGACGATCCAGCTCGCCTCGAGGCTGGGGGAAGAGACGACCGTGTCGCTCGCCGCGGTCGTGGTCAACCGGGTGCTGCCCGAGTTGTTCGGTCGCCAGGAGGAGGAGGTGTTCCACTGCATCGGTGGGCCGGCTCCCATGGCACAGCTACAAGAGCTCGTCGGGGGGGATGCCGGACCGGTGCTCGAGGCCGCCCGATTGGCGGTCACCATGCGACGTACCCGCGCCACCCACCTCGACCGGCTCCGCCACGGGATCGACGACACCGTGCCCATGCTGTACCTCCCATACCTGTTCACCCGGTCACATGGTCTGCGCACGACCCGCCAGGTGGCTTCCTCCATCGGAGAGGAGCTCGGGTACTGATGGCGCGGGTGCGGATTTCGGAATCGGAGCGGACCGGGACGACCGGTGGGGCCACCCGGCATTCCCGCGCTCCTGGTGGGGAACCTCGCTCGGGGGTGCTCAGCCAGCAGAAGAGCATTGGTTTCCGAAGTGGATCCATGGACGGGCTCCTCGCCGCCAAGGAGATCGTGGTGGCGTGCGGTCCGGGGGGGGTGGGCAAGACGACCACGGCAGCCGCCGCCGCGGTGATGGCCGCTGTGCGCCATGGGAGCAAGGTCCTCGTGCTCACCGTGGATCCTGCCAAGCGCCTCGCCGACGCTCTCGGGCTCGCAGGAATAGGCAACACCGAGCACCGTGTGCCTGACGAGGCATTCGCGTCCGCCGGTCTGAAGCCGCGTGGGCAACTGTGGGCTGCGATGCTCGACACCAAGGAATCGTGGGACGCGCTGATCCACAGACACGCTCCCGACCGGAGGACGCGGGATGAGATACTCGCCAACCCTCTGTACCAGAACATTTCGGGGCGCTTCGTGCAGAGCCACGACTACATCGCCATGGAGCGACTCTACGAAATCCACTCCGAGAGCGATTACGACCTCATCGTCGTCGACACGCCGCCCACCCGGAACGCGCTGGACTTTCTCGATGCACCCCAGAGAATGGCCGACTTCTTCTCGTCCCGGTTGCTTCGATGGCTGATCGTCCCTTATCGGTCCCGGTTGGTGAACGCGGCCACCAAACCGTTCTATTCCGTCGCCGACCGGATCCTCGGCACCGACTTCCTCGCTGACATCTCCGAGTTCTTCATCCTGTTCCAGTCGATGTACGACGGGTTCGTCGAGCGATCGGAGGCCGTTGGACGGTTGCTGTCCGACCGCCGGACGACGTTCGCGGTGATTTCGACACTCGAAGCCGTACCCTTGCGGGAAGCCGAATTCTTCGCCGAGCAGCTGAAAGGTCGCAAGCTCCACCTCGGTGCCATCGTGCTCAACAAGGTGCTTCCCGACTACCTCCACAGCCCAGAGGGAGGCGTCGTGGCCGAGACCATGCGAGACCGAGCGGAATCCATCTCCAATGAACTGGCCCCTGTGCTCGCCTCGATCGACCCGGACCTCGCGGCGCCTGATCAGATCGAACGGGTCCTGATCGAAGTGGCCGAGAGCTTTCTCAACTTCCAGGTGGTCGCGGTCCGGGAGATGGAGGAGCGGGCGACGCTGTCGGTCGCACCTGACGTCCTTGCCTCGGTGCCATTCTTCGACACCGACATCTACGACCTGGGCGGTCTGTTCCGGTTGGGAGAGCAGTTCTGGACATGATCGGGTCCGGTTCGTGCAGGCCCGGTCGGGATCGGCACGCCATCGGTGCCAGCCCGGTCGGTACTGGTTGCCGCCGGTCGGGGGTTGTCCCGGGCTCGCTTACGATGCCCTTCATGGTGCCAAGTCCGACCCGACGTCGGAGATCACTCGATCCACCTCCGGTCTCGGAGGGGCCATGTCCGTACGCGGCCCGACGATCACGGTCCGATCGGGCATCCGGGTAGCGGGTCAGGGGTCCTCTGGTGCTCGACTACCACCTCCATCTGTGGCCTCACTCCCAGAGCGATGTCGAACCCACCGTCGAACGGGTGGCGGCCTACTGCGAGCGCGCCAAGATCGCGGGGATCAGCGAGATCGCGGTGACCGAGCACCTCTTCCGATTCACCCAGGCCCGTGACTCCCTCGGGGGCTTCTGGGACACCCTCCCTGGGGACACGCTGCGGCCGGGCATGATCGAGTATTGGGACCACCATGCCCGTGTGGATCTGGACGCGTACGTGGAGTGCGTCGAGGCGGTGAAGGCCGAGGGGCTGCCTGTCGCTCTCGGCCTCGAAGTCGATTACTACCAGGGCCGGATGGGCGAGGTCGCCCGGCTTCTCGAGGGCTATCCGTTCGATGTGCTGCTGGGCTCCGTCCACTGGCTCGGTACGTGGCGGTTCGATGTGTTGAGTGACCCGGTGGTGTTGGCCGAGTGGAACGCCCGCAAGATCGATGCCGTATGGGAGGAGTACACAACGGCGATGGAGGAGCTGGGAGCCTCCGGTGTGTGCGATGTGTTCGCCCATCCAGATCTGGTGAAGGTCGCCGGCCGGATACCCCAGGTACCCGATGAGTTCTACGACCGGATCACCGAAGCGGCCGTTCGCTCGGGGATGGCGGCAGAGTTGTCCTCGGCCGGATGGCGGAAGCCGGTGGAAGAGGAGTACCCGTCACCGGCACTGCTCGAACGATTCGTCGCCAAAGGGGTGCCGCTCACCACGGCCTCGGATGCCCATGATCTCCCGGACGTAGCTGATCGAGTAGAGGATCTGGCGCTCCTTCTTGCTCGAGCCGGTGTCACCGAATTGCGGGGTTTCCGGAACCGGCGGGGATATGCGCTCCCCGTCGGCAGCACGGGACGTGGCTGAACCGTGGTCACCCCGGCCGAGCTCGCCTTCGGACGTACCGATCTCGACGACGCCCAGCTCGGACATCTCCAGAGATTGCTCGGCACCTGGGGCATCCTCGCCGACCTGTCATTCTCCGACCTGGTTCTTCTGGCTCCCACGGTTCCAGCTGAACCAGGTCAGGCGGTGCCGGGAGCGAACCGGGAGGCTCCTTCTGTTCACGCCGACGAACTGATCGTCATCGGTCAGATGCGTCCTTCGAACAGTGCAACGGTCGTCCAACATGATCTGGTTGGACAGACCGTCGCCGCTCGGGACTGGTCCCTCGCCATCCAGACATTGGAGACCGGCGAAACGACCCGTGGGGAACTCGTTCTGGAGCAGGACGGTGAGCCGGTGCAACTCCAGTGCATCCCGGTACGTCATGACGGGACGGCGGTAGCGGTGCTGGGTCGTTTGGCTGCAGGCACTGGCCGGCGACCGGGGCACCTCGAGCGCACCTATCGCGATCTGTTCGATCGGTTCGCGGTCATGCTGATGGAGTCGACCTTTCCCTTCCCGAGCGAGGAAGTGGCAACTGAAGAGGCGCCGAGGGTCGGGGACGGTGTCGTGCTCGTCGATGACGAGGGAAGGGTCCGGTACGCCTCACCCAACGCCACCAACGCTTTGCACCGGATGGGCATGTACTCCCAGACCGAAGGTCATCGGTTGAGCGACCTCGGCATCGAGGAATCAGCCATCGAGTGGGCATTGGCTTCGGCGTTTCCGGTGGTGGAGGAGGTCGAGCGCCGCCCGGACGTCTCGGTCCTATTCCACTGCATTCCGCTGATCGCCGACAATCAGGTGACCGGGTGCCTGGTGCTCATGCGCGATGTCACCGATCTCCGCCGGCTCGATCGGCTGCTCCTGTCGAAGGACGCGGCCATCCGGGAGGTGCATCACCGGGTCAAGAACAACCTTCAGACCATCTCGGCCTTGTTGCGCCTCCAGGCTCGTCGGCTCCCACCCGGGGGTGGTCGGGTGGCGCTGTTCGAGGCCGAACGTAGGGTGCGATCGATCGCTATCGTTCACGAGATTCTCGCCCGCGAGCCGAGCGACCAGGTCCCCTTCGACGAGATCGTGACGTCATTGATCCGGATGGCGGAGGATTCGGTGGTCTTGTCCCGTCCGCTCACCTTCGAGGTCATCGGCCAACTCGGCGAGGTTCCGGCCGAGATGGCGACGCCGCTCGCCGTGGTGCTCGCCGAACTGCTCCAGAACGCACTCGAGCACGGGTTTCCCGAGTCTTTGGCCGACGGTGAACAAGACGGCGGGTCGGGCAGTGGACAGGAGTTGGAGTCTTCGCTCCGACCTGGCCGCATACAGGTTCATCTGGCTGACCTTGGAGACCAGCTGGCGCTGGAGGTGACCGATGACGGATCTGGTCTGCCCGACGGCTTCGACATCGACGAAACCCAAAGTCTCGGACTGTCGATCGTCCGGGACCTGGTGCGGAGCCAGCTCGAGGGGACGATCACCATGGTCGACCGCCGATCCGCTGCGGCTGGTGACGGGAACGGGCTCGAACTCGAGGGCACCGTGGTGACCATCCGACTGCCGGTGAGCGATCCTCCCCAGTGATCGAGGCTCTCACTCTCGCACTCCCGGCCGGCCCGGTAACGGCGTACCGCGCTGATCGGTAGACCGGCTGGCCCCGAACCGATATGGTCCGAAGGAGCGGAGCTCTTGGGCGGCAATGCGGATCGGGGGATCGGATGAATCACTGGAACCGGTGGCTTCCTTTCGGGGCGGTGGCGGCCGCAGGCCTCGTCCTGTCCGTGTCGGTCTTTTCGCAGCTGGCTTCGGCGAGCCCACGACCACTGACCAGCGGTCGCCCGGCCTCGGCGTCCGGTGGTGTGAGCGCGTCAGCGGGCGTTGGCGGCTGTTCCGGCTCGTGTGCCCAGGGTTCGGTCACCGGTACGGTGACGGTCGTCGGCGCTCCTGTCGGGTTCTCGCCGGCCTTCGAGGGTGCAGGCGCGTGCCCCGCCTCGGGCCGTTCATCGGTCGCTTGTGCCGATCCCCTCTACAGCCTTGCTGCCAACGGCGAATATTCGCTCTCTCTCCCCCCCGGTTCCTGGGACGTGAGCGCCTTCTACGAGAATTCGGGCTTCGGAGGCGTCTTCCTGAGTGCCCCGATCCTTGTGAGCGTCCCGAGTGGCGGGACGGTGACCGCCAACTTCACGGTGGCCTACCAGCGCCCTGCCACGGCGAAGGGAATGGTGAGAATCACCGGTGCGCCTCCGGGAGTGACGGTCTACCGACTCTCGGTTCTGCTCTGTCCGTCTTTCGCCCCCTACAGCGGGGGCACTCCTTCGATCGCCTGCGTGACCACCGGTGCCCAATCATTCTCCGGAACCGACGCAGCACCGTTCGAGGTGACTGGCCTTCCTCCGGGTGCCTGGACCGCGTTCCCCGGATACTGCACCGAGTTCGGGTGTTCCATCGATGCCCAGGCCGGAAGGGTCGTCAGACTGGTGGCCGGACGGACCTCACGGTTCGGTCTCCGAGGACAGTTCACGACCCCCGGTGACGGAATCTTGTCCGCCATGGTCACCGTGACGGGAACCCCGGCCGGTTTCTCCGATCCGGTAGCGATCTCCGCGTGTGAGGTCTCGTCGGGTTCGTGCCAGACCGGCTGGGGATTCGGTGGCGGGACGATCACGATGGTCCTGGCCGACGGCCAGTGGACTGTCAATGGCCTCTATGCCGCCGAACCGTTCGGCAATGCCATCGACGGTCCGACCCGAACGGTGACCATCAGTGGAGGACGAACCACGGCGGTAGCTCTCGACGTTCCCTATCAGGTGCTTGGTACCGCGTCGGGCACCATCCGGGTCGTCGGAGCGCACCGGCACCTACCGATCATCAGCTACACGGTAGAAGCCTGTCCGTCGCCCGACCATGTGCAGTCATCGCCCCAGTGCGTGAGCGAGTACTCGGGTCCATCGGGGTCCGGCGTGGCGGGCTCGCTCACCGGAGCGATCGGCGAGGCAGCCGGTGGGGCACGAGCCCGGATCGACCGCTACCAGATCACCACGCTCACCCCCGGATCGTGGATCCTCTATCCGGGATACGGCACCGCGTTGGGCTCCTACACTGACCCGGTCGGGACCCGCGTGACCATCAGTGCGGCCCGGACCACCACCCAGAGGTTGACCGTCCCCTTCCAAGCACCCACGACCGGGGTGGTCATCGGAGTAGTCGGGGTGGTCGGTGCCCCGGTGGGTGGAATCGAGTCGGGCGTCCAGGCCTGCAACGCTCCGCCGTCGGGGCTGTCCTGCGACGGAGGTCAGGATGCGTACAGCCAAGGGAACGGAACCTACGCACTTACACTTGCACCGGGCACCTGGTGGCTGTCCGGCTTCGCAGACCTGTTCACCGCTGGTGGGTTCGGCCGCAGCACGACGCCGCCCAGAGAGGTCACCATCACCGCCGGGGCACGCCTCAGGCAGAATTTCACAGTCACCATCGCCACACCCTGACGAGCGCCGACGCCCTGGACGCCGTCGCGATCAACGGGCGGAAGTCGAGCTACGAGGCCCGTCGACGGGCTGCCAGCCAGGCCTTGCGGAGCTTGCGGCGCTCTTCCTCGGAGGTGCCGCCCCACACACCCGATTCCTGGTTGGTGACCAGGGCGAAATCGAGGCAGGGTTCCTGGGCTTCACAGGATCGGCAGACCCGCTTGGCCGCCTCTATCTGGTCGACAGCCGGCCCGGTCGTGCCGATGGGGAAGAAGAGGTCCGGCTCGGTGCTCCTGCACGCGGCCGATCGCCGCCAGTCCCGATCGTCCCATTCGACTGCCCGATTCCACATGAGGGCCACGACGTCTTCCTCCACTTCGGCAACGGTCCCATTTGTGATTCTATTCACATGACTCGGCGCCCGAGGTCGCCGGCCAGTTCGGGTACGGAGCCAGCGTACCCAGCCGTCTCTCAGCGGTGCAAGCACTTTCCGGCGCAAACAGATCCTTACCGCCTCCAGGTGCCGCGGCCGTACCCGGTCGGTGCGGCTCGGATGACGGCCAGCGCCGGATGACGACCGTCGACGATGATTGGCGCGGTGGAGATCCTGGCTCATCGAGGCAGCCCAGATCGCTCGACCGGAATGCTGGAGAACACGCTCGAGGCCTTCGGTCGGGCGCTCTCGCTCGGCGCAGACGGTGTCGAGCTCGATGTACGACTGACCGCGGACGGGGCCATGGTCGTCCATCACGATTCGTCGATCGACGGAGTCGGACCCATCTGCGAGGTGCGGGCGGGGGAACTGCCGGGTTGGGTTCCCCATCTCGACGAGGCCATCGAGGCGTGCTCGGGTTGGTCCCTCAACATCGAGATCAAGAACCTGCCCTCCGAGCACGGCTTCGATCCCACCGAGCGGCTGGCGGTCGCCGTGGCCGAAGTCGTGGCCGGCGCGGCAAGCCCGATGGAGGTGATCATCTCCTCCTTCTGGCCTCCCACCCTGGAACAGGTACATCGAACCAGGCCCGGTCTTCGTCGAGGCCTGCTGCTCCCCCCGTGGTTCGATCCGTTGGGCGCGGTCGACGCGGCGAGAGTGTGCGGATGCACTGCCGTGCATCTACCAATCGGACTGGTGCACCCAGGGCTGGTGGCCGATGCCCACGGTTGCGGGCTGAGCGTGGCGACGTGGACGGTCAATCAGGCCGAGCCCCTCGAGCAGATGAGCGCTGCGGGAGTGGACGCGGTCATCACCGACGACGTGATCCTCGCCTGTCATGTGCTCCGGGCGGGCTGACCGTCGAGCTCGCCGTTGGGCCCGCTGGTCCATCGCTGGCGCTTGCGCCGATCGGTCGTGCCGGTGGTTGCAGGGGTCCGTCCACCAGGGATCGCGGCCCAATTGGGCGGAGCCGTCAATTTTCAGCAACAATGCACGGCCATGAACGTCGTTGTCTGTGTGAAGCAGATTCCCGATCCCGCGGCGCCACCAGCCCTCGATCCGGGGACGAAGAACCTCGTGCGGGAGGGGAAGCTCATCCTCGATGATTCCGATTCCTACGGAGTGGAGATGGCCCTCCAGTTGGCGGACGCCGCCGGTGGGGGCGAGGTGACCCTGGTGTCGATGGCTCCGGGTGGCGAGACGTCGGGATTGCGGACCGCTCTGGCCATGGGAGCCGCCAAGGCCATCCTGGTCAGCGACGATGTCCTCGCCGGCACCGACGCACTCGGTACGGCCAAGGTCCTGGCCGCAGCCGTCAGGCGTGCCGAGCCCGACCTCGTGTTGGCAGCGACCGAGTCCACTGACGGTTATACCGGCACCACACCGGTTCAGATGGCGGAACTGCTCGGACTTCCGTCGATCACCTTCGCGAAGAAGGTCGAGATCGAGGGCTCGTCGGTGAAGGTACAGCGCCAGACCGAGTCCGGGTACGACGAGGTCGAGAGCCCTCTCCCCGCGGTCGTGACCGTGACCGCCGGTGTCGTCGAGCCTCGGTACCCGTCGTTCAAAGGGATCATGGCGACCAAGTCGAAGTCGGTCGAGACCCTCACCGTCGCCGATCTCGGCATCGAAACCGACCAGGTGGGTGCGGCGGGATCTCGCCAGCAGGTGACCGAGGTGGCCGACGCCGAAGCCAGGACGGCTGGCGAGATCGTCGTCGACGAGGGGGACGGCGCCCAGCGGATCATCGCATTTCTCGAACAGCTGAAAGTCGTCTAGGTCCGGTAGGAGAACCAAAGAACATGACTGTCGAAACGGTGTGGGTCCTCGCTGAAGTGAACGACGGGGCTCCGATCTCCACCTCGCTCGAACTGCTCACCCAGGCCCGATCGCTGGCCACAACCGTCGAAGCCGTCACCTACGGGGATGTCACCGCGGAGGTTGCCGGCACCCTGGGCGACTACGGCGCAACCACCGTCCGCAATGTCGGTGATCTGGGCGGAGCCCTCCCCGGCGTCCCCGTGGCGTCTGCCATGGCCGCCGCAGTCACCGCGGGAAACGGACCCGACGCGGTCCTGTTCCCTGCGACCTACGACGGACGTGATGTCGCCGCCCGGTTGTCGGCGAAGCTCGATCGACCGGTCCTGACCAACGTGGTCGACCTGGTGGAGGCCGAAGGTGGACTCGCATCGAAGCATGCCATCTTCGGGGGGAGTCAGGTTCTGACCGCCCGATTCGTCGACGAAGGTCCAGCGCTCTTCGTGGTGCGGGCCAAGTCGTTTCCGGCAGAGCCATCCGGTGGCGGCCCCGCCGCCGTCGAGTCGCTTCCAGTCGGCCAGCTCGGTTCGAGCAATGCCGCCCGGATCGTCGATCGCCATGTCGAGGAGCGCAGTGGGCCCAAGCTGGACGAGGCCGCCGTCGTGGTGTCCGGTGGTCGGGGACTCGGGGACGCGGACCAATATCCGCTCATCGAAGAGCTGGCAAGGTTGCTCAAGGGGGCCGCTGGAGCCAGCCGGGCAATCGTGGACGCCGGCTGGGTGCCTTACTCCCACCAGGTGGGTCAGACCGGTAAGACGGTCAAGCCCACGGTCTACCTGGCCTGCGGGATCTCCGGTGCCACCCAGCACCTGGTCGGGATGAAGAACTCGAAGAACATCGTGGCCGTGAACAAGGACCAGGACGCCCCCATCTTCTCGGTGGCCGACCTCGGCATCGTCGGAGACGTGCACAAGGTGCTGCCGGCGCTCATCGAGGGGCTCAAGGCGAAGGGCTGAGAAGTGCCTCTGGCGGTCGGCCTACGAGCGGCTGCCACTGCGGTCAGACCAAAGGCCAGGGATACGGAGGGCGGTCACCCTCGGCCGGTTCGGGGAACGTCGCACAGTCGACCATGGCGGCGATCCGGCTCAGCAGGGCTGCCCGTTCCCGGCGTTCGAGGTGCCGACTTACGGCATCGGGGAGATCGCCCGCTGCGCGGTTCAGATCGATGAGCAGATGCTCGGGGATGGCGTCACCGGAGTAGTCCCACACGACCGTGCGCAGTTTGGGCTGCCAGTGGAAGCACAACCCGTGGTCGATGGCCCAGATCCCGGTCTCCCGGTCGGAAAGCACATGCCCTGACTTGCGATCGGCATTGTTGGCGGCGACGTCGAAGGCGCAGACCGCCTGCAGCAGGCTGTCATGCTCTCCCTCCTCGAAGAGGGTGAAATAGTGCCGTTCGTAATCTGCGTCGACGAAGAGCTGTACCGACCCCGGGCCGAGCGGGGCATCATCCCGCAACACGGTGGGCGGGACGATGTCCCAGCCCAGTGCCACCGAGAGCTCGTAGGCGGCCACCTCACGCCGGTAGAGGCCGCCCGGAAAGTCCCAAAGGGACCGCTCGCCCCTGCCCGGCTTGTAGACCCCGAAGAGCTGGCCGTCGGCCGGTTCGGCATCGGGCGACCGCTCGGGGTCTTCATCGATCGACACCAGGAAGGTCAGATTCGAGCTCCACGGGAGTCGCCCGACGACCTGCAGTTCACCTGAGGAGAGTCGCTCGCCGGCCACCGCCAAGCGGGGACCGGTCTTTCGGTTCCAGCCCTTCACACGACCGGTGGCCGGTGACCGTTGGTTCGGGGGCACTCGTGGCCCGACGGATCGAGGGGAGAACCGCACAGAGGACAGGGGGGACGGCCCGCCTCGACCAGGGCTGTGGCCTGGATGGCAAGGGCGGCAGCCTGCTCCCGGGAGATGGATAGGCGGGCGATGGCTCCGCTTTCGCCTTCGGCCACCTGCTCCTCGACGACGAGGACGATCCGATCTTCGGTTGGGTCGTAGGAGACACCGATGGTACCGATCACCCAGGCCGGCTCGGTTGGCTCCTCGAGCGGTGCGGGATCGGGGAGGTGGCCTGGCCGTTGCTCATTCTTGACGATCCGGGCCAGGTACTCGGCCACGATCGCCACCTGCTGCTTCTCGATCTTCAGGGTGAGCACGGTCGGTCCCTGCCGGCACTGGAGGAGGAAGAGCCTCTGCCCGGGCGGACCGATCGTGGCCACCACGATCCGGTCGGGTGCAGGGAGGTCATGACCGTCGTTCACGCGATGGCCAACTCCGTCAACGAGGCGGTCGAATTCATGCAAAGGACATGTGGACCGCTCTCAGTGTGGGTGATGGCCGACACCGAGCAGGGTTGGACGACCAGCCGCTGGAAGAGATCGAGATGGATGCCGGCTGCGGTTGCCAGCGCGGCCTTGATCGGGTCGGCGTGCGAGACGGCGGCGATGACTGCTCCCGGATGCCGATCCACGAGGCGACCGAGCGTCTCGACCATCCGTGACTGCATCTCGAGGAACGACTCCCCACCAGGGAATCGGAATCCGACCGGGCGACGCTGGACCTCGACCCACGACGGCTTCTTCGCCAGCTGGGACAGTCGGGCACCGGTCCATTCCCCGAAGTCGCACTCGGACAGTCCCCGCTCGGTGCGGACCCTCAGACCGAGGCGCCGGGCGATCGGCTTGGCCGTCTCGGCCGCCCGTTCGAGGGGAGACGTGTACACCGCCACGAGCGGTGTCCGGAGCCTGCGACCGGCCTCCGTTGCCGGCTGACCGAGTGCGGCGATCCGGTCGGCGACACCCTCGGCTTGCGCCTCGCCATCGGGCGATAGGTGCAGTCCGGGAGCCCGTCCCGGCAGGACCGTCCCCGTTGTCGGGGTCAGGCCGTGCCGGATCAGCAGGATCGTCGTAGGACGGTTCTTCCGGGAGGATTGCGGGGCCACGGCCGTTCACCGTACTCGTCCGGGCACCAGGTTCCGGCGAGTCGGCCTTAGGGTCGGACCCCGGCGAGGGTTCGCTCGCTCGGATCCTCCACCGCGACCGGTGAGGCCGCGTCGCGGTCGCAGTCCGGACGGGGACCGTCGCTGCCGTCGAGCGGCGGCTGACCGCCCTCACCGGCGTCCTCGCCGGAGAGCTTCGATGGCCACCAGTTCCAACGGCCGAGGAGGACGGCGACGGAGGGTACGAGCAGTGTCCGGACGAAGAAGGTGTCGAGCAGGATGCCCGCGGCCAACCCGAGCCCGATCTCTTGGACCTGGGTGTCGCCGGTTGCGGTGAGGACCCCGAAGGTACCGGCCAGAATCAAGCCCGCCGACGTCACGGTGGTACCGGTCGACTCCATTGCCCGGCGGACGGCGACGGCGATGGGAGCGTGGTGCGCCTCTTCGCGTATTCGGGTCATCACGAGGATGTTGTAGTCCTGACCGAGAGCCATGATGAAGATGAACATGAAGAAGGGGAGGACGAAATTGATTCCCCCGTGCCCCCCGACGAGCTCGAAGACGAGGACGGCGAAGCCAAGCGAAGCGAGATAGGACAGACCGACACTTGCCACCAGGTACCAGGGTGCAATGAGACTTCTGAGAACGATCGCGAGCAGCACAGCCAGGACGATGAGGACGATGGGGATGATGGTGGCGAGATCCTGTCCCGAGATGGAGCCGATGTCCGCCGCCGAGGAAGCGTTACCGTGGATACCGTTCGAGGTCGCCCCGATCTGCCGGGCGATCCGGGAGATCGAAGTCCGGATCCGAGGGATGGACCGTGCGGCGGCCGTGCTGCTTGCTGGTCCGGCGGTCAGTGACACGTCGTAGCGAATGGTCCGACCGTCGGCGCTGATGTACTGGGTCGAGTCGCGGTAGGCGTTCCAGGTGGCAGGCGGCACCGCTGATCCTGGTGGTGGCAGGTCTCCCAATCGAGCCGCCGGGCCGTACCGTGCAAGCTGCTGGTGGGCCGCGGCCAAGGTGTCGGCCCCGACCGAACCTCCGTCGGGATTGAGGGCGCCGGTGACCGAGGCGAGCCCGGCTGTGCGCCGCAGGCCGCGCGCGGCACCCGCCAGCACCTGGGGCTCGTTCCACACCGAGATGGGGAGTCGGAACAGCACTACAGCCGAGTCGGCTCCGGCGGTCGGAAAATCCTTCATCAGGATTGCCTGGCCCCGGCCCGAGTCCGACGAGGCCGGGGGTCCCTGGCTGCCGAATCCGGATGGTGTGTATGCGACCATCGAGGCAGCGAGGCCACCCAGGAATACCAGGCCGAGGATCAGGGTGAGGACCGGTCGACCGACGACCTTGCCCGCGATCGCTCCCCAGGTCCCTCTGCCTCGCTGCCCGCTCGCGGGGATTCGTGGCCAGAAGACGCTGGTACCCAGGACGGTCAGTAGAGCCGGGAGCAGTGTCAGGTTCGCGATGAGGGCGATGGCGATTCCGATGGCGAGTGCCGGTCCCAGTCCCCGGTAGAGGCCGAAGGTGGCGATGGCCACAGTTGCCAGCGCCCCCATGACGGTCAATCCGGAGAAGGTGATCGACTCACCTACCTTGCAGACCGAGACGGCCACCGCGTCGTGGACACTCCGACCCCGCCTGATCTCCTCTCGCAGCCTAAAGATGAGGAATAGGCCGTAGTCGGTTCCTGCGCCCAGTAGCACCACGGTCAGGAGGATGGGGGTGAGATCCGACACTTGAACGCCGACGCGGGTGGACAGTGCGATGAGCGGACCGGCGACCACCATCGCGACGACCGACGGGAGGAGGGCGACGAAGGGGGCGAGCAGGGCACGGAAGGTCAAGAACAGCAAGGAGATGATGAACAGCACCGACAGGAGCTCGGTGAGCACCGCCGTGTGGGTGCTCTGGTTCTGGGAGTCGACCGAAGCGGCCACTCCGCCAGTCAGATGAAAGACGAGCCCGGTCGGTGCTCCTGACGTGACGAAGGTCGAGCGCAGGCCGTCGACTACGGCGACGAGTCGCTTGCTGGCAGCCGATTGTGGGAGATCGATCTCCACCAGTGCCCTCCGGGCCCTGTGGTTGGAGGAGCTTCCCTGGTCCACGACAGCGGACACATGGGGGATCGACTTCATGGCCTGCTCCACCCGGTCGATGACGGCATTGTCCGCCGGTGTGAGCGCACCGCCCCTTGTAGCCGCCACCAGTGTCGTGACCGTCGTCGAACCGAAGGTGGCATTCAGTTTGCCGGCCACCACGCTCGGTGCGTCAGAAGGTAAGAAGTTCGAACCGCTGCTCTTCTCGACGCTCGATAGCGAGGGGAGCATCGAAACCACGACGAAAGCACCCACGATCCAGGCGAGGATGATCGACCAACGGTGGCGAACGCTGAACCGTCCGATGGCGGCGAACACCTTCACGTCCTCCAGAGTTCAGCCCGCATCACCGGGACGGCGGTCTCTCGGTCGGGTCGCCGGTCGGCCGCGGGCCGCCGATCGGTCACCGACGCCTCAGATTAGGTGGTCCGGTGCCGACCAAGCCTCGCGAAGAACCACGTCGGGATGATTCTTAGTCAATTCTGAACCTGGTGGCCTGGAGCTGGTGGCCTCGCGGGTTGCCGACTTCGAAGTGCCCTTCAGGAGGGGGAGGGCAGGCGGCGAGGCATGGGGACGGCTGTCTCCGGCCAGCGCCTGCGGCTGACTCGGGCCAAACGGTGGAGAAGGGCGATCGCTCCCGGGTCGTCATCCCCGGGTCTGGTCTCCACCGTTCCGTCGGCGATCATCCCATCCAGGATCTCCCGACCCTGCTGGGTCCGAACGATGGTCAAGGTCCAGTCGTCGAAGGCGCCGATCCCCCCGGTGGCGATGTCGGCGTGCTCGGCGGCGAAGTCTGGGCAGGACGTGCAGCCCTCCCGGGTCCAGGCGTGCGCTTCCTTCAGTGGGATCTCGTGGTAGGCACCGTCGCGGGTCCAGACCTGGAACACCCCTTTGATGTTCATCTTCTCGATCTCTGCTCGACCGATGCCGTATCTGGCTTCGAACAGTTCGGGGAAGATGGCGTCATCGAACGTCTTCGAGCACATCAGGCCGATGGTAAACGACAGGCGCCGGGCGATCTTCCCCGCCTTGCGGGCCTTCATGATGGGTGGAGCGGACGCCTGGCACCCCATGCCCACCAGTGCAATGCGCTCGGCACCTCCCTCGAGGGCCTTTGGGTAGGCGAGGGTGTTGGCCGAGTACGTGTAGCGCGAACCGGCTGCCGCGAGCACCTCGGCTCGGGAGGTGGCCACCCCCGGGACGGCCTTCCAGGTAGTTCCGTCACCTTCGAGGATCGACACCAGCGCCGCATCGATGACGTCGTGCTCGAGAGCCCAGATCAAGAGCGCCGAGACCAGGCCACCGTCCTGACCTTGGCGCTGAACCTCTGGATCGGTGGCCCGGACGAGGAGGGTGTCCGAGCAGACTCCGGCCACCTCTTCGGCCGTTCGCTCCCTTCCGAAGAGGTGGGTTTCGATCTCGGGCTCCCAGAGGCGGAAGCGGGGGCAGGCCCGGGTGCACATGGTGCATCCCTTGATCCCGTGGGTGCAGGTTTCGGGGCCACCATCGGCATCGATGTGAAAGGGCCTGTAGCGGCCCCCCGAGTCGTCGTAGGAGAGGACGTCGTACGGGCAGGCCACGATGCAGGCCGCGCAACCCGTGCACAGCCCGGAAGTGACGACCTCGGTGAACAGCTCGGCCCAATGAGGCTTTTCGGGGGGCATGGCTCAACCCTATCGACCACGCCGGGAGCGGTCGATCAGCGCACCATCTGCCACCCGCGCGAGCCAGCCTTCGGTGCCCGAGCCTCCCGAGGCCGAGCGGTTCATTGCACGCCCGACCCGCCTCAGCGGTCGAGTTCTGCCAGCACCTTTGCAGCGTGGCCGTCGGCCCGTACGTTGTACCAGGCGCGGGCGACGCCGCCGTCGGCACCGATCAGGAAGGTCGAGCGGATGACCCCGATGGTCTTCTTCCCGTAGAGGGTCTTTTCGCCCCAGGACCCGTAGGCCTCGCCGACGGCATGGTCGGCATCGGTGAGGAGCGGAAACGCGAGTCCGTACTTGTCCTGGAACTTGCGGTGCCTTTCGGCAGCATCGGCGGAGATGCCGAGTACGAGCGCCCCTGCTCGGGAGAAGGCATCGAGATTGTCGTTGAACTGGCAGGCCTCCTTGGTGCATCCCGGCGTGTCGTCCTTCGGATAGAAGTACACGACGACCGGCCGGCCGGAGTAGTCCTCCAAGGAGACGGTGTTGCCGTCCTGGTCCGGCAGGCTGAAGGCCGGCGCTTTGTCGCCGACGGTGAGTTTTCCCACGCTGATCGTCCTTTCGGTCCATTGGCGCCTATGGGCTGGGCTCGACCCGGCCCCCGGTCGGATGCCCGCTGGGCCCCGTTTCCACGATGGCACACGGGCGAGTCGGTGTCATCCAGGGGCTCCGACCCGATCGGGCGGGTTTCCAGGTACAATGGACCGCGTGGCAGGGCAGCAGGTCCTGCTGCCGGGGTCTTCCTCATCTTGTTCTCCAGGTCGGTCCGTCCGACTTGGGTGGCCCGAGGCGGGCCCGCAGACGCCCGTACCCAACGCGCGTACGGCGACCGAAGGACGGTCGCCGGCCACGGCCGGAGTCCGGCCTCTGAGAACAGATGAGAGCGAGCTACCTACCGATGTCCACTGCTTTAGATCAGGCCGAGCGAATGGCCGTGCCTCCAGGTACCGCATCCGTAGATGCGGAGGAAGCCTCCCGATTCGAAGGCTGCACATTCTCCTCGCTCGGAGTCGACCCCGCCCTTGTCGGGGCGCTCGAGCGCCAGGGGATCACCACCGCCGTCTCTATCCAGGCCATGACCGTGGCCGACGCCCTCGCCGGACGCGACGTCTGCGGCAAAGCCAAGACCGGATCGGGCAAGACGCTGGCGTTCGGGGTACCGCTCCTGCAGCGCACCATGGCAGACAAGGCGACCAAGCCGGGGCTGCCCAAGGCCCTGGTGCTCGTCCCCACCCGCGAACTGGCGGTTCAGGTGAGTGACGTGCTCTCCCCCCTGGCAGATGCGGCTGGCCTGAAGGTCGTCGCGGTGTATGGCGGGGCCGACATCGAGCGTCAGGTGAAGAAGCTGCGCCATGGCGTCGATGTGGTGATCGCCACACCGGGGCGGCTCATCGACCTTGGTGACCGGCGCGAGCTCTCTGTCGCCGAGGTCGAGACACTCGTCCTCGATGAAGCCGACCGCATGGCAGACATGGGCTTCATGCCCCAGGTCGAATGGGTCCTGCGCCGGCTGGAGCGCGACCATCAGACGCTGCTCTTCTCGGCCACCCTGGACGGAGCGGTCGATCGACTGGTCAGCCGCTACCTAACCGATCCGGTGCTCCACGAAGTCGCGTCACCCCGGACCACGGTCGACGCCATGGTGCACCGATTCCTCGAAGTGCATCAGATGGACCGGGTGAAAGTCTGCGCGTCCATCTGCAGGAACTCCGACAAGACACTCGTCTTCGTCCGCACCAAACGGGGCGCGGACCGCCTCGTCGAGCAGCTGCGCAAGGAAGGGGTGAAGGCGGCAGCCATCCACGGTGACTTGCGCCAGGCCAACCGAGAGCGGGCGCTGAAGAACTTCGATGAGGGAAAATTGCCGGTTCTGGTGGCGACCGATGTCGCCGCCCGTGGCCTCGACATCGACATGGTGGACATCGTCGTTCACTTCGATCCACCCGAAGACCACAAGGCCTATCTTCACCGATCCGGGCGGACCGCGAGGGCCGGTGAGTCGGGTCTGGTCGTCACGCTCGTGCAGTGGAACCAGGTCCTCGAAGTCGAACGGATCCAGGCCCGCATCGGCATCAAGTCTCCGATCGTCGAAATGTTCTCCAATGATCAACGTCTGCGCGATCTCGCCGGTTGGAGGCCGCCTCAGAGCTGACCCAACTGTCGATATCCGGGTTCGGGGTCCCGGGCCGGCAGACCCGAATCGGAAGATCCAGGACGGAGACGGACACGTGCCAGCGGACACTGCGAGACGATCCATTGAGGCGGACGAGAGCACAGACCAGGTCCAGCGCGTCCTGGTGGTGGTGGCCCATCCGGACGATGTGGATTTCGGTGCGGCCGGTTCTGTCTCCCAGTGGACCGCCTCTGGCAAAGCCGTCGCCTACTGCATCGCCACCGATGGCGAGGCTGGGGGTTCGGACCGCTCGATCTCGAGGGCCGAGATGGCCGCGATCCGACGGCGGGAACAGCTTGAAGCGGCCAAGGTCGTCGGTGTCTCGGACGTGAGCTTCCTCGGATTTCCCGATGGTGGACTCTCCTGTGATCTGGATCTACGTCGTGCGGTGACCACCGCAATCCGGCGCTTCCGGCCCCACCGGGTCGTTTGCCAGTCGCCCGAGCGCAGCTGGAGCAGCATCTACGCAAGCCATCCCGATCACCTCGCTGCGGGTGAGGCGGCGGTCTGCGCCGTGTACCCCGACGCCCGCAACCCGTTCGCCTTCCCAGAATTGCTCGACGACGGGCTCGAACCGCATGTGGTCCCCGAGCTGTGGATGATGGCTACCGATCGGGTAGACCGGGTCGTCGACGTCACCGACGATTTCGGGCGGAAGCTGATGGCGCTCCGTTCCCACCGCAGCCAGGTCGGAGACGGTGCCCATCTCGAGGCCATGCTGCACGGGTGGATGTCGCAGACTGCCTCGACCGCCGGTCTGCCCGCTGGAAGGCTGGCCGAGGCCTTCCAAAGCGTGGCGACCGGGTAGCCGATGGCGCGGCCCGACCCGGTGCCATCGGCCGTCAGCGGGACACCGGCGGGACCGGTCGACACGTCATGGCTTGTGCTCCAACACGCCACCCACGAGGGCCCCGGGTTGGTGGCCGACGAGCTGTACCGGACAGGCCGCGCGTACCGCGTCGTGCGACTCGACGAAGGTGAGCAGGTGCCCACCGGCGAACTTCCTTCCGGCCTGGTGGTGATGGGCGGTCCGATGGGCGTGCACGATGAGGAGGAGCATCGGTGGCTCGGGCCCGAGCGGTCGCTCATCGTCGCGATGACCGAGACCGACCGCCCGGTACTCGGGATCTGCCTCGGCGCACAACAACTGGCCATGGCCCTCGGGGCCGAGGTGTGCCCTGCAAGGGAAACCGAGGTAGGACTGGGCACGGTGGAGTTGACCCCATCCGGCCGACGTGACCGGGTTTTCGGACCCGAGTACGGTGGCCTGGCTGTGACCGGGGTTCCGTGCGTCCACTGGCATCGCGACACCTTCTCGCTCCCGGAGGGGGCGGTGCACCTGGCGGCCACCCGCGCCGTGCCCAATCAGGCCTTCCGGTGGGGGACCAGCGTCTACGCCCTGCAATTCCACATCGAGGTCGATGCCAGGCTCGCAGCCGCCTGGCGCCTGGCTCTTCCCGAGGGAGTGGCACTCGACCGGGCCGCTCTGGCCACCGTCGAGATCACGGGCCGTCGCCTTCTTCGACGCTTCTTCGACCTGGATCTCGATCAGCGCCTCGCTGACGACGGAGCTTCGCCTCCTGCTGTCCCGTGACCCACCGATGAGACCAAAGCAGGAACTCGCGGCCGGCACGGACCGATCGGAGGCAGAGCTTTCGAAGCCCAAGATGCGCGGCGTCCTCCACGAGGTGGCGTTCTTCGCGTCGCTGGCAACGGGAGCTGCTCTGGTGGTCGCCGCGCCGACAACGTCATCCACGGTCGCGGTCCTCGTCTACGGAGTTTCGATCTCGCTGCTGTTCGGAGTGAGTGCTCTGTTCCACCGCCATACGTGGGGCGTGAACGGTCGGAGACGAATGCGTCGAGCCGATCATTCGACGATCTTCATCGCCATCGCCGGTTCCTACACGCCCGTAGCGGTGATCGCCCTCCATGGCTGGGCCCGGGTCACCCTGCTCTGCGTGGTCTGGGGCGGCGCCATTGCCGGAATCGCCCTTCGCCAGCTGTGGCTCGACGCGCCGAAATGGGCTATCGCGCTGCCGTACGTGGTGGTCGGCTGGGCAGCCGCGCTCGTGTTCCCCCAGCTGATCCGGGCTCTCGGTCCCGAGGGGTTCGCCCTGCTGGCAACCGGAGGATTGGCCTACACGGCAGGTGCCATCGTCTACGCCCGAAAACGCCCCGATCCGGTACCGAACACCTTCGGGTACCACGAGGTCTTCCACGCCCTGACGATCGTGGGCGCGACCGTCCAACTGACGGTTGTGGCGTTCATCGTCCTCCCGATGGCCTAGCGAGCGCGCCGGTAGATTGCCTGTTCGGACGGTCAGCGCGCCATCTGGCGCAGCATGTAAGGGAGGATCCCCCCGTGCCGGAAGTACTCGGCTTCCATCGGTGTATCGATCCGGACCCGAGCTTCGAATTCCACGATCCGGTCGCCCTCCTCTGCCCGGACCGACACCACTTTGGGCGTGCTGCCACTGTTCAGGACTTGGAGACCGGCGAAGTTGAACAGCTCGGCGCCGGTGAGCCCGAGGAGCTCGGCACTCTGACCCCCTGCGAACTGCAGGGGGAGCACCCCCATGCCGATGAGATTCGACCGGTGTATGCGTTCGAAGCTCTCGGCGATCACCACCCGTACGCCGAGCAGCAGGGTTCCCTTGGCCGCCCAGTCCCGGGACGAACCTGATCCGTACTCCTTGCCGGCGAGCACTACCAGCGGTACGCCATCGGCTGCATACCGCTCAGCTGCCTCGTAAATCGTCATCTGCTCCCGGTCGGGGAGATGGAGTGTGAACCCGCCTTCGGTACCCGGAGCCAGCTGGTTGCGCAAGCGGACGTTTGCGAACGTGCCGCGGACCATGACCTCGTGATTACCGCGTCGGGCGCCGTAGGAGTTGAAGTCCGTTCGCTCCACCCCACGTTCTGCCAGGTAATGGCCGGCCGGGGCAGAGGGGCTGATGTTGCCGGCCGGTGAGATGTGGTCGGTGGTCACGCTGTCGCCCAACTTGGCCAAGGCCCGAGCTCCGAGGACGTCCTGTATTTGCTCGGGATCGGCCGTAAGGCCCTCGAGAAAGGTCGGACGCAGCACGTAGGTCGAGTCGGGGTTCCATGCGAAGGTCGCACCCGAGGGGGCCCCTACCGTCCGCCAGCGCTCGTCCCCGTCGAATACCGCTCCGTACCGGCGGCGGAACATCTCCGAACCGAGCGACGACCGGATGGTCTCGGCGACGTCGTCGGGAGAGGGCCACAGATCGGACAGATACACCGGCTTCCCATCGTCTCCCGTCCCCAAGGGCTCCACCGAGAGGTCGATGTCCATGGTTCCGGCCAGTGCGTAAGCCACCACAAGGGGGGGCGAGGCGAGATAGTTCATGCGCACATCGGGGTGGATGCGGCCCTCGAAGTTGCGGTTCCCGGAGAGTACCGAAACGACCGACAGGTCGTGCTCGTGGACGGCATCGGACACGCCGGGCAGCAGTGGGCCGGAGTTGCCGATGCAGGTGGTACAACCGAAGCCCACCAGATCGAACCCGAGGGCGGCCAGCGGCTCGGTAAGACCGGCCCGGTCCAGGTAGTCCATGACCACCCGAGAGCCCGGGGCCAAGGAGGTCTTCACCCACGGCTCAGGAGAGAGCCCGCGTCCCACGGCCCGCTCGGCCACCAGCCCAGCCGCTACCATCACCTGGGGGTTGGACGTGTTGGTGCAGCTGGTGATGGCGGCTACCACCACGGCGCCGTCGGCTACATCGACGGTCGAGCCGTCGGCAATCACCGCTGGGGCAGAACGCTGGTCGCGTCCGAGCGCTGAGCGGTAAGCGGACCCGGCCCCCGAAAGGCTCACCAGGTCCTGCGGACGAGAGGGCCCGGCGATGCTGGGTACGACGGTGGACAAATCGAGCTCGATCGTCTCCGAGAAGACGGGCTCGGCCGCACCGACCCGGTGGTAGAGCCCCTGCTCTTTGGCGTAGGTCTCGACCAGGTCGACGTGAGCTGCGTCCCTCCCGGTGAATCGCAGGTAATCGAGGGTCACCTCGTCAACGGGGAAGATGGCGCAGGTTGCTCCGTATTCGGGTGCCATGTTACCGATGGTGGCTCGATCGGCTAGCGGAACGGCGCCGACACCGGGGCCGTAGAACTCCACGAACTTGCCCACCACGCCCAGCTCGCGCAGGAGATGGGTGATGGTGAGGACGAGATCGGTAGCGGTCGTACCCGGAGGCTGTTCCCCGGTGAGACGGAACCCGACCACGGGAGGCAGGAGCAGCGAGAGAGGTTGGCCGAGCATTGCCGCTTCGGCTTCGATGCCTCCCACCCCCCAGCCAAGCACCCCCAAGCCATTGACCATGGTGGTGTGCGAGTCCGTTCCCACCAGCGTGTCGCAGTATGCCCTGTGATCATCGGTGGCGAAGACGACCCGCGACAGGTACTCGAGGTTGACCTGATGGCAGATCCCGGTGCCTGGTGGGACGACACGGAAACCGTCGAAGGCCTGTTGCGCCCAGCGCAGCAGCTGGTAGCGCTCCATGTTGCGGCGGTACTCGATTTCGACGTTGCGATCGTAGGCGTCAGCGGAACCCGACACCTCGGCGATCACCGAGTGGTCGATCACCAATTCGACCGGCACCGAAGGGTTCACCCGGGCAGGGTCTCCCCCGAGCTCACCGAGGGCGTCTCGCATGGCCGCCAGGTCCACCACTCCGGGAACCCCGGTGAAGTCCTGCATGAGGACACGCTCCGGGGTGAGCGCGATCTCGGTTGCGTCGTCAACCAGTCCGTGACGCTCCGGATGCTCCCCCCAGCGCGCCACACTCTCGATGTCAACTGCACGTACTGTTACACCGTCCTCGTGGCGGAGGAGGTTCTCCAGCACGACCTTGATCGAGTAGGGGAGCCTGCTGGTGTCGTATCGGTCCGAGAGTGCGCTGATCCGATGGATCTCGTAGTCGGTTCCACCCACGGTCAGGGTGCCGCGGGCACCGAAGGAGTCGAGAGACGGGGCGGGGGACTGTGTCATGGAACCCATTCTGCTCGTCACCGGGGGCCTCGGCGAACCCGACCGGCCAGCTGTCAGGTACGTGTTCGGTAGCGGTGGACGGCCAGGGGGGTGAGCACCGCGAGGAGCCCGACCGACCAGGCCAGCGATTGCAGGACCCAGGTAGCGGTCGGTCCTCCGAGCATCAGAGCCCGGCAGGCACTGACCGTGACGCTCACCGGCTGGTAGGTGGCGAACCCCTGCAGCCAACCGGGCAGGTTGTGCACCGGGACGAAGGCCGAGGAGGCGAAGGTCAATGGAAAGAGCAACGGGAAGGAGATGACCTGGGCGACCTCGCTGTTGGGAGCGGAAAGGCCGATGACGGCGAATCCCCACGAGAGGGCGTAGGCGAACAGCAGGATGAGCAGGATCCCAGCTGCGTACGAGAAGGCGCCGGCGGTGGGACGGAACCCGACGATCAGGCCGACCGCCGTGATGATGATCACGGTGAGAACGTTGCGGCAGAGGTCGGCTGTCGTCCGGCCGGCGAGGACGGCGGACCGGGCCATGGGCAGGGCCCGGAAACGCTCGATGAGCCCCTTCTGGAGGTCCTCGGCCAGCCCGATGCTGGTGTTCACCGACCCGAAGGCCACCGTCTGCACGAAGATCCCTGGCATCAGGTAGTTCACATAGCTGAAACCCGGGATGTGGATCGAACCACCGAACACGTAGATGAAGAGCAGCACGAACATGATCGGTTGGACCGTCGAGAAGAACAGCGCCTCGGGGATCCGCGTATAGCTGAGAATGGTGCGTCTGGCGATGGTCAGCGTGTCCGACACCCCCCACCGCAACGCGCACAGGAGGCGGTGTGGCTGCACGGACCTCGGAGGCGGAGTGGCGATGGCGGTCATCGGGGCTCCCCAGCTCCGACCGGGCGGTCTGCCGGCAGGACACCCGTACCTGATGGTCCAGTTGGCAGGAGGCCGACCGCTTCCTCGTCCTCGGTCCGGCGACCGGTGAGGGCCAAGAAGACGTCATCTAGGCTGGGCTCACGCAAGGTGAACGTCGTGGGCACGACGGCGTGTGCGTCCAGCGAACGCAGACCGGTCATGGCGGCCTCGGGGCCATTGTCCACCGTCACCTCCACCACGGTCCCGTTGACCACTGGAGTGTGGGGACCAAGGTCTTCGAGCAATCTGGCGGTTGTCGCGGCTGTCTCTATGGATGGGAGGCCCACCTCGAGCACTGTCGTGCCCATCTGGGCCTTGAGTGTGGCCGGTGTGCCTTCGGCGATGACGTGACCGCGGTCGACGACGGCGAGCGTGCTGGCCAATCGGTCGGCCTCTTCCAGATACTGGGTGGTCAGGAGCACGGTCGTACCCTCACCGACCAGGCCCTCGATGACCTCCCACAGGTCGTTCCGGCTCTGGGGGTCGAGACCCGTGGTCGGCTCGTCGAGGAAGAGGACGGGCGGTCGGCCGACGAGGGCGGCCGCGAGGTCGAGGCGCCGGCGCATACCACCCGAGTACGTCTTGACGGTCCTGTTGGCGGCTTCGGCCAGACCGAACTGCTGGAGGAGCTCCGTGGCTCGGGTGTTGACCGTTCTGCGAGGTAGATGATTGAGATGGCCAACCATCTGGATGTTCTCCTTTCCGGTCAAGTTTTCGTCGACCGCCGCGTACTGTCCGGCCAGCCCGATCCGGGATCGCACCAGGCTTGCGTCCCTCACCACGTCATGGTCGAGGACGCGGGCGACTCCGGCATCCGGCTTGATGATGGTGGTAAGGATCCGGACAGTCGTGGTTTTGCCCGAGCCGTTGGGTCCGAGCAATCCGAACACCGTTCCCTCCTCGACGACCAGACTCACCCCGTCCAAGGCGTGGACCTCGTGCTTTCCCCCGAAGGTCTTCTCGAGGGACTCGACTTCTATTGCGTGCGGCATGGCTTGTCCGTCCTGTGATCGCAGTCGGGTCCTTCGGCGCCGGGGCCGGCGGCATCCGAACCCTCAATCGGTGCGGATCTCCCCGTGCCCGGTGATCGGTCCACGCGACGCCGACAGACGGTCTCCATCGACTTGACATCCATTCGAGCACTCGGAAACCGACTGTCCAGCATCTTAGGAGAGGCGATGGTCGGCCCAGACACTTTGGTGCTCCCTCTGCCCGGTTGGCCCGACTGCCGCGTCGGCGGCTTCTCAGGGCTGCTCCGGGCCAGACCTCATGATCTTGAGTAGCCTCGACGATGTGGAAGTCGGCGACCAGGCACCTGATTTCGAGCTCCCAGATGAGGACGGTAGACCTCGCCGCCTGAGTGAGCTGGTCCGGTCCGGACCTGTAGTGCTCTTCTTCTATCCCGCCGCGATGACCCCGGGGTGCACCGCCGAGAGCTGCCACTTCCGGGACCTCGGAAGTGAGTTCGACGCCGTGGGAGCACGACGGGTGGGGATCAGCGCCGATCCGGTTGAGAAGCAGAAGCGGTTCACCGACAAGCACACCTTCGACTATCCCTTGTTGTCCGATCCGGACGGTTCGGTCGCTACCCTCTTCGGTGTCCGTCGCCGGTTCACCTGGCTTTCGCCGACCAAGCGGACCACGTTCGTCATCGGTCCGGATCTGCGGGTGATCGATGTGATCCGGAGCGAAGTCCGGATGAACGCACACGCCGACCGGGCACTGGCCGTGCTGCGCGACCGGTGACCGGGCCATTCCGGACTCCCTGGCCTCGGTTTGCCGGCCCGAAGAGTTGCCGGTGAGCCCGGTTCCGGGAGCAGCGAGGTTCGAACAGCTCGCCCAGGTCATCGCCGACCGGGTGGTGACGCTGCTGGTTGAGGCCATCGACGTCGACGCGCTCGTCTCCCGGGTGGACGTCGACGCGCTCGTCTCCCGGGTGGACGTCGACGCGCTCGTGTCCCGGGTGGACGTCGACGCGCTCGTGTCCCGGGTGGACGTCGACGCGCTCGTGTCCCGGGTGGACGTCGGGAAGATCGTCGATCAGATCGACATCGACTCGATTATGGAGCAGACCGAGCTGGGCAGGATCATCGCGCGTTCGACCACGGGTGTGGCTTCGGAGGCTCTCGACCTGGTCCGGGCACAAGGGGTCGGTCTGGACGATTTTCTCTCTCGCTGGGTCAATCGGGCACTGCGCCGTCGGCCCGAGACGTTGCCCCTCGGGCCCGTCCTCCTCGTCAGAGCGGCCGTGCCCCCGCCCGACCTTCCGAACCCCGATCGATCACGGACCGACCCTGTTCAAACGAGGGCCGCGGTTCGAGGCGATGATCAGACCTTCTCCCACCACTCCTCGTCGGGACGAACCTGATGCCGGCATCGAAGCTGCCCCCACAATTGGTCCCCTTCGATCCGGTGATCGGCCGGCAGGGCCACTATGCCGGGGCCGTGAGCAGGTTGGCCGCCTTCGCCGCCGATGTCGGGATCTCGTGGGGATTGTTCTCGTTGGCGGCAGCCATCCTGACCTTCACTGTCCAACTGGTTTCGAACCGACATTTTTCGCTTGCCGAGCACCCCCTCTTGTCCCTGATCATCGCCGTCATCTGGGAGTTCCTCTACTTCAGCTACCAGTGGTCCTTGAGCGGCAGAACGCTCGGCATGGCCATTCTCGGCATCCGGATCGTACGAGCGGACGGTCAGAACGTCGCGCTCCGGCAGGCTGTGATCCGGACGATTGCACTGCCGCTGAGCTTCCTGATGCTGGGGCTCGGCTTCATAGGCGTCCTCACAAATCGCAATCGCTATGCCCTACACGACCGCCTTTCGGGCACGGCCGTCGTCTATTCATGGGACGCCCGGGCGGCGCGGCTCCGCTGGTTGGCCAAGCGGTCCTCCGAGCCGATTCCGTCCAAATGAACACCACCGGCTTCGGCTCCCACGGGTCTGGCCGCGACCGGCCGAAGCGAACCTCAGCCGGGCTGCCGACAGGCCTGCCGGGTTTCCCCTCTTCCTCCAGGGCCACGCTCTCCGCTGGTGAGGGTGTCGCGATAGGCAGCGGGGTCGTCCTGTTGCCGGGCTGGCTCGATCCCGGGTCACAACGACAACTGGCCTTCTCCTGCAGACGTTGGGCAGACGAGGCTGGCGGTCTCGTGGCGCCCCGGATGCCCCGTGGTGGGGTGATGTCCGTTCGGATGACGTGCCTGGGATGGCACTGGACTCCCTACCGATATTCCCGCACCGATGAAGCAGGTAATGCCGTGGCCCCGTTTCCGGAGTGGCTCGGCACTCTGAGCCGCAGGGCGGTCACCGATGCCCTCACGATCGACCCCGGCTGTATGCCCGGAAGCCCGGATGGCAGCCGAGAGTGGAGCGACGTCGCGGCCCCGTTCGAACCAGATGTCGCCCTCGTGAACTGGTACGGCCCCGGAGCGCGGATGGGAATGCATGTCGACAGAGATGAACCGAGCCCGGCGGCCGTTGTCTCTCTAAGCGTCGGGGACACCTGCGTGTTCCGATTCGGCAATTCGGAATCGCGCGGTCGGCCATGGAAGGACCTGATGCTCGAGTCCGGAGACGTCGTCGTCTTCGGCGGTACGGCACGGCGTGCCTACCACGGCGTGCCCAGAGTCCTCGACGGCTCCGCCAGCCTCGAGTGTGGCGTCCTCGGAGGGCGGTTCAACGTGACCGTGAGACAGTCGGGTCTTGGTGGAGCCGTGACTCCGGATGGGGAATCCAGCTCGGACTGACGCGCGCCGCCGGCCTCGGGGTAGCTATCACCCAGGGCTCCGATCGGCTCAAGGCGGTGGCGCCGGCCACGACGGAGACGAATTGATGACGCAGTCAACGTTCGATGGCGCGGTCGGGGATTTGGTCGTCGCTGATGGGCTCCTAGTCGATCTACCCCTGGTCTTCGTGTTGGGCTTGTTCGCTGCACCGGTCGTCGTCGTAGTGGTCGTGGGTGTATTCGGAGAGGCTTTCGGGAATGCATAGGCCAACGCGGTTGCGATGTCCGCCGAACGGTAGGCGGAGCCCAGCGACGAGTAGTGGATACCATCCGAGATGAACCAGCTCGGGTTGGGTGCGGCAGTGGCCGCCCAGTTGTAGATCCGCATATCGGGGTACGCGGGGCAAGCGGCGACGAGCGCTTCGTTCCATGTCTGCATGTTGGACTCGGCATAAGGTCCGCTCGACAGGAGGGTGATGGCGTTCACCCACATGACCGGTTGATTTCCGATGATCTGCATCATGTCCTGGATCCGCTGAGCATCACCGACCGGCGATCCGACTGCGACATCGGCAGCGTCATCGGTGCCGAGCGCGATTACCCAACACCCGTGGTATCCCTGGGAAATGATCTGTTGAGCAACTGCCTGCCCGTTCTGCTGGCCCGGCAGTGTCTCCACAATCGAACGCCCACCGGAGATCTGAAGGTTGACGCTGCTCACGCCCACCCTCCCATACTGGGCTGGAAGCTGCTGCTGCGTGTCGAGATAGGCCGGATTCACCAAGCTGTCCGATGTGGAATCGCCGATGTGGACCGCCGATGTGCAGCTTGAAAGCGGCGCTGGAGCGAGAGCCTTCGTGGAGCCGCCTGCTCCGGTAGCTGGTGTGGTGGTTGTGGTCGTCGTCTCAGGAACGGTCTTGTCCAGGTTGCCAGAAGTCGAAGTGGTGCTCGACGCCGACAAGGTCCCCGAAGGCGCAGAGGGCAACAGTCCGATCAGTGCGACGGCGGTGATCGCCAAAGCGGCGATCGAGGCGATGGCGGCCGTCCGGAACCGACGGTTGTGGGTGGCATCAGCCACACCAAACCTCCTTACGTGCTTCCACCACCGCCCGATCGCGCCGTGGCGTATGGGGGTCTCGATGAATTTCCAGGATAGTGCGGCGATAGCGACGGTGGCACCCACTTGCAGTGCGGCGCGCGTGTAGTCGATGCCGACGGTGTTGGTCGGTGTTGTCAGGACGATGATCGGGAAATGCCAGAGGTAGATCCCGTACGACCAGAGACCGATGTAGCGCAGTGGAGTGCAACCGAGCATCCGCCCGAAAAGACTGGCGGGGTGGGAGGCGGACACGATGACGCACATTGTGGCGATGGAGAGAAGAACCATCCCACCTTGGTAGAGGAACGCGGAGTACTCGGTCGTCCGCCACAAGAGAAGAACGATTCCGATGAGTCCGATCACCCCGATGCCATCGATCAATCGCCGGGCGCTCTGAGTGATGTCTGCCCGCAGGGCCCTGCTCGGCCACACCATCGCCAGCGCTGCGCCGAAGAGGAGGCCGAATGCTCGCGTATCGGTACCGTCGTACACTCGGCTGGGGTCGAAGCTGGGGTGATAGAGAAGAGCCATCTCGATCGCCGAAGCGATCGCCAGGGCGATCGTGGGCACCGCGAGGAGCCGACGTCTCCGATTGATCCTCATCCCCGCATCCCGGGTTTGGGAGGGGACGCCCCGCTTCACCCACCACATGCCCACAAGAAGGATCCAGGGCCAGACGAGATAGAACTGTTCCTCGACGGCGAGCGACCAGAGATTGCCGAGTGGAGCGGTCGGACCGAACCTCGCGAAATAGGAAACATGCTGGAAGATGAGCCACCAGTTGTTCACGTAGAAGGCGGCGGAGAACACGTCGCCTCGGAGCGCGGGGAGCTGAGCGGGATCCCCGATGGACACCCAGATGGACACGACCGCCATCATCAAGAAGAGGGCGGGCAGCAGCCGCCGGGCTCGCCGGAGCCAGAAGTCCCCGAGTTGGAACCCGCCCGCCGAATGCCACTCGCTCAGGAGGAGGTCGGTGATCAGGTAGCCACTGAGTGTGAAGAAGACGCCGACACCGAGCAAGCCGCCCGGCAGCCAGCCGAAATTGAGGTGGAAGATGACCACGGCTCCGACGGCGATGGCCCGCAAACCGTCCAGCCCGGGCATGTAGCGCTGGTCACGTCCGATCGGCTCAGGCACGGATGCCCCCAGAGGTACGGTACCCTTCTGGCACGTCGCGACCCATCCGACCGGCCAGTCCCCGACCGATCCGGGCAGCTTCCCGACCTTGGATGTCCCAGCGGAATACGCACGAGGCGCGCACCTTGCGATCGCGCATCATCGAGCGCGGCTCTCCCTCCATAAGTACCCCTGGCGAGGATGAAGGCCGTGGCTCGCCGAGGACCCCTCCACGGTAGCGGAACTCAGGGAACATGCCAGGTCAGGGCCGGGAGCTCGGGGACCCCGCGGGCGGTCGATTGAGCTGGGGCTCTGGTGTCAACCGACGGTCCGGCCATCGGCCCTTCACGGCTGGCACAATCGACAGGTGCAGGATTTCCTTCGAAGCGCTCATCGAATCGGGGTAGGGCCAGAGGCGCCACTGCCACTGCCACTGCCACTGTATGGCCTAGGTGACCCGGAGAACCATGCCGAGACCGGTTGAGGGGAGGGAACCTTACAACCCGGGTCTCGACGGCATCAGAGCCCTGGCCATCCTCGGGGTCATCGCCTACCACCTCGGCTTCGGGTGGGCCGGCGGTGGCCTGCTCGGTGTCGGCGTGTTCTTCGTCCTCTCGGGGTACCTGATCACCGACTTGCTGGTCGCCGAGTATCGGCGGCGGACGACCATTCAGCTCGGGCAGTTCTGGCTCCGGCGGGCCCGGCGGCTGCTGCCTGCGCTGTTCGTCATGTTGTTCGTAGTCGCGGTCTGGGCCACGTTGTTCAACCGGGGCCAGCTGCCCGATCTGCGCAGCGACTTGCTGCCCGCCATCTTCTACATGAGCAACTGGTGGTTCATCTTTCACCACGTCTCGTACTTCGCCGCATTCGGGCCGCCGTCGCCTCTTGGCCATCTCTGGTCGCTCGCCGTGGAAGAGCAGTTCTACGTCTTCTGGCCCATCGTCATGCTCGGGGCACTCAGGTGGGTCAAGAGCCAGCGAGTGATCGTCATCGGAATTCTCCTGCTCGCTGCCGGATCCGCCCTCGAGATGGCGCTTCTCTACTCACCGGTCACCGATCCGACCCGGGTCTACGACGGTACGGACACCCGCGCCTTCGCACTCCTGATCGGAGCGGCGTTGGCCCTTGTCCTGCCCCGTAGCCGGTCATTCTTCACGATCGGTCGGGGCGCCCGCCGTTCTCTCGAGGCTGTGAGCATCCTCTCGATCGCCGGGATCGTGGCCCTCTACGCCTTCACCAGCCAATACGACCCGTTCATCTATCGGGGAGGGATGGTGCTGCTGTCGGCATTCACCGCTCTGCTCATCGCCATCTGCGTACATCCCGGAACTCGAGTCAGCGCCTGGCTCGGAGTCGAACCGTTGCGTTGGATCGGCGAGCGCTCGTATGCGATATACCTCTGGCAGTATCCGGTCATCATCAATACGACGCCTCAAGGTGCGTCGGCCAGTTACCCGAGGGCGGCCCTTCAGGTGGCGGCGATCCTCGGAATTTCGGCTCTCTCGTGGCACTTCATCGAGCAGCCGGTACGGCACGGCGCGCTCGGCCGGTCGTGGGCCAGGGCCAAATCTGGCCGCTGGTGGCGGTACCGGCCGACGGCCGCCGCTGCCGCTCTGGTCGGCGTGGTGGTAAGCGGACTGGCGGTCGTGTCTTTCGGACTGGGCGGAGCCGTGAACGGAGCCACGGTCGCTGCCGGCCATCTGACCAACGTCCTTCCCCCGAAGCGTCCCGCACCTCTAGCGCCTTCCCAGGCGGTTTCCGTATCGGACCCTGTTCCCGGCACCGCGACAACGACATCGCTTCCTCCAGCTGGCCAGGGCGTTACCGCCATCGGGGATTCGATCATGGTCGACCTCGCTCCGGTCCTGCAGCAATTGCTTCCGGGTATCATCATCGACGGACAAGTTGGGCAGCAGCTCTATCAGGTACAGAGCCAGGTCGCTCAGCTGAAGGCGGCGGGCGACATCGGCAGCCGGCTCATCATCGAGCTCGGTACGAATGGGTACTATTCGGTAGCGCAACTCGACGACCTGCTCAGCGCCCTCGGACCGATGCAGCGGGTCGTGCTCGTCAACACCCGGGTCGACCGACCGTGGGAGCAGCCGGTGAACCAGACCATCGCCGCCGTGGCCCGAACCCATCCGAACACGACCGTGGTCGATTGGTACGACGCCAGCGCCGACGATCCGGGCGGGTTCCAACCCGACGGCATCCACCTCACTCCTCAGGGAGCACAGTTCCTCGCGGGCCTGATCGTGCACGCCTTGGAGGCGCCTCCACCGGCGTCGACGGCTCCTCCAAACACGACCACCACCACCACGAATGCACTTCGTGCTACCACGTCCACCGGGAGATGAGCGACTCAATCCGAAAAGAACCCGCTCACTGCTCGACCACCGGAAGGCTGGGCCCGGCGCCGGAGCTCGTCTGAAGGAGCCTCCGGAAGCACCGGGCCGAGGTAGGACAACAGGTCCTGCTCGGTCATCGGTCGGGCGTGGTGATAACCCTGGAGTAGGTCGAATCCCCATTCGATGAGTTGCCTACTGATCCTCTCGTTTTCCACCCCCTCGGCCACGGCGACAAGTCCGAGGCGATGCGCAAGTTCTCCGGTGGTGCGGACGATGGCGGCATCGGCCGGGGAGGACAGAGTTTGCATAACGAAGGTTTGGTCCACCTTTAGTTCGTCAAGGGGTAGCGACGGAAGCGCGGCCAATGAGGTGAAGCCGGTTCCGAAATCGTCGATAGAGATCCGGACTCCGTGCTTCCGCAGTGGAAAGAGCACGTTCTCGGCCTGCCTGAGCTCGGCAACGGCAGTCTCGGTCACCTCCACGGTCAGGCAGGACGTTGGCAGTCTCCGCTCGCGGAGTCGATCGAGGATCCACTCCGCGAGGTCGGGGTCAGAGAGGTCTTTGGCGGAGATATTCACCGATACCGGCAGGTGTATTCCCGAATTTCGCCACCGGACCTGAGCATCGAGAGCCTCGTTGATCGCCCATTCGGTCAGCCGGTGAATGAGCCCGGTTCGTTCCGCCAGGGGTACGAACCGGCTGGGAGCCACGGAGTCGGAGTCCGGTTCGCTCCAGCGCAGGAGCGCCTCGACTGAATGGGGGCGACCCGTGCCAGTTGCGATCTGCGGTTGGTAGTTCAAGGAGAGGCGACCGCGTTCCGGTGCCAACCTCAACTTGGCGAGGAGGGCCAGATCGTCTGCGGTGAGCGCCCCCCGGTCGTCTGACCACCACTCGATCGAACAGCCGTGGTTCGCCGCCCAGCGGGCACTCAACGACGCTCTCCGAACCAGCTCGGCGACATCACTCCCGTCCCAGGGTGCCACCGAGAGGCCGACGTGAGCCCGGAGGGAGACTTCGATGCCGCCGACGAGGTATTGACCGACGGCGATAGACCGCAGCAGGGTTTCGGCCAGTTCCACCCCGGTTTCGATGACTGAGAGAGGTGGGACTGCCGGAGTGATCAGCACGTCGGGGGTCTTCGTCGGTTGCCCCACCGCCAACCGGACATCGGGGTGCTCCAACCGGATGGGCATCGTGACCACGAGGTCATCGCCGTCCACTCGACCGATGATCGCTTGGCCAGGAAGCACCTGTCCGAGGTCCTCCACGGCGCGACGGACCAGCTCGGTGCCGACCTCGTAGCCGAGCGCCTCCCGGACCTCACCGATCCCTTCGAGGACGACGGTGGCCAACAGGAAGTTCTTCGGATCGAGCTTGGCCAACTGCGCTGCCAGGCCGAATCCGTTGGGCAGCCCGGTATCCGAGTCCACCACGTCGTGCCGGCGCGCCGCCCTGGTGAGAAGGACCACGGTGAGGGAGGTCAGGGACAGGACGATGACGGCGACCAAAGTCCAAGGAACCGCGAAGAGGCCCTGTTCGTGGATCGCCGCCACCACCCATGACACCAGTCCGACAGCGAATAGCTGGATGACCATCGATCGAGGTTCGAGGAACAGTGCGGTGAAGACGACGGCGGGGATGAAGAAGAAGGTGTAGGTCTCCGTCTCGATTCCCTGATGGCTGGATGCGAGCAGGAAGGCGACCGACAGGGTCCAGAAGGCAAGCAGAGCGCGGCTCCCACCTGCCCCGATCCGATTGAGCCGCAGAAGGACCATCCACACAATGGCGGAACAGGCGCCGACGAGAGGCATCACCACGCTGTCGGACTTCACCACACCGTCGAACTGATGTTGTGCGCCGGCCATACCGACCAGCCCCAAGATGACCCACGTAGCCGCGGCGAGGGCGAACATGACCCGGAGTACCGACAGCGGGCTCAGGAGCTCGAGTGGGGACTCGAGAGCGAACCACGATCTCGTCTTCGGAAAGTATCGACTCTTCGACCTCGCCGACGCATCGAGCCGTTCGCTCGTCACGTCGAATCCGTCCGATGAACCGTGTCGGCTCCAAGCTCGCCACCCCAGGCCCGGCCGATGACGGTTCTCCACCCTCGGTCCTTCGGCGCGATGGCCCCGAGACTGAACCGGGTCCGGATGCCAGCACCCCGAGTGCGCCACCGACCGACGGGGGACAAGAGGTAGCGAACATCCCGATCGCCGTTGGCGCCGAATACCAGGCGTGAGCACTCCAACGAGGTCGATTGCATCCGGCGATGGAGGGGGGCAGGTGCAACGTGCCCGTCAGTGGCGGTGGATCAACTCGCCGGGGCTGATGATCTCGCTCCTGGCCTGGGCCGGGAGCGTCCTTCTCGTCGCTTCGGCCCTGGTCCACTTCCATCTGTGGTCGACGGGGTATCGGCACATTCCGAACATCGGCCCACTCTTCCTACTCCAGGCCATCGCCGGGATCGTCCTCGCCGTGGCCGTCGCTGTTTCGCGCCACGTGCTGGTCATGCTTGCCGGCGCGCTGTTCGCTGTGGGGACCATGGCGGGCCTGATCATCTCGGTCGAGGTCGGGCTGTTCGGGTTCCAGGACACGTTCAGCGCTCCCTACACGACGACGTCGTTGATCGTTGAAGCGGCAGCCACAGTCGTGTTGGCCGCGGCGTCCTTCGGCGCGGTCGCCCGTTCGAGGAGATCGGAGCCGATACGCAACGGCTAGCCCGAGAGGAGACAGCGCTCAAAGGGTGAACCGACGTCAGGGTGCCACCACTGCACTCGGCAACCAGCCGATCGGATCCCGACCGGCTGGCTGGGCTGAGTCAGCGAACGCGGTGCACGCTTCCATCCTTCGGACAATACTGAGGTTGTGGACAACCTCATGGCGGCAGAGATCGGGCTCACCCGGGTTTCCTGTTTCGACATAGCCCTCGAAGCTCCGATCATCGGCTTTACGCCCCAGCAGGTGGCTTTGGTGCCCTGGGCAGTTCTGAATTGGGCGAATGAAGATGGCAAAGTGAACGTCGGACAGGCGGTCTGGGTGATCGAAGCTGATGGTAAAACGATCGTTGTCGATCCATGCTGTGCAGCGGATGCGTTCCTACGCACCGGTCCCGAGGCGACGACCCATGAAGCGGCTGTCGTCCAAGCCGTGGAGTCCGCCGGATTCCCGATTGACTCTGTGAGCTCGGTCGTCATGAGCCATCTCGACGGTATCGGAATGGTCGCCTCACCGAAGGGGATGACCGGACAGTGGATGACGTTGTCCCGAACATTGTTGAAGTGAGGCGGTGGTCCCCCGCCTGAGACCTGCCAGCTGGTAGATCGGGCATCGACCAAAACACCCTGAAAGGAAGGGGACCACCGTGAAGAAGAAAGTAGCTGTTGTGACCGTCGCAGAGGCGGAGGAGGCGGCCCGAGTGGCTGACCTGCCCTTCGAGGCAACCGTAGCCCTGGCCGAGGTGGCCAGTGCGATCAAAGACGGGCTGATGGCGTTCGCCTCGGCCACCGGTCTCGTCGTCATGCACCAGATGATGGAGGCCGAGCTGACCGAGGCGATCGGCGAGAAGCACGCCAAGATCGGAGGCGACCAGCATGTCGGCAACTGGCACGGGAACACACCCGGCTCGGTCGTGCTCGGCGGACGCATGGTCAAGGCCGAGTGCCCGAGGGGCCGCACGGTGGCTGGCACCGAGATCGAACTCGACACCTGGAAGGTGTTCAGCTCGGCCGACCTGCTCAACTCCCTCGTCGTCGAGCGCATGCTGGCTGGCGTGGCGACGCGGCGCCACGTCGACGTGGCCGAGCCGGTCGGAGACGAGCTCGACGCACGCTCCAAGAGCACCTCGAAGTCGGCGGTCTCGAGGCGCTTCGTGACCGCGACCACCAAGGCCATGGGCGAGCTGATGGCCCGGAACCTCTCGGACCTCGATGTGGCCGTTCTCATGATCGACGGCCTCGACGTCGCCGGCTCGTGTGTCGTGGTCGCCCTGGTCATCACCACCGACGGCACCAAAGTCCCCGTAGGCCTGTGGCTCGGCGACACCGAGAACAAGACGGTGGTGACCGCCCTCTTGGCCGACCTCGTCGCCCGGGGGTTGAGCACCGACGACGGTGTGCTCTGCGTC
>DAHUZT010000065.1 GCA_027315005.1 Acidimicrobiaceae bacterium | reverse complement strand
GGCTGGCGGCGGGGTGGCCACGGCCGGCGGCGGGGTGATCGGGGTCAGAGACAGGACGGGACGGAGGAATCCGCCGGCGGCACCCGTCGAAGGCTGCTCCGGCGCTCGGGACCGGGTCGCTGCGAGCGCGGCCGGTGTGGCCCGGACCGCGAGCAGTGAGACCGAGACGGTGAGCACCACCAGCAGCACCAGGACCACCTCGAGCCGGAGCAGCCAGCGCCTCTGGTGGAAGGTGGCACGGAGCAGCCGGGCCGGGCGGCTTCTGGCCCGGCGATCGGGACCGATGTACCCGGGTGAGAAGACGAGATTGGGCTCGTCGAGGTCGGCCAGCAGCTCGGGTGGAAGCTCGGGGATCGATCGGGCGGTGGTGGTGGTGGTGGTGGCGGTGGTGGTGGTGGTGGCGGCGGTGGTGGTGGTGGTGGGCAACTGGTGAGCCTGGCCGTCCCCCACGGATAGGGCCGTCGACTGGAGGTCTTTGGCCCCATCGGGGGCGATCGGTCCCACTACGGAGGCCAGGCGCGCCATGCCATCTGATCGGCACACATCGCCGGGAGCTGAAGCCAACCGGCGGGGTGGGGCGCCTCTGTTCCGGCCGGTTGGAGGGTCAGGCCCGAAGGCCGAGGGAGCGGTAGACCTCGGCGGTGCCCCTCGCGGTGTCCTCCCACGTCAGGCGCCCGACAAGTCTTTTGCCCCGTCGGGCCAGCTCCTCTCGACGAGCATCGTCGACCAGCAGCTCGCCGAGCATGCCGGCCAGTCCCTCTGTGTCACCGGAGCGGAACAGCTCGACTCCGTCGGCGGCGAGCTCGGTGACGGCCGGGACCGGGGTCGAGACGACCGGGGCACCGCACGCCATCGCCTCCAGCGGCGGGAGACCGAACCCCTCGTAGCGGGACGCGTATCCCACCACGGTCGCCGCCCCGTAGAGGGCGGGGAGGTCGGAGCGCGGCACGTGTCCGATCCCGATGGTGCCCGCTGGTGCCACATGCCCCCACAGGGCGGTGCCGGTCAGTACCAGTGGGATCCCGGCCATGCGACAGGCAGCGGACAGGGTGGGGACGTCCTTGCGCGGCTCGATGTTCCCGACGTGCAGGACGAACCGTTCCGGGAGGCGGTACCGTGCCACGACGGCTGCTACCTGCTCACTCGTCGGGGGGGTCATGGCGGAGCCAGGAGCAGAATGCACGACGACCGATTGGCGCCCGAGGAGGTGCGCCAGCCGTTCAGCCGTGAAGGCAGAAACGGCCACGACGGCGTCGGCCCGGCGCAGCGCGTGGTGCACGAGAAGCCTCTCTCCGAAGATGCGGTGGCGCGGGAATGCCCATGGCGTGTCGAAGACGGCCAGGTCGTGGACCGTCGACACGAGCAAACCGGGACGGCGGATCGGTAGATCCACATCGAGCCCATGGAAGAGGTCACAGGACCCGAACCCGACTGCCCCCGTCAGCGCCCGACGGACGCCGCCCGCGTCGGGCCGTTCGAGGACGGCGACCCCTTGTGCGAGCTCGCAGGCACCGTGTGGGTGGACCGCCGCCAGGAGATCGGCGTCGACCGCCCCGGGCATCCGGATCAGAAGCTCCCGGATGTAGGTGCTGACCCCCCCGCCACCGGGATCGAGGGGGAGGGCGTTGTAGACGATGCGGGCCCGGTCGGTAATCACCGACGGAACAAGGCGCTGCCGGAGTCGTGACCCGCCGGCCGGGCGAGACGCTCTCTGACCGCGACCAGCGGGCCGGCCCCGGTCACCCTCTCGGCGCCGGCACCGGCGAGGTCCCTCGGGATGGTGTGTGCCCGGGGCAGGTTGAGATCGGCCATGCCCAGGGACATTCCGACGAAGACCATCGGACCGATCGAAGATGCACCGATCCAGAAGATGTCGAAGAGCCCGTCGACGAAGTGCGCGGAGAGGACGACGAGACCGACCGTCCCGATCCGATAGGGGAGCTTCGCCAGGGTGGAGATGGTGACGAAGACGAAGAAGACGAACGCCAGTGAGCCGATGACGCCGGTCGAGGCCAGGTTGTCGACGATGACGTTCGGCGGCGCGGTCACCGAAAGGAACTGCGGAAGATTGTAGAAGCGCAAGCCCTCCCCGAGCAGTGGGCTCGCCAGCCAGACGTGGTAGGCGGCGCTGAGCTGTTGGAGCCTGACCGTCACCGAGTTGAATTTCGGGTTGACGCGAAACTGGGTGGTGAAGCTGAAGTAGAGGAAGATCGCCAGCGGGATGGATCCCAGGAGCATGATCTTCGCCCGCCGACGCAGTTCGGGGTTGAGGAGCATGATGAAAATGACCCCGAGGATGAGCACCACGATGGCTTGGCGCGATTGGGACGCCAGCATTCCGCCGATACAGAGGACCCGATAGACCTGGACCTCTCTGCGCCCGAACTCCATCCATGGTGGGTTGACCAGGGTCACCAGGATGGCGACCAGCATGATCGTGCCGATGGCATTCTTCTGGTACTGGCCCCATTGGGCGGGAGCGAAGCCCTTGGCCGCGCTCAGCCCGATTGCGATCACCGCGATCAGCGACGCCCCCCAGAAGTAGAGGCGGACCGCCTGCCTGACCCGCCCTTGGGTGGCGATCACCCATCCGACGAGCACGCTGCCGCCGAGATAGGACCAGCGGTGGAACCATTCGACGATGTCGTACCGGTTGGGATGGGCCAGCACGACGAGGAGGAGCACGGCCTCGAACCAGACCAACCCGCGCAAGAACCTTCGAAGCGTGGGGGCCTTCCGCCATTCGACGAACAAGAAGAAGGAGACGACGGCGCCCACGAAGACAAGGGCGTCAGCCCCGCTCAGGTTGGTGCCCGAACCCCCGACCCGGAACACCAGCAGCGCACCTGGGAGTGCCAGCACCACCAGTACGAGGGGGTCGGCCATCAAGATCCCGACCAACAGGACCACCCCGGCAAGTGCCAACCCGAGGGTCCGACCGTAGGCGGCGGCGGCGCCGACACCGACCGCCACGATGAGCACCACCAGCCAGAAGCTCGTTGCCCGGCCGATCCTGGTGGTCCGGGCCCGCCACGACAACCATGAACTCGCGCGGTCGGCCCAGGCCGCTCGGGCCGGCGACTTCCGGCCGTCATCGGGCTGCCCACCGGTGGCGACGGACCCGCTGTTGGACACTTCGCTCATCCGATCTTCCCCACTCGACTGTTCCGTGCTCGATATCGATTGACGGCACACAGAGACCGGTCCAAGCATCGGAACCGTCCCCCGCACCGTTGTTGCACACGCTGCTATCGGCTGATCCGGCTTGGATCTTTGCTGGTTTCTGAACCCCGTAGAGGCGGCGGCTCCCGAGAGCGCCGGATTGTGCTCGCCTGTGTCTGCGCCCGTGAGTTGCCCGGATCCGGGCACCGGATCCCGTACTCGAGCTCGTCATCGGCCCCATCGCCGGCGCCCGCTCAAGGTCGGCACCGACGGTGACGACGCTAGTGGGTGCACCGCGCCGCCGTCCCGGCAGGCCGTTTCGACGGCTGCGGGCCCCAGGTGGCCGGGCGACCGAACAGCACGACGACCCGAGGACCAGAGGGAACCGGACACCATGCTCACAGCCGACCTCCACACCCAAGGCGCCCACGGCGGCAAAACGGTGTGCTTCCGGCCTATTGTCTGGCCTGATGACCCCGCTGCTCGGGCCTGCCGCGGGGTCAGTTCCCCGCGCGACGAACGGAGCCTCCGCTGACCTTCATTCAATTCCTCTCGATCTTGTGGCGGCGGAAGCTGACCATCGCGGTGTGCGTGGTCGTCGCCGTGGCTGGAGCGCTGGCCTATTCGAAGTTCCGCAAGCCGAGCTACCAGTCGACCGCCTTGGTCCAGGTGTCGTCATCCGCGTCGTCGGCTGCAGCCTCGGGCCAGGCAAACGGAACCGCGCCCATCAACCTTCCCAACCCGGCGCAGCAGATCAACAGCACCGCGGTCCAGATCGACGCGGCCCGGATCATGAAGGATCCCAGCCCATCGTCACTGGCCTCACAGGTGTCCGCAACGGTCGGCGCCACCGGTGGAACGCTCACCATCACCGCCACGGCCGGTGACCCACACCAGGCCCAGGCCATCGCCTCCGCCTTCGCCCAGGCCTACATCGACCAGACCCAGTCCTACGTGCAGGCACGGGTCAACAAGATCGGCACGGCGATCAACTCGATCGGCCAGCAGATCAGCCAGCTCCAGTCGCAGGCTGTCTCTCCGGTCACCACGGCGAAGATCCAAGGCCTGACCACCGCCCTCGGTACGCTCCAGACCCAGCAGACCAACATCCAGTTCGGTGAGCCGTACGCGTCCATCCAGGTGGCGGCCGACCTCCCGACCGCTCCGAGCGGCCTCAGCAAGGCGAAGCTGGGCGCGATCGGGATCCTGGCCGGTCTGCTCGTCGGCATCGGCATCGCTCTCGGACGTGAGCAGCTCGACACCCGCCTGCGGACGAGTCCCGAGATCGAGGAGATCACCGACTCCCCGGTGCTGGCCGAGCTCCCCCAGGACCAGGATGTCCGGACGGGCAAGGTCTCCATCGCTCTCGTCCAGGCGCCACACTCCCAGATGTCCGAGGCGATCCGCGAGCTCCGAACCAGCCTGAGGGTACTCCTCGACGGCCAGCAGTGTCCGCTGATCGTCGTCACCAGCCCCGAGGCCGGTGACGGCAAGACGTTCGTCGCCGCCAACCTTGCTGCTGCCTGGGCCATGAGCGGTAGCAAGGTGATCGCCGTCTCTGCGGACTTCCGCCGTCCGCACCTGGAGGAACTGTTCGGGCTCGAGGCGGAGGGACTTCCCGGCCTGTCCGACCTGATCCTCTCGAACTGGAAGGAACCCGACAACAACGGTGGGGATCCGGGCCGCGGGGAGCGTCCCATGGCGGACCGATTTTCGACGGGCGAGAGCGATGCCGAGGGCCGGGCGTCGGAGGCCTCCGAGACGGCTCTCCCTCGGAACGGAAGCGACCAGAGGAGCCAGTCGGAGAAGCTCGCTGTCGGTTCGGTCCTCCGCGACAGCGGCATCTACGGGCTCCGAGTGCTCTCGGCCGGAACCCGGCTCGACAATCCGAGCGAACTGTTCGGAAGTCCGGGCATGCAGCCGGTGCTCGATCAGCTCGCGGTGCTGGCCGACGTGGTCATCTTCGACACACCTCCGGTCCTGGCCGTGCCGGATACTGCGATCGTCGGCGGTGCCTCGAACGGTGCCGTGGTCGTCGCCTCCGAGGGGAGGACCGAGCGGATCGACCTCGAACGCACCATCCGCCGGCTCGACACCACCCACTGCAATGTGCTCGGTGTGACCGTCAACGGGGCCCGGAGATCCACCGCGGAGAACTACCCGTCCTACGCGTACCGACGATGACCCGTCGGGCCGGGTCCCGACCACCGGCGAGTGGAACCCTCGGGGGGCACGGGACCAGGAGGGGCTGATGGTCCCGGAGGTCGGCACCTTGGACCTCGACATCATCATCGTGGCCTTCGGTGCGCCGGCTCTCCTCGAACGGTGCCTGTCCACGCTCGGAGAGGCGAGGACGGTGAGCGTCGTCGACAACTCCTCCGACCGCGCGGTGCGCGCGGTGGCCGAGCGCCACCAGGCCGCCTACCTGGACCCCGGCCGAAACCTCGGCTTTTCCGCCGGCGTCAACCTGGGCATCGAAGAACGCCATCGGCCAGGGAGGGACGTCCTCCTCCTCAACCCCGACGCCACGATCGACCGGGACGGGCTGTCCGCTCTGTATCGATGCCTGCACGCCCGAAGCGATCTGGCCTGCGTGGCGCCGGTCCAGGTCGACCCGGTGACCGACAGGGCGGTCAGGGTTCAGTGGCCGTTCCCCTCTCCCACCGGGGCCTGGATCGAAGCGATGGGACTCGGACGATTGCGGCGCCCGGGCTTCGTCATCGGATCGGTGCTGCTGCTGCGGGCCGAAGCCGTCTCCGAGGTCGGTCCCTTCGACGAGCGGTTCTTCCTCTATTCCGAGGAGACCGATTGGCAGCGGCGGGCTGTGGACCGGGGATGGACGGTGGCGTGCTGCTCGGAGGCTCGAGCCACCCACGTCGGCGCGGGCACCGGTGGCGACGCCATCGAGCGGGAGGTCCACTTCCACGCGTCGAACGAGCGCTACCTGCGCAAGCATTTCGGCCCCCGGGGATGGTGGGCATACAGAACGGGCTTCCTCTTCGGAACGTGTCTCCGGGCAATCGTGCTCCCCGGCGAGCGGGGGCGGCAGGCCAACCTGCGCCTCGGTCTCTACCGGCGCGGACCCTGCCGCGCCGAATCCGAGCTTCCCAGGTGAGCCCACCCGAGGAACCTCCGTCGGAGAGAGGATCGTCGCCGGTCCGGCGGCATTGCGGAGGGATTCGACCCATGACGGTCATCCAGGCCGTCTGCACCGATGCCTTCGCCGGAGTGGAACGGTACGTGAGCCAGGTCTCCAACGGCCTTGCACGCCGCGACCACCGGGTCACGGTCGTCGGCGGCAACAGCGACCGCATGCACGACGAGCTCGATCCGGAGGTGCACCGGGTGCCGGCACACACGTTGGGCGGCGTGGCGGTGGCGCTGGCATCCCGACCGAAGGCGGACATCGTCCACGTCCACATGACCGATGCCGAGGTGGCGGCCTGGATCGCCCGGCCGTTCCGGCGGACTCCGGTCGTGGCCACCCGGCACTTCGCCCAGACCCGGGGGTCGAGCGCCCCGGCCCGGGCCCTCACCCGCATCACCGCCCGAGCCCTTGCGGTGGACATCGCCATAAGCAGATTCGTGGCCGAGCGGATCGAAGGCCCTTCGGAGCTGCTCTACAACGGTGTCGCCGATCGCCCCCAGGCTCCGCTGACCTTCCCTACGGTCGTGATGCTCCAGCGGCTGGAAGCCGAAAAAGCCCCCGACGTCGGCCTGCGGGCCTGGGCCGAGAGCGGTCTCGGCCGGAGCGGTTGGCGCCTGGTGGTGGCAGGAGACGGCGCCCTCGGTCCCGCCCTTGTCGACCTGGCCAGAACCCTCGACGTGACCTCGTCGGTCGATTTCGTCGGAGACGTGGCCGACGCCGCCGGCTTGCTCGCCTCGTCTTCGATGCTGTTGGCACCGGCTCCGAGAGAGCCGTTCGGTCTGTCGGTGGTCGAGGCCATGTCCCAGGGGATCCCGGTGGTGGCGGCCTGGGCGGGTGGCCACGTCGAGACCGTCGGCGAGGCCGGGTTCGGCTTTGCGCCGGGCGACAGCTCAGCCGCCGCCGAGGCCCTGGCGACCCTTGCCGCCGATCATCGGCTCCGCTCGGATACCGGTGCCCGCCTTCGCCGCCGTCAACGACGTCTGTTCACTCTGGAGGGACACCTCGACGGCCTCGAACGCATCTATGACGGCGTCTCCTTCCGGAGCTCTCACCCACGGGTGTGACCGGAGCCGCCCGCGCGACGGATTGCCGGTAGAGCGCCAGCTGGGTGCTGGCCACACGTGGCCACGAGTATCGTTCGGCGCCGGCGAGCCCCGCTTCGCGGGCCCGCTCCCACAACCCTGGCTCGTCGAGGTACCGGGTGAGGGCGTCGGCCAGGTCACCGGGCTCGCCCGGTCGGACCAGTTGGCTGGGTGGGACCACCACCTCGGGAAGGGCACCGCTCGAGCTCGCCACCACGGGCACGCCCGAGGCGTGGGCCTCGACCACCACCCGGCCGAACTGCTCGATCCAACCCGGTTGCGGGACCGAGGGTACCGCCAGCACATCGAGGTCCCGGTAGACATCGGGGATCCGCTGCTCGGACACGAAGCCACAGAAGGTCACCCGTTCACCGATGCCGAGCTCGGCCACCAGGGCGGTCAGTGCTCCGAGCTCGGGACCGTCGCCGAAGATCTGGACGGTGATCCGCTCGTCGAGGGCCGCGGCTAGGATCAGCACGTCGACACCCTTGTGGCGGATCAGGCGGCCGACGAACCCCACCTTGATCCGATCTGCAGGTGGGTCCCTCTGCCCACACCGGAATCGACCGGTGTCGACTCCGAGTGGCAGCAGCGTCCATCCGCCAGTCAACCCTTTCGATGCCAGGATGCGACCTGCCTCGATGTTGCAGGTATATGCGCCGGCCGCCCGTCGGAGGGCCAGACGTTCGAACCACCGGAATGGAGGCGGATATCGCTTGGGGATGTTCTGGGCTGACGCCACCACGAATGGCACCCGCGGTGCGCGCAGCCACCGGATCGCCAAGACTTCCGCCACGGCCAGTCCGAACGGCTCCTCGTGCAGATCGATCAGGTCCCAGTGGCCCGAACCGAGCAGGCGCCAGAGAGGACGGGGGTCGTAGACGAAACCGTTCGGATGCCGGCCCAGGGTCGCGACCGGGACCACGAAGCCGTCACCACCGACCTCACAGGATACTGTCGCTCCACCCTCCTCCCACCGCTGGGCGGTGACCAGCACGACGTCGCAGCCGATCAGACGGAGCTCGCGTTCGCGCTGCCGCCACGCTGTCACCACGCCGCTGTGCGAAATCCGCAGCACCCGGAGAGCCTCCACCGGCTTCACCACCGGATGGTCCGCGGAGCGCTGTCGCTGAACGTCTGGCCCTCCGCGGACCACACCACCGTCGGGACCCGCGCCGAGGAGAACACCGACATGGCTCCATGAGCCCCCGGCACCCGAAAACGAACCACCACTGTCGCGGAAGCACCGTCGTTGACGACGATCGGTGCCGCAATCACCCCAGTCGGTCCGTCCGGTCCGAGTACCGCCACGGGACCGGAGCCCGTCATGGTGATGTCGTTGGCCGATCCGGGAACGTTGGCGGTCACCAGACCGCTGTATCCCCCGTACCCCACGTCGACTCCGGGGAAGGGCCCGGCGATGAACGACGACTGCCCTGGTGGAGTGTCATTGACGACATGGATGGTCATGGTGACCTGTGTTGACGTGCGCGACGGGGAGGTCGTCACGTCGACGTGGACGGGAACGTACTGATCGAGCTTGTTCCCGCCGAGATTCACGAGGCCCACCCCGACCGACCGGGAAGTCAACCTGCCGCTCACGCCACTGGTCACCCAGGCCGCCTCCTGAGCCGGGTTCTTCGACCAGAGCATCAGATGTCTGCCCGCCACCGCGCTCGACAGGGCGGTGGCCAAGGATCGGAGATCGATGCTCTGGCTCTGGAGCTGGTGGAGGATCGCGCTGGTCAACGTTCCGAGCGCATCCTGGCGTTGCTGCGATCCGCCGGCGTCGGTGAGACCCGCGTACTGGCCGTGCATGAGGTACTGCACCGCGTTTGCGGCATCGATCGACTGTGCACCGACCTGGACGGGCCCGGTGGCCTCGAGCAACTGCTGGACGGCGACCGTGTCGAGGGCGAGGACTCCGTCGACCTGCTGCCCGGTCAGTGCTGTCCACATCCTTGCGGCCAACGGAGCGGTCACGTTGAACTGAGGCGTGAAGCCGAGGTTGCGCAAGTCGAGGCTGGGATGGAGCCATCCCCAGTTCCTCTGGAGGTCACCTGTGACCGGTACTGCTCCGACCGGCAGCGTATGAGCACCTGAGGGAACGAACTGCCCGACGTGCACCGTCCCGTCGGACGTCGTGGCCACTCCGACGTCGAGGTAGGTCCCCGAGCCATTGCGCATCTCGGCGTTGTTGGACGCGAGGACGAGGTATGTCTGAGTTCCTTCGAGGATCTGGGCCGCCGCCGCCGAGGCCGCGGCGGCGTTGGAGAGCCTGGAACGAGCCGCGTCCAGCTGGGAGACGAACTCGTTGTGCCGTCTGGCCAGAGGGGCCACGAGAGCCTCAGACGGTCCGGTCCCAACCGTGGCGAGACGGTCACGGGCCGCCGCGGAGATCGACGCCAATTGCCGCAGCGCCGCCACCCGCTCAGGCCCGGCGCCGTGGGGCTCGCCGAGGACTCCGTGCACCCGGGTGAGGAACGACGATCCCACCGAAGATACGGTCGCGGCCGCGGAGCTCAGCGCCCTCACCGATTGGAACTGCCTGCCGATCACCGGGACCACGACGATCGGCGTGAACAGTGGGGACGAAAGTGCGGTAGCGGCGCTGTCGAACTCGTACCGAGCCCGATCGAGTACGTGAATGGCTCGGTCGGAAGTCACCGATCCCGCGGTCAGGTTCGATCGAACCTCCTCGAGCGCAGCCAGCCCGCGCTGATCATGGTGATAGGCGGCGAGAGTCCGCACGGCGAGCAACGCACCCCAGAGCGCGATCAGAGCGACGATACCCCCGATGACGGCAGCGAATCTGAACCGTCGACGCCGCCGGATCCGATCCGGACCTCCTCCTGGCTCTGCGTCAGCCTCCGGATCTCCTCCAGGCTCTGCGTCAGCCTCCCCGGACGACGTCATCCGAACTGTCCGGCGCCATCCGGCCACCCGACGGGGGCGGCCAGCACGGGCGGCGCGGCCACCTTGGTCGAGACGTCAGAACACGAGAAATGCACCCGGTGATGGTACCGGAAGCGGTCGATGGCTCCCCTCCATCGGCAAGCCTCCAGCACCGACAGAACCGACCGCCGGTGATCATGCCCGTCATCATCGGCCGGAGCGCTCGCGATCTACCGTCCGGCGCCACTACCATCGCAGGGTGTCGCTGACCTCCATCCGGGTGCTGATCGGACGGGTGGTGCTCACGAGCGGAATCCTGGTCCTGCTGTTCATCCCCTACCTCCTGTGGGGCACCGGCCTGATGACCGCGCGCAGCCAGCAGGTGCTTCGAACCGAACTGCACTCGGTCCTCAGGCGATCGGGCTCCGACCCTCCCCTTTCCCCCACTCCTCGGCATGTCGTTCCAGGTGGTGCGCCGAAGGTTGCCTCCGATGTGACGGCTCCACCGATCGGGAGCCCGATCGGCACCATCCACATCCCGGCGATCGGGCTCTCGATGGTGGTCGTCGAGGGAACGGGAACGGCGCAACTCGAGCTCGGACCCGGGCACTACCGGGGTACCCCGCTGCCGGGAGAGGCCGGCAACGTCGCCGTCGCCGGCCACCGCACCACCTACCTGCACCCCTTCTACAACCTCAACGATCTGGTACCCGGCGACACCGTCGATTTCACCACCCTGCAGGGGTTCTTCGACTACCGGGTGACCGGCAGCCAGGTGGTCAGTCCGAGTGACGTGTCGGTCGTAGCGCCCAAGCCGGGAGAGCAGCTCACACTCACCACCTGCACCCCGCTCTACAGCGCGAGCCAGCGGCTGGTCGTCCACGCCGTGCTCGAAGCCAGCTCCCTCGCTCCGCACGGCGCCGCGGTCGACTCGAATGCCGGTCTGCGACCGGTGGCGTCTTCGGCCCCCCGGAGCTGGCCCACGGCCATCGGGTGGGCAATCGCCGTCGCGTTGCTCACCTCCGCGATCTGGTACGGCCTCAGGCGGACTCGGCGCACCCCGCGGTGGCTCCTGGCCGTGGGTGGGGCCGTGGCCTGGCTGGCGGTGGTGGCACTGTTCTTCCAGGCGGTCGCCCCGCTCCTACCGGCAAGCTACTGATGTGGATCGGTCACCGACCGGCGGCGTGACGTCGCCCCCCGGGTGGGCGCCTCAGGCAGCGTGACGGCGGCGACGGGTCAGTACGACACCGGCAACTACGGCACCGGCTCCGATCGCCGCCAGCTCACCGACATCGGCACCGGTGAAGGGAAGGCTCGACGTCGTGGTGTTGGCAAGGTACGGATCGGGACCGGTGTAGGGCAGCTGCGTCGGTTGGCCACCGCCTCCGGCCGCACCCCCGCCGTCGGCGCCACCGGTGGTGACCTTGGCCACTGGCACCGTCACGCAGCCGGGCTCTGTCACCGACCCCGACACACACTGGGGGGCGGCCCCGGCGATGTTCGGGAGCATCACGAACGACGCCGCCACCAGCCCTGCACCTACGATCAGTCGCCGTACCCACATCATCGATATGCCCTTCGTCCGTTCGGGGTGTCACCCCTCGACCCACAACCCATGATCCGTCTCCGACGGTCGGGTCCTGCCCTGTCATCATGGACCACCACCGGGTCTCTTGGCAACGACCCGGACCATCCGGCGACCAAAAGCTACTCCTTGTGACAAGCCACCCGCGGAGTGTGGGATTCCTCCCATGACGGCCCTCTCCCTGGCAGGCGGCGGCGGCTCCGATGAACCCGGCGACGGCCCGGCCGGGTCAACCGATGACGATCCGGCCGAAGACGCTGCACAGACCGGCGGCCTCGATCGCGACGAAGGCGACGACGACGACGGTGACCACGGTGAGACGCCATCGGCTCGTCGTCCGCGCCAGGGGGCCCGGCATGTACCACTGCGGCAGCAGGCCGGTCGATTGCCCGAGGTAGACACCGATCGGCACCGCGTCGTCGGCCAGTGGCGACGACGGATCGGCAGCCAGGGCGAGTTGGGTGAGCTCCTCGTCGGTCAGCTCGGCGCCCGACCCGCGGTCGGGAACGTTCGACGTCACTGCAGCCGGGGGAAGGGCGGTTCGTCTCGGCACCCGGTCGGCCTCCTCTTCGCCAGACGGCTTCCCGGTCCGGCATCCTCTGGGTCGAACCGGTCCATTGTGCAGACCCATCGTGTGACGCACCTCGTCTGCCCGGACTCTATCGCCAGAGAACGTGACCCGGCGGTCGGACCGGTGTCCTTCGGCAGACATCAGGCCACCAGCCGTCACGAAAGGAAGCCATCACAGCAGGTGGACCAGTGACTCGAGCAGGACGATGGCCACCCCTACAGAGACGAATCCGGCAACGTAGAGGAACCTGCGGAACAGGGACTCGCGATCCCTCCCGGCCGTGACCACTCCGATCACCGCCAGGGCCAGCACACCCACGACCTCGGCGATGACGAATGCGGTCCTGACCTTCCACACGTGAGCGCCGGCGAACACGAAGACGATGGCGGCCGGAATGGCAGCGGAGACGATCGACCACGAGTTGCGCAGTTGCACCCAGACGTCGGCTCCCGTGAGGTGGAGGTGTTTCCACGAATGCACGAGCACCAGGCGCGAAAGGGTGTGGGCGAGCCAGATGGCCACGGCGCCGACCACCACGACACCGGCCGTGGTCAGCGCGCCGGGATTGGTCTCGAAGGTCAGCCCGGCGATGGCCACCAGCGTCGAGATGGTTCCGTAGACGTAGTCGGCTAGCCATCGGGTCTGACCTTCGCCGCCGAGCTCGTCGGGCGTGCCTGCAGGATGTCGCCCTGGGTGAGCGTCGGCCACCGGTGAACCTTACCGACCACCGCCGCCGGTCGGAGCCACCTCTCTCTCCACGAGCGGCCGGTCCCGCTTGACGCGGGACGGAGCCCTCCCCTTGCACGATGGGCCACGCCGGCACGACCAGGATCGCCGCGGGGCGAGGGAACGATGACCCGCCTCATCGGCAGAACGGCTCGATCATGGCTGTCACACCCAGGTGCCACTGTGGCCGCGTGACTGACTGCACCTCCTACGACATCCTCGGAGTCGAGCCCCAAGCGACCTCGGAGGAGTTGAAGATCGCGTATCGGCGGCTGATCGGTGCCGTGCATCCCGACCGAGGTGGTACGACCGCGCTCTTCCTCCAGGTGCAGAACGCGTACCAGACGCTCGTGGACCCGGTGCGTCGCGCCTCGTACGACGCGTCGATCGCGCACGCGAACGTCGGCGGAGGTTCGGAAACCCCTGGTGAATCCCAGTGGGGGTGGGTGGGGGTCGATGTCGATGGTGGCCGGCGCACCGGTGCGAGGTCGGGCAGTCCCGGAGGGCAGGCCGGGGGCATCCCATCATTCATCTCGCGACATCCGTCGGCGGCGGTGGCCGCTTGCGGCCTGGCCCTGCTCTGGCTCGGAGGTGCCGGTGGCTGGCTCATCGGTGTTCTCGCCATTCTGGTCGGTGGCATCGGGGTCATCGGAGACCGCAGGGGGCGGACCGTCCGCACGTCAGCGGGACCGGAGCCTTCCCTCGAAGCGGTCATCGCCCGGCTCGGGTCCGAGCTGCGAACAGGCGCACCCGTCGTGGCCGGTTTCTGCGTGGCCCTCTGCGTCGCTCTCTTCGGTCTCCGCCATCGCCATCGTCCGCGCGGTCGTCGGGGGCGACGTCGATGATCGAACCCGTCCAGCGACCGCATGGGACCGCATCGCTCCTCCAGGCGCGAACGTCCCTCTCGTCCGTCGGGCCGGCACGGCTCGGGTACCGGCCGACCGAGCGGACCGGCTTGGCCCGGCTCCCTCCGTCCATCCTCGATCAGCTCCGGTCAGCCTGATCGATCAGTCAGCCGAACCTGGTGGAGTGGGTCGATGAGTCCCGCACACGGCGGAGGCGCGACGGCACGTACTACCAACAGCTCTCCGGCTGGTGGGCAACCGTTCGGCAGCTGAATCTGGTGACGGTACGACGGCAGCTCGGACCGGCGGGAGGTGGTCGGTTGCGGCGCTGCGGACCTTGGGTGGCCGGCGGCACCAGCTACGTCCTTCCGAATGGCCTCTCTCCCGAACGGACCACGTGGCACTTCCGAGCACCGGAGGGGCCGCCGGTCCCGTTGACCGGGGCGAACAGCGACCAACCCTTGGATCTCCTTCCCCCCCACCTGGCGGCCCTGTTGGCCGGAGGGGAGGCACAAGCGATCCTCTCGTGTTCGCGCCGAGTCGTCGAAGAGGAAGTCCTCGCCTATCGCCTGGTGGACCACCGGGTGCGGATCCTGCACGGCGCGAGGTCGGCCCGGACGAGGGACGACCTCGCGAAGAGCGACTGGATGGTGCAGTCCCTCGACGCGCCGGTGGTCGGAACCGCCGAGATCGCAACCTCCGGTTGGCGTTCGATCGAGCCGGCTTCCCATCCAGGTCGCCTCGACCGGTTCTGAGTCGGGCATCCTCACCCCCTGTCGGCCATCGGGTCGGACGGACCGGCCGTCGGTCCTCCACGGCGCACGGCATCCACCGTTGCCGTCGCGGCCGACGGTTCCCGGTGGTCCCTCTTGGACTACGCACGTCGATCGCCGATGGGTGGTTCGCTGTGTGGATCCGTGCCCGCTTCGAAGCGGTCGCGGCAATGGTCCGAGCAGAAGTAGACGCGGTGCCCGTCGCGAATCAGGGAGGCTGGAGCGTTGGCCGTCTGGATCTGCATGCCGCACACCGGGTCGATGGCATGGCCGACCCCGCCACCGAGCCGCACCCGGTTGCGATAGGTCCAGTAGAGGAGTGCGAACAGCGCCAGAAAGACGATGTTGAGGTAGGTGGTGTAGTTCCACTCGAAGCGGACCGGCGCCACCGTCGTCGGGCGGGTGGTGGGAACTGCTCCCAACCCCTCGAAGACCCCCTGGGTGAGAAGGCCAGCCGTGGCCATCACCGTCCAGAACAGGAACAGCATTCGAAGGGTCAGCCGGGTCCCGTAGTACCGCCGGTAGATCAGCAGCAGGGGGAAGGCGATTAGGTCGGCGAAGATGAAGGAGATCACCCCTCCGAAGGAGATGCCACCGCGCCACAGGGCGGCGGCGAGGGGCACGTTGCCGATCGAGCAGACGAAGCTGATGATGGCGATGAACGGGCCGACGATGACGTTCTCCAGACTGGTCCAGAACCCGTGGCCATGGAGGAACACCACGTTCCACACACCGGTGGGGACGAGAACTGCCAGGAAACCGGCCACCGTGTAGCCGAGCACCAGCTCCCGACGCAGCATGGTGAGGTCGGCCATGGAGTAGGTGGCGGCGTTGGCCCAGCCCCCTCTCGTACGGAGCTTGGCGGACCAGGGCGCGCTCTGGAGTGCGGTGTACTCCGCCGGTCCCTGCAGGTGGTCCGGAGAGGTTCCGACTTCCAGGCGCTCACGCGCCGATGCGATCGCCCGTCCACGGAACCACAGGCCCCCGAGCACGGCGAGTAGCACGATCATGATCGCGCCACCGACGAACTCGGCCACGGCGAACTGCCAGCCGATGAGCACGATGAGCACGATTCCGAGCTCGATCACCAGGTTGGTCGACGCGAACATGAAGACCATCGAAGCCACGAAGTCCGCTCCCTTTGTGAACAGCGACTTGGACATGGCCGATGCCGCATACGAGCACGAGGAAGAGACCATGCCGTAGCCGCTGGCCCTGGCGATCGAGGCCGGACCGTGGTCACCCATCTTCTTCTGGATCGACTCCCGGGAGACGAACGCTTGGACGATCCCGGACAGGCCGAATCCCAGGACGAGGGGCCAGAGGGTCTCCCAGAACATGAAGAACCCCTGGCGCAGGCTGCGGCCGACGTCGAGGAGGATCGTGGCGTTGGCGAGTGTGGCCCCGCTCACGAACGGACCAGTCGGGCGATGGCTGTGGACGCCTCGGCCAGCTTGGCCTCGGAGTCAGCACCTCCCATGCGGACCGAGTCCGAGACGCAGTGGGCGAGGTGATCGTCGAGGAGCATCAGGGCGACCGACTGGAGGGCGGAGGTGGCCGCGGCCACCTGTTCGAGGACGTTGATGCAGTACCGCTCCTCCTCCACCATCCGCTGGATACCGCGCACCTGGCCTTCGATTCGCCGGAGGCGCTTCAGGACCAGCTCCTTCTCCTCGGAATATCCCGGAGGCGAGCTCGATGCTGCTGATGTTGATCCGGACGGCATGCTCCTGCTCCTTCCTGCTCCCTCTTGCTCCTGACGCCGCCACCCGTGACACGGCCACCGGCGGTACTGCCCGAATACCGGGGCCATCCTACCAGTACCCCGTATGGGTATCGCCCAGCAGAGCGCGACCCGTCACCGTCGTTCTGTGCCGATGGTCCTCCCGAGCGGATCCGCGATCCACCGGTAGGCTTTGACCGCATGGCCGGCGACGAAGGGCACGACCGCGCGAGGCTCTGGGATGACGTCTACCGCACCCGTCCCGCTGACGCGTTGAGCTGGTATCAGGCGGAGCCCACCCTTTCCCTGGAGCTCATCGACGCCCTCGGGGCGACGAGCGGATCCGCGATCATCGATGTGGGTGGCGGCGCCTCGGTGCTCGTCGACCACCTGCTCCGGAACGGCTTCACGGACCTCACGGTCCTCGATCTCTCTGAGGCGGCATTGCGCACGAGTCGCCAGCGGATCGGGGCCGAGGCGAAGGTGGGCTGGATCACCGCCGATGTGCTGCGCTGGGAGCCGGAACGGGCCTATGACCTCTGGCACGACCGTGCGGTCCTCCACTTCCTCACCGGAGAGGACGTGGAGCGCTACCGCGCCACCCTGCGCAGGGCGGTGGGACCGGAAGGTTCGGCCGTCTTGGCAACCTTCGCCACCGACGGGCCCGAGCGTTGCTCGGGACTGCCGGTGACCCGGTACAGCTCCCGGGAGTTGGCGATGGTGCTGGGTGACGGGTTCGAGGTGGTGGAGCAGCGCCGGGAGGTGCACCGGACGCCCGGAGGGGTCGAGCAACCGTTCACCTGGCTCGCCGCCCGGCGCCTGCCGGCCTGACAGCCGCTGTGCGGAGGTTCAGTGCGGGTGAACGAAGTGGTGAGCGGTGAGGTCGTGACCGGTCGCCGTGCCCTCGGCGCCGGGGTCCGAATGGATCAGGGCCTCGGTCAGACGGGGGACCTGGTGGAGCAGTCGGTGATGGGCGAGTTCGGCGATGGAGTGGGACTGGGAAAGGGTGAGCCCACCGTCGGAGACGATGGTGGCCTCAGCCTGGATCTCGTGGCCGACCCAGCGTATTCGCACCCTCTCCACTCGATCGACACCCTCGGCTTCGGCGAGGACCCGCTCCACCTGTTCGACGAGTGCCGGATCGACACCGTCCATGAGTCGGCGGAAGATGTCCCGGGCGGTGGTGCGAAGCACGTTGAGGAGCGCGAGGGTGATCGCGAGTCCCATCAGGGCGTCGGCCTGGGGGAACCCGACCGCCACCCCGATGGCGCCGGCGACCACGGCGAGGGAGGTGAGGCCATCGGTGCGGGCGTGCCGGCCGTCGGCGACCAGCGCGGCCGAGCCGATCCGTCGGCCCACTCGGATCCGATAGAGGGCGACCAGCTCGTTGCCGACGAAGCCGACCAGGCCAGCTGCAGCGACCAGCCCGATCCGGTGGATGACGACCGGATGAACGAGCCGGTGGACCGAGGCGTAGGCGGCGAAGGCCGTCGAGGAGGCCACCACCACCACGACGAAGACCCCGGCCAGGTCCTCGGCCCGACCGTAGCCATAGGTGTAGCGCTTCGTGGCCGGCTTGCGTCCCATCCAGAATGCGAGCCCCAGAGGGACGGCGGTCAGGGCATCGGCGAAGTTGTGGGTGGTGTCGCCGAGGAGGGCGACCGATCCCGAGAGCGCAGTGATGCCGAGCTCGACACCCGCGGTCACGGCGAGGACGAGGAAGGAGACCCAGAGCACGCGCATCCCCCGGGCGCTCGCGGTCAGGTCGTGGTCGAGCGAAGTCTGGGAGTCGTGGCTGTGGGGAACCAACAGGGCCCGGGCTCTGCCGGTCAGACCGCCCGGATGACCGTGACCGGGGTCGTTGTCGTGGGCGTGGTCGTTGTCGTTGTCGTGGCCGTGGGCGTGGCCGGTTTCGCCGCGGTGGTTCATGCGCTCTCCTCGGTGCGCACCGTTCGGGGGCGGTGCACGTGTCCTCTTGGGAGGTCGGCCACTGCGTGGTCGGCGCAGAACAGCGCCTCGGTTGCGAGGCGCCCGAGGTGTTCATTCTGGATCGAGTAGTAGAAGAACGTCCCCTGTCTGCGCTTCTCGACGACTCGAGCCAGATGGAGCTTGGCCAGGTGCTGCGAGACCGCCGACGGTTGTGCGCCAACGTGCTCGGCCAGGGCGTTCACCGAGTGCTCGCCGTGGAGCAGCGTCCAGACGATTCGAAGCCTGGTCGGGTCGGCCAGGAGCTTGAACGTTTCGGACGCCCAAGCGACCTGCCCGCTGCTGGGATCATCTACCTGCGTACTCATGCAGGTACTGTATCCGACCTCCCTCCGGTCCGGCTCACCGGAGCCGACCTCAGACGCACGAGCACCCGCTGGAGACTCACGAACACCCGCTTGTCGTGCCGCAGCTGGCGCACACGTAGCACGACCCGGCACGCTGCATGGCGTTGCCGCACTGATAGCAGTAGGGAGCGTCCCGTGGCTCGGCCCTCGCCAGCAACCCATCGGGCGCATCGTGGGCGCCCCGAGAACGGTCGGCTGGAACGGTCCCGCCGGCCTGCGCGTCGGACACCGAGCCCACCGTCCCGGTGGTCTCCGACGATGAACCACCAGAGCCGGGTACCTCGGGTTCGACCAGACCGATCGAAGCGGTCGCCGTCTCCTCCACGCCGGGAAGCGTGGGCTGCAAGCGCTCGGCCGTCGAGAGCACCCCGAGCTCCAACCGCTCCTCGAACGGAAGGTAGTCCACGGCCAGCCGGCGGAAGATGTAGTCGATCAGACTGGTGGCGATCCGAAGGTCCGGGTCGTCGGTGATCCCCGCCGGTTCGAAGCGCATGTTGCTGTATGTCCGCACGTACGTGGCGAGCGGCACACCGTGCTGTAGGCCGAGGCTCACCGAGATGGAGAACGCATCCATGATGCCGGCCAGGGTCGACC
>DAHUZT010000127.1 GCA_027315005.1 Acidimicrobiaceae bacterium | reverse complement strand
AGCACCGGGGCCTTCTCTAAGGATGGCAAAGGCGACTCCTTCGGGCGCCGCCGCGGTGTCTCGAGGCGCACGGCTCGTGGGGCACGATCGCCGCGAAGGCTGCAGCGCCGAGAGCGAGATCCATGGCATTTCACCCCAGGCGGAGGGCAGAGGCCATTCCCTCGGCGTCCGGGAGCTAGGAGGAGGGGTCCAGCCGCTCGACCAGAAATCCCTCGATGAGCTGGTTCACCAGGTCGGGGGCCAGCAACTGGTTGAAATGGCCGACCCCCGGGGTCTGGGCGTTGATGAGCGTCGGGCAGAGCCCGCTCAGCTTCGCCGGATCGTTGAGCGGGCGGTCGGCATGGATGGCCAAGACGGGGACGCCGACCGTACGAAGGTCCGTGCCCGGCCACTCGGTCAGCGCCTTCATGCACCCGTAGGCCACGTGCCCTGGCACGGCCAGCATTTCGTTGCACACGCGTGCCTTCAGCGCGGCATCGTCGCTCGGGAGGAACAGGAGCCCCTCGACGAAGCGCCGCCGTGCCGCAATGGAGCCCTCGCCGCGCAACTCCTCGACGAACTGACCGAGGAGCTCGGTCGTCTCGGGCGGCGGGTCGACCGGGGCCGAGTCGACCAGCACCAGGGCCGCGACCGCCTCTGGATGTCGGGCGGCCAGATCGAGAGCGACGACGGCGCCCATGCTGTGGCCAACGATCACCGAAGGACCCAAGGCGAGCTGACGTCCGACCCACACCACGTCGTCGGCCAGCAGCGAAATCGAGTAGTCGCCCTCCGGGGCGTCGCTCGCCCCGTGCCCGCGCAGATCCACAGCGACGGTCCGGTGTGTTCGTTTGAAATGCTCGACCTGGGGTGCGAGCGCGCTGTGTTCGCACGTCCAGCCGTGGACGAACACCATTGGGGGTTCTCCTGATCCCACCTCCTCGAAGGACAACCCCACACCGTCCCGTTCCACCACGTCCACCGCGAACTCCTTCCTCGTACGTCCGGCCAGACTCTAGAGCGGTGACCGTGCCGACGCCCCGGTCGTTCGGGGCACATCCGACCCTGGGAAGGGACGAGGAAGGTGGACCCGAAAGGGCCCGTGGGAGGGCAAAAGCGAGGTGGATTCGGCGGTGACGTCGGCCACCTCGGCACTCAGCGAACTTCGGTCGGGGCCTCCTCGCCCAGAGTGATCAGTCGAAGCGACCCACCGACGACCTCGAGCACGGTGCACGAGCAGTTGTCGGGACGAAAGCTGGTGACCCGTTCGTCACCGCTTGCCTCCCCAACCGCGGTGTTGATCGCCACGAAATGGGTCGTGACCACGGTGTCCTCCCCGAGCGCCACCAAGGCATCGATGAGGCCCCGGCGCCAGTCCTCGAGCTCCGAACCGATGTGGGGATCGCCCCAGCGGGCGAGCATCACTCGCCGAAGCCACGGACCCCGCTGATCGAGCGATCCCTCGGGACCGGTCGGAGACGGGATCTCGCCGACCCGGGGTTCGACGGCGGCGGCGACGTTCCAGATCTGCTCGAACGCCGCCGCGGTGCTTCTGGCCCGACGCAGCGGGCTCGAGAGGACCGGCAGCGGACCCCGGCCGGCCAGTTCACTCGCCATCGCCGCGGCCTGCGACCGACCGAGGTCGTCGAGGTCCGGATCGGCATCTTCGGTCCATCCTGCGGCGGCGCGGCCGTGACGAACGAGGTAGAGCCGAACCGGTCGGCGATCACTGCTCACGAGCCGGTCACTCGCTCATTCCCTCAAGAAGGACACGATGGCTCGCGCCAGTTCGGGGTTGGTCACCACTCCCTCGTGGTCGCCGTCCAAGACCAACGCGCGCCCGTCAGCGAACGCGGCCGCAAGCTGGTGGGGGGAGGCATCGCGGTCGCCGCAAACCACCAGCGCCGGAACACGGACGCGTTCCGGCGCCATGTCGGCAGAGAGATGCTGCCGGTCCGAGCGCAACAACGCGGCGATCGCCTTCAGATCGTTGTCCCGGGCTTCGAAGACTTTCCGGGCCCTCCTGGCCACTGGGTCCTCAAGCGCGTCGGGGTCATCGGCCTCCAGTCCGGCCAGCCAGCGACCAGTCATCGACCTTCGGTCGGCGTCCTCGGCTCCCCACTTGGCCGGGTCACCTCCAATCCCTCCGAGCACCAGGCGGCGGAGTCGGTGGTCACCGAGTGCGAAGCGCAGGGCGGTCGCTGCCCCCATCGAATAGCCCACGAGATCGATCTCGGCCAGCCCGAGGTGGTCGAGCAGCGCTCCGACGTCTCGCACCATGGCGTCGTCCTCGTAGGCGGCCGGCTCGTGAGGCTTGCCGGAACGACCGTGCCCGCGGGCGTCCATGCCGATCAGCCGTCGTCCCACCCGGGCCAGCGCAGCCCAAATCCCGGCGGCTTTCCAGTTTCCCTCGGTGCTCGAGCTGAGACCGTGCAGGAGCACGACCGGCAGCCCCGTTCCTTCGTCCTCGTAGTAGAGGCTCGTGCCGTCGAAGCTGGTGAATTCGGGCATGCCTCATTGTGCCCGGGGCCGGGAGATCTGGCCAGGGGTCGTCGCGGGCCGAATCTAGATGGTGCGACCAGCGGGGCGGCAACACCGAGGGTGTCGCGCCTCGAAGCCAACAGGTCCCGAGACAGGCACCGGCTAATCGGTGCGCTCGCCCGTCGCGCGGGAACGCCGTCGGGCGAGTTCGAAGCACAGCACACTGGTGGCCGTCGCGACGTTCAGCGACGCGACCTCGACGTCCATCGGGATCGTGATGCGGGTCGTCACCAGCTTCCCGACAGCCGCAGAGACCCCGTCGGTCTCTCCGCCGACCACAAAAGCCGTTCGAGGCCCGATGATCGCGTCCCACAAGGAGGTTCCCCCGGCCGCTTCGAGCGAGTTGAGCTCGAACCCCGCCCATGAGAGCAGCTCAGCCGCTTCAGGCGCGGTTCTCGCCCGCACGAGCGGGGCGCGGAACACGGTCCCGGCCGAGGCCTTTACGACCAAAGGACCGATGTCGGCGACGCCGGCCGTCGGGACCACGATCCCGTCTATGCCGCTCGCGCTGGCAGCCCGAATGATCATCCCGACGTTGGCCGGTGTGGTGATCCCGTCGAGCACGACACAGGTCGCGGGTTGGGCTCCAACCGACTCCAGCCACGACGCCATCGACGTCATGCGGGGCGCCAGCACGTCGGCCGCCATCCCCTGGTGCTGGCGCCCGTTGTGGCTCATCTTGGTGACCACCTCGCGGGGGACCAAGCGGAGAGGAACCGAGCGGCTTCGGGCGGATTCCTCCAGCTGCCGGAGCATTTCGCGATCGAGGTCTCGGTCGACAAAGACCCGTTCGACGTGCAGTGACCGATCAGCGAGCGCCTCGAACACCGGCCGGCGACCGAAGACCGTCAGGTAGCGGTCGCGCGGAGACGGCTCGGCACCGGTGGACACCAACAAATGGTGCCACCGGTCGAGGGCTGAGCCGGAGCCGAGGCCGGAAATCCCTGGCCGCCGGAGCGTCCCACCCTGGCGACCACCACGTCGAAGCCCTTCTGGGTTCCTCACCCCAGGATCTCGACCACGTCCCCGTCGACGAGGACGTGATCCCGCCCGACCCGTTGCCCCAAGAATCGTGCCGAGGGACCCCAGACCCGTGCACCAGCGCAACGCGCCGCCAGATCGTGGTGGATGGCGTCGGCCACGTCGACGACCACGACCGGCGGCTCGAATGCCTTCGGCTCGCCCTCCACGTGATCGCCTCGCCGGAGGTAGATCCGGATTAATCCGGTCAGGTTCCACAGCGCCTGGCGGAGGACGCTGAGGGAGTCCTCGTCGAGCACGCTCACCGTCAACACTGTCATGTCGCCACAGGCGGCTCGCAATGCGTCGATCGCCTCTGGCCGAGCCTCGTCGGACTTGGTCGCGACCAACAGCCTCGGTCTGGGCACGCCGGCACCCTGGAGCTCGGCGAGGACGCCGAGCAGAGGGTCGGGGCCCAAGGTCGGGTCGTGGCAGAGCACAACGTCGTCGGCGGTTCGAATCACGCCGATCAGGCCCCGTCCTCCGCCCCGGTCCTCGTTCGCCCCCGCAATGAGGCCGGGGACCTCGACCAACTGCACCAGCACACCATTGACCCGGGTCAGCGCCGGGACCGGCCGGATGGTGGTGAAGGCGTAGTCCCCGGTCCGGATCTGCACGTTGGAGAGCACCTGGAGAAGCGTTGACTTCCCGACATTGGGAGGTCCGACGATGGCGAGCTGCGCCGCCCCCTCCTTGCGGACCGACAGCGAGTCACGGTGCAGCGTTCGGGCACGTCCCCGGGTGGCGGCCACCTCGGCCATCACCCACTTTCGAATGTCCGCGTACGGTCCGTTCTTGTAGTCCGGCAACTCCTCGAGGATGGACCGCAGCTCTCGAAGCCTTGCGCTGCCCTCCTTGCCCAGGAGGCGTCGCCTGATCAACTGCATCTGGGTCCGATGCGGCATCGGCATGGGTATCGCTCCTCTTCTCCTCTTCCGAGGCGGGAGCGAGCGCGACGCGTGCCGCAGCTGGCAGCTCACGTCGCGTCTTGCGCCCGCCGCTTCCTTCGACGCAGTGGTGGAAGCGGCGGGTCAGCCGTTGAGCCGTAAGATCCTGGAACGCCAGGTGGCTTCGCTGGCTGGCCCTGGCTCGAGGCCGGTCACGCCGCCAGCGTAGTACGCGCCCCCACGCCGGACCGCGGCGGGTAGTTGGTCAGGTTGAATCCCAGGAAAGGTAGGCGGCTCAGCCGCGGATCGGGCAAGGTGGACCGCGTCTGATCCCTGTGGGACATCACCGGCCTGCTTGACTGAAAGGGTGCCCAGTCTCGCCGTCACCCTCTACGGCGTCTGCGCCCTCACATTCATGATGGCCATGTATGCACTGGAGAGCCGAGGACGCAGGTTCATCCTGGCCTTCATGCTCGGGTGTCTGCTGTCGAGCCTTTACGGGTTTCTCTCTGGCGCGTGGCCCTTCGGGGTGGTGGAGCTGATTTGGTCCGGTGTGGCACTACGGCGATACCGGGCGGCGGACTCAACCTGACCCACTGCCCGCGGGCAGTGGGTCAGGTTGAGCTTGACTTCTGAAACGCCAGCGCGGCTCGCGAAGCTGCTGGACTAGGCCACCGTGAGCGAGCCCCGACTGATTCTCACCTGCGGATTGCCCGGCGCGGGGAAAACCATGCTCGCAAGCCAGCTCGCCGCGGACCGGAACGCCGTGCGCCTCACGAAGGACGAATGGCTCTGGGCCCTCGGCTCCACCCCCTGGGACACACCGACCCGGGAGAGGGTCGAACGGGAACTCTGGCACCTCGCCCAAGAGATCCTGCGGCTCGGACTGAGCGTGGTCCTCGACTTTGGGCTCTGGGCGCGGGTCGAACGAGATGAGATGCGCTCTGCGGCTCATCGCCTCGGTGCGAGCGTCGAACTGCACTACCTCGACGTGCCTACCGACGAACTGTGGCGGCGCATCGAGGCCCGGAACTCAAAGCCGCCCTGGGACCGCTACCCGATCCGGCGAGCCGATCTCGACGCGTGGCTGCGTACCTTCCAGGCGCCCGATGCTGCCGAGCTGGCCTTGTTCGACCCCCCGCCAGACCCATCATGAGCCACGACCAGGCGGCGATCCACGTGCGTCGGACCGGGTGTTCGGCTCCCATGATGTCGAGGGGTTGAGTCCGTGAACGACCCCTCAAGCCGGGTGGATCACCAGTTGGGTGTTTCGGAACAGGGCCATCGTCCGCCCGGTGGTTCCGTTCGTGACCACGGCGTCCCAAACCAATGTGGTCCGTCCCACGTGGGCGGGGCGAGCTCGGCCCACCACTTCCTCACCGACTCGCGCGCTCGACAGGAAGTTCGTCTTGAGCTCGACGGTGGTGAAGCTCGATCCGGCAGGGATGTGGTGACGCATCCCGAAGGCACAGAGGATGTCGGCCAGGCTGACCACCACCGGGGCGAACAGGTAACCGGTGCCGGCGATCAGGGGTTCGGTGACCGTGAGGCGACCCTCGGTACCGTCCAGCTCAACCCGGGTGATCTCGATGCCGAACAGGCCGGGGACCTTGTCCCGGCCGAACTCGTTCAACCCCCTGACTTCCTCGTCGGACACTCGTCCCCCTTCCGGACGAGCCATCGTAGAGGTCCCGAATCGATGATGCCGATGCGACGCAGTGGGGAATTCCGGGCTTCGCGCGCTCGAGCCGAGACTCCGACAACCCTGGCGCCCCCGCGCCCCCCGGCAACGCCGGCGATCGACCGAAGGCGACCAGCTCGTCATTTTCGACCTTTCTCGCCCGGGTCGTGGGACAATGCCTCTTCCTCGGAGAGGACCGTGTACCTCACCCCGGTGCGTCAGCTGGTAAGACGACCTCGGATCAGCTCTGGTCCCCGAGTCGAGGGAAGGACGGGTGGGAGAGGCTGTGGCTGCGGATCAAGCCGACATCTCAGTATTCGAAGAGCTGGAGTCCAACGTCCGCTACTACTGCCGACGGTGGCCGACGGTCTTCGCCTCGGCCACTGGGTCCCGCCTTCTCAGCGAGGACGGTACGCGCTACCTCGACTTCTTCTCGGGTGCCGGTGCACTCTCCTACGGGCACAATGCGCCCTTCCTGGTCGAGGCGGCCGTCGACCACCTCCGCTCCGGTCGGCTGGTCCACAGCCTGGACACCCACACGCCGGAGAAGGCGGCCCTGTTAAGGACGCTGCAGCGCTGCGTCCTGTCCCCGCGCGATCTGGACATGGTGGTGCAGTTCGTCGGGCCGACCGGCGCGACCGCCGTCGAGGCCGCCCTGCAGCTGGCGGAACGCATTACCGGACGAGGTGCCGTCGTGGCCTTCGAGGGCGGCTTCCACGGGATGACCGCCCGAGCCGCGTCCGTTTCACACTCACTGGGCAACCGGGACCATTCGGGTTGTCGATTCCTCCCCTATCGCTCCCGGCCCGACGAGCGCGATCTCCAACTGCTGAAGAGCGCCCTCGAAAGCCCGATCGGCGACAAGCGACCGGGGGCGCTCATCATCGAGCCGGTCCAGGCGGAGGGCGGCGCCCGCCCCTTCGCCGCGGCGTACCTGGCCGAGATCCGGCGCCTCTGCACCGAGCACGGCGTGGTGCTCATCGCGGACGAGATCCAGGCCGGGGTGGGTCGGACCGGTCCCTTCTTCTCCTTCGAGAGCTCGGGGCTCGACCCAGACATCGTCTGTGTGTCGAAGTCCCTGAGCGGGCTCGGGCTCCCCCTGGCCGTCAATCTCATCCGACGGGACCTGGACCGGTGGGCCCCAGGGGAGTTCACCGGAACGTTCCGCGGCAACAACCTCGCGTTCGTCACCGCGACGGCGCTCCTCGAGCGCTACTGGGGGAACGTCGAACTCGAGTCTTTGACGTGCCGGCGAGGCGAGCACGTCGGTGACCTGCTCGGGTGCCTCGCCGCAGAAGAGGACGTCCTCCCGTTCTCGGTCTCGGGGCGCGGGTTCCTCTGGGGGCTGACCTTCGAAGACGGGCGAGCCGCCACCGCTGTCGTCGCCGCTGCCTTCCGTTCTGGGCTCATCGTCGAAGCATGCGGAGCGGGTGATCGGACGGTAAAGCTGCTCCCGTCGCTGCTCATCGACGACGAGGAGCTCGAGCTCGGTCTCGATCTTCTCGCGACGGCGGTGCGGGGCCTCTCCGAGGGCTACCGACGCGGGCCCTCCTGATCAGATCGACCCAAGCGCCCCGCTACTCACCGGTCTCGCCGTCGATCGCCTCCCGGATCAGGTCGGCGTGGCCGTTATGCCTGGCGTACTCCTCGATCAAGTGGCAGAGGATCCAGCGCAAGCTGGGTGACCGACCGTCGGGCCAGCGGCGGCGGGCCGGCTGCCCGAGGTCGCCTCTCGCCAGGGCCTCGTCGACCAGGGTGCGGGAACGCGCCACCGACTCTTGCCAGAGCGAACGGAGCTCCTCGGGCGAGTCCGAGGCAGCGGAGGTCCAGTCCCAGTCGCGATCGGCCGCTTCGTCGACCGTGCCCCACGGACCGGCCGCCGTCCGGTCGTGGAGGACCCGCGAACACCACGAATCCTCCACCCTGGCCATGTGCTTCAGCATCCCGCCGATGGTCATCTCGGAGGCGGCGATCTTGGTGGCGAGCGCGGAGGCGTCGAGCCCGGCACCCTTCCAGGCCAGCGTCGCCCGCTGGTAGTCGAGGAACCCAAGCAGCGTGGCCGCCTCGTCCCCGTCCACCGGGGGCTCCGGGCGCCCGTGCTCGTCGATGTCGGTCATTAGCGGAATCTAGTGGTGTCGCCGTCGCCTGCGGGTCGGGCCGACCGGTGCACGCCAAACCGTTCGGCACCAGCCCCGAGCAGCGCCCGATAGATGTCGGGTGGCGCCGAGGACGGCCCAGAAGGGAAAAGGCATTGGTGGCGCGGAACACTTCGAACGAGCGCTCGATGCCGTAGGCCTCGAAGAACGGCTCCCACCATCTGCCCGATCGTTCCAACCTGAACATCAGCCTCGTGCCAAAGGTGCTCAGGTCGTCGGTGGTCCGACCTCCCGATGCCACTTCGAGGTCGATGCACGCGACCATCGACCCCCTTCCATCGGAGAACGGAACGGATGGTTCCGATGGAACCCACCGACGGCGAGTCGCGGCGGGTCGTACGCGGCGGGAGCCGAGCTGGCGATCGAACCCAACCGGGCGCCGACCTCGAACAGGAGCCCGCGGTCGAGGGCCGGCGGGCCCGGTCGAGGTCGACCAGCGCGGCTGTCGGCGCCGCCTCGGGACTGTGGACCGCGCTCCGGGGCCCCACCTGGGCGGGGGGTCGACCCGAAGAACGAGGTTGCCGGTCCGGACCCGTCGCACTCGGACCGCCTCGGCATCGATGCCGGCCCGCGCACGATGGCGAGGACCTCTGGAGGGTTCTGGGCGGGCGGTCTCACGGTCGATGCTCCCTAACGAAGTCCACATACCACGAGGCCGGCTCGAGGCCGTTGGCGCGCATCCACAGGAATCGGCTCGCGCCGATGAGGGGCAGGCAAGCACAGAAGCCCTCGTCGACCTCGCGGACGCTGCGCTCGATCGACGCTCGGCTGTACGACCTGCACTGCGGAATGCGCAGCGTCGCCGCCGTGGAGGAGGCCTTGCCGGCCATCGCCGAGGAAATCCGACGCAACGGTCTCGGCACCCTGACCATCGCCGAGCTACTCGGGTGAACCGGACGTTCTGACCTCGCCGGATCGCCCGAGGCAGGGTGACGGCCGCGCCGACGACTCGCTCACGACGACACGTGCGAGAGCGCCCTGATCGGGTCCACCGAGTGCTCCACGTCCCCGGCCAGCTCACGCCGCGCGAAGAGCTCGAGGGCCATCTCGTGGGCGATCAACAGATCGACCGCCGTGGCGTCCACCGGCTCGACCAACTGGCGCAGGCGGGTGTAGTAGTTGAGGTACTCGGTGGTGATGGCGGGGAGCATCTCGAGCATCCCCCGGTAGTCGAAGTCCGTGCCGCTGTTCGCCACGCCTTCGAGGATGGACGGGTCCGGGACTGTGGAGATCCCCAGACGTTCCAGGCACGGGGCGAGGAGCTCTTTGGTGCAGCGCTCCAGCGAAGTGAGCACCTCGAGGTTGGCCCGTTGTTCCGGGTCCTTGCTGTAGGCCGCCATGCGCCCGAAGTACGCCTCGCCGAGGACCTCGCCCTGGTAGGACTTGACCCAGAGCTCGGTCGCTTCCTCAGTGACGCCCGGGGTCGTCTCGATCGATGCCAGGGTGCCACCTCCGATCGATCGTTCGGCCTCCGATCAGCATACCGACGAGCTTTGGTCGAGCCAACCGGTCCGCGGCGCCAACGCGCCGGGCCGGTCGCGCAGCGACGACGAGGCGCGGGACCTCCGCTCCAGGAGTGGGCGGGCGGCCAGCGACGAGAACCCAATCAAGACCGGAGCTCGTCGACGAGCCCCCATTGCCAAGCGGTGTCGGCGGGGACGACCGAACCACTGAGTGCGGCGAACGCCGTGCGCTGACGGCCGATCCGCCGGGGAAGGCTCGCCGTGCCACCGGCGCCCGGGATCAGACCGAAGCCGACCTCAGGGAGCCTGAACGTCGCCTCCAGCGTCGCAGAGATCCGACGGGAAAAGGCGGGGATCTCGATGCCGGCCCCTACGCACGCGCCATGGACCTCGACCCTCACCCGGTCCGCGCAGCGCGCCAGTGCCAACCCGGCCGACCTGCTCACCCGCACCGAGTGTGCGGTCACGGGATCGGTGGCCGAGCCGAACTCGCTCAGGTCGCCTCCGCTACAGAAGTCGGGGCCGCTCCCGCGCAGGCGGGCGGTTTCGATGGTCGGATCCGCCTGGACCAGCTGGAGCGCGGTGATCAAGGCGTCCCGCATCGCCGCGTTCAGGGCGTTGCGCACGTCGGGGCGGTGCAGCTCGATGTCGAGGAAAGGCCCATGCCTGGTGACCAAGACCGGGTCGGTCGCACTGTTCGGACCGCGGCGAGGGGTACGGCGTGACTCGAGCCAAGTCCGGAACTCGGGACCGCCCTGGAGCGTCGAGTACACGAACGACTCGGCCACCACCGCGTCGTGGAGCGAGAGCCCCTCCCCCATGCGGAGCAGCTGGACCAGTGCCACCGACGCCAACGGCGACCGGTCGACGCTGACGCCGAGGTCGACCAGGGACCGCTCGAGATCGTCACACCCGACCCAGGGCCGTGGCACCGTCGAGCCCTGGCACAGCAGGACGTCGAATCCGCCGGGCACCCAGGACGGGTCGGGAGCAACCCCGATCGTCACGCACGGCAGGCCGTTGAAGAGCGCTTCGAGTGCCGCGAGCTCCGGCGTCCTCTCGGTGACGTCGACAGCCAGGATCGAGCGGGCCGCCCGGGGATCGGAGAAACCCAGGTCGAACTCGTCACGGACCAGATCGAGCGCCTCGGCCGGGGTGAACAGGCTCGGGGCACCGGGATGCCCGCCCATACCGTCACTGTAGTGTTCGGGCATGTTTGGCCAGCTTGCACGGCCAAGCTCCGATCCGGTCGGGACGTCCGTCGTCGAGGTGGCAACAGCCGGTGGCATCACCCTCGACCCGGCGGCAGTCGCCCGACGTTCCGACCACACCTGCACGGTCCTCGAGTTCGCCAGGTCTGGCGCCATGTGGATCACCGGCATGCACGTCCCGACCCCGGTCTGCTTTCCGCTCTTCGCCCACCTCGACGGCTTGAGCGCCGGGATCGAGACGCTCAGCGGACGGTTCGGGCACCCGGTCCGGCTCGACCCCGCGCTGGTCGTCGCCCAACGAGCCGCCGAACGAGGCTTCACCCGAGGCGGGCGGCGGTCGGCCAATGGCTCGTGCCGGCTCATCCGGGGCGCCGATGGCTGGCTGGCCTGCAATCTTCCGAGGTCCTCCGATCTCGAGCTGCTTCCAGCCATCCTCGAACGGCCCGAGGGTGACAACCCGTGGTCAGCGGTCCAAGAAGTCGCCGGCGAGGGACCGGTGGCCGAACTCGAAGCGCGCGCCCAGCGGGTGGGCGTCGCCATCACCGTGCTCGACGTCGACGCCCGAGGGCCGGGTCGGCCGCCCGTCACCTTCGAGCGGGTCGGTCGTCGTTCGGTCCCCGTGGGTCCGCCCCGCGTACTCGACTTCTCGGCCCTGTGGGCGGGCCCGTTGTGCGCCCACATCCTCGGACGCTCGGGCGCCCAGGTGTGCAAGGTGGAGGACCCAGCCCGACCAGACGGCGGGCGGCGGGGCGACCCCCTCATGTACCGGCGGCTGCATCAGGGACACGACCTCGAGCAGGTCTCGTTTTCCACGAGCGAGGGTCGTCGTGAACTCGGACGCCTGGTCGACGGCGCGGACGTCGTCATCGAGTCGTCACGGCCTCGGGCATTGGAGCAGCTGGGTCTCTCCCCCCAGCGGTTCCTGTCCGAGGCGCCGGGCCGGACGTGGATCAGCATCACCGGTTACGGACGCCGGGGGCCCCGCGCCAACCATGTCGCCTTCGGAGACGACGCCGCCGTGGCCGGTGGCCTCGTCGCCTGGGAAGCCCCCGACCTCCCGGTGTTCTGCGCCGACGCCCTCGCCGATCCGGTGAGCGGCCTCTTCGCGGCCTTCGGTGGGTTGGTCTCGCTGGCTGCCGGTGGCGGTCTTTTGGTCGACGTCTCCATGCGCGACGCCAGCGTGGCCGTCCGCACCGGTCCGGGTTGCCCGGCCGACCACGCCGTCGAGATCGGTTCTGGCGGCTCATGGGTGGCCTGGCACCGGGGACTTCGAGAGCGCGGCCAACGAGTCCTGTCCCCGGTGGAACTGGTCGGCGCCGCCGGTGGGTGATCTCGTCGTCGTCCATGCCGATCTCGGAGGAGACCGGGCGGACATTCGGATCACCGATGGCCGCATTCACTCGGTCGGCCCCGACCTGCCCGTCGGCGGCGACGACCGGTTGCTCGACGCGGCTGGCGGCGCGGTCCTGCCCGGGCTCCACGACCTCCACGTGCACCTCTACGCCGCCGCCGCCG
>DAHUZT010000122.1 GCA_027315005.1 Acidimicrobiaceae bacterium | reverse complement strand
CCATACGGTTGGGTCGCCAGATGGAACTCCCTGCGGGTGCGCAATGGCACCTACACACTCGAGAGCGTGGCGGCCGATGCCAATGGGAACACCGACACCAGTAGCGGGATCTCTGTAGTCGTGGACAACGCTCACCCCGTGCATGCTGCGAACGCTCATCCAGGCGCCTGAGCTCCTGTGTCGATTCCGATCTTCGAGAACGTGACAGGATCTTCGGAAGAATTCGAGAAGGAGGTCGAGGAGGAGGAGTGACCTTTGACCTGGGTGAACCCGCCCTCACCGGTTCCCTCGTACGCCTCGAACCGCTGTCAGCCAACCATGCAGAAGACCTGGCGAGCGCCGCGGAAGAAGACCGCAGCGCGTACGGATTCACCGGTGTTCCCCGCGGTCGGGAGATCGACGAGTACCTGGCCGCCCACCTTCAGCGGGCAGAGGGCGGCAGGTTCACACCGTTCGCTCAGTTGCGCCGGCAAGACGGGCGCGCCGTCGGTTGCACCGCCTATTGGGATCCTCGCTTCTGGCCGGGCGGGACAGAGTTGTGCGCCATCGAGATCGGCTGGACCTGGCTCGCCGCTTCGGCCCAACGGACCGGGATCAACACCGAGTCCAAGCTGCTTCTCATGGAGCACGCGTTCGAGACGCTCGGCGTGGTCCGGGTCGACTTCAAGACCGATGCCCGCAACGAGCGCTCCCGTCGGGCCATCGAGCGACTCGGGGCAACGTTCGAGGGAGTGCTGCGCAGCTGGTCCCCATCGCATGCCCCCGGGGAGGACGGCCTCCTCCGCGATTCCGCCATGTTCTCGGTGATCGCATCCGAATGGCCCACGGTGAAGGGCTCACTGCGCCGGCATCTTGCCCATCTGGGCCAATCACGAGCCTGAGCGGATCCTCACCGAACCTCCCGGGAGGCTCCGGAAGGCCGGCGCTCTCACCGAGTCGATGCGTCGTTCCCTCCGTGGGCGACGAAGTGCTCAGAGGATATCCCCTGACCTCGGTTCCACCGGTAGGCCACCAAGGGCCCACCCCTGACGGCGCTGAAGTCGACACAGACCGTGTTGTCGGTCCAGTCGTCTCCTTTGCTGGGCGACCCGTTGCGCCAGTAGTGGCCGTAAAACACCGGGTGCTCGTCTCGATAGCGGTAGACGGCTTCATCTGGACACGGTTCACCCGGGAGGTCGGGATAGGGATCGCCGTCCGCAGTCCTCGATCCCGCGGGGATCTCCACCAGGTCACGCAGGGTCCGGGCCTCTGAGTCCCACCAGCGGATACGGGCGCGTTGACGGATGTGGCCGTCTCCGTCCATGAAACCGGGCTGGCCGTACTTCTTGAGACTGAGCTCGGGGCCTTTCAGCAGCACCTCGACGGCCCGGTGCTCGGCGCTGCCCTTCTGGTTGGCCCTGACCACAAAGTCGGTGGTCATCTCCGTCCCGGGTGGTACCCACCGGCTCACCTCGGCGACCTCGGCGGGGTCCCAACAGGCGTGGACGATCCGAATACCGTCGAGATCGAGCCAGAGCGGCAGGGACTTGAACCACTCGATGCTCTCTGCATAGAGCCCGGGCCGGACCTGCACCTGGTCGGTGAAGGCCTTGTGCTGATTGCGATTCTTGTCGGTGTGCGGGCGCATGAACTCTCCGGGGATCTCCGGGTTGGCGGTGGCGAACGAGATGGCATTGAACTCGTGGTTCCCCATCACGATCCGGCCGCTTCCGGCTTCGACCATGGCCCGGACGAGCTCCAAGGTCCTGATCTGGTAGGCCCCACGGTCGATGAGGTCGCCGACGAAGACGGCCTGGCGTTCCCTTTCGGGTCCCGCGTACCGGTACGAACCATTGTGCTCCTCGTATCCGAGAACGCAGAGGAGCACTTCCAACTTGTCAGCGCGACCGTGGACGTCACCGATGATGTCGTAGCCCTTCACGGAAAGTAGCTTCCCATGTCCATGGGCCGTAGGACATGGCCCCCGGGCAGCAGACGCCATCCGACTCGAGAAGGAGTAGGGAGACCGGTCCGGTCCGGTCCGGTCCGATCTCATCCGCCGCGCTGCGCGGAAGTCTGCCGACAGACGCTGGCAGAACGAACCGGGAACCCGGGACGCCGAGTCAACCCACCGTCCTCAACCAACCCCTTCGGACGCGTTGCCGTACACATTGGTGGCTGCACAGAAGCGGGTGGAGGCGCACGACACGGTTGGCTCGCTGAAATTGCCACCGTACCCCCCTGAACCCCCGGTATTGAGGTTCACCGGGGTCGACCAGGTCCCGTTCAGCAGCGATGACTCGTCACCCGCCTGGTCGGTGGCGACGCAGAAGCTCGCGGTCGGACACGAGAGGGACCATACGATGCTGTGAGTCGGGAACACATCGAACGGTGTCGACCAGGACACTCCGTCGAACATGAAGAGCTGGCCATTGGAGTTTCCGGCGACGCAGGTCGATCCTCCAGGGACGCAGGACAAGGCGTCCAGCGCAGTTGCAAGCGAACCGGCTGGGTCCACTTCCACCGCGGCGGACCAGGACGTCCCGTCGAAGTGGTAGGCACCACCGCTCGACGTCACAGCCTCACAGAATGTGGAGCTGGCACACGACAGCGCGCTGATCGACCCCCCCCCCCCCGATGTCCCGTTGGGGGTGGAGTCGACGCTGACCGGGGGCGACCACGCCCCGTTGGAATACGTGAGGGCATTGCCGCCATTGTCCACCGCGGCACAGAACGACGTGGTGGGACACGACAGGGAGCTGAAACCCTTGGAGTCGACTGATACCGGGGCACCCCACGTTCCGTTGGAGTAGACGATGGCCTTGCCGGCCCCGTCGACGGCTACGCACGCGGTCGTGGACGGACAGGAGACGAAAGGGGGCGTGACGCCGAAGTTGCCGGAGGTGGCCGAGGGATCGATGACCGTCGGGGTCGACCACCCCGAGCCGTCGAAGGACAGGGCGTTCCCCAACCAGTCCACCGCCATGCAGAAGCTGACGCTCGTGCACGACACCGAAAAGAGATCGGAGCTTCCGGTATCCACGTACGTCGGGACGCTCCAGGTGAGCCCTCCCGCCTTCACGCCGGTGTCGTCGACCTGCACGCTGAGCTTCGCCGTGGCGGTGATCTGGGGGGTGGACGAGTCGGTCACCTGCACGGGGACCGACACCGTGGTGTTGGCCACCGAGGAGGGCGGGGTGCCCGAGAGCACCCCTCCGGGGGACAGCGACAGCCAAGAGGGCGGGTGCGATCCCGGCTGGTAGGCCCAGGTGTAGGGGGTGGAGCCACCGGAGGCCTGGAGGGAGAGGTAGTAGGGACCTCCGACCGTGGCCGGGGGCACCGGGTACTTCGACGTTCCGGTGTCCACCTCGACGGCGTGGGCCAGGGTGGCGGTGGCATTGACCAGGTTGTCCTGGTAGGTGAGGTTCAAGGTGATCGGCCCGACCGTCCAGTTGGCGGTGAAGCCCACTCCGGCGGTGAGATTGAACCCGACCGACCAGATGGGCGCCGAGTTCTGCAGGGTCCCTTCAGTGACGATGGAACGGCTGGCGCCATTCAGCAAGAGTTGATCCTACGTGGGTCACCGTGTTGGGCGGTGCCACATACAGAAGGAGCCAGCCATGTTCCATCGCCTTCCCCAGTCTGACACGATCTTTGTCGGCCTTGAC
>DAHUZT010000120.1 GCA_027315005.1 Acidimicrobiaceae bacterium | reverse complement strand
AGCACGTTTGCCTCCACGACCAGATTGGACAGCAGGCCAAGTGGCGCCGCGACCAGGCCGAGCAACGGCAACTCTGTGTTCACCGCCAGGTTCACCCCAGTAGGGACGAACATTGCATTGCTGAAGAACGGGTTGAGACCGTGGGCCAGCGCATGGGGGATCCACGCCAAGTACCAAAGTGACAACGTGAAGTCACCCTCAGTGCTGAAGAGATGGTGAGAGATGCCCGGGAGGACCGGCCAGAACGCAATCATGGCGATAACCAGGTAGCTCACCAAGACAGCCGTCGAGGGAAGCATGGCAAGGACCGCACCGCGCGGAGCGGTCTCTTCCACCTCGTCTCCACGCGTCACGGACCGCTTGGCGGTTGCTACCGACTCCGACGGACGACCGGTGATCGGATCCCGGTAGACAGCCCGTTTCCTCTTCTTCGTCCGAGTCACCATGGCGCTTCCCCCCGTCGCCTGCCAAGACCTGCAAGGAGGGTACTCGGAACCCAATCGGCCGCAACGGAGAACGTGGCTCCCTCCTCGCGTCTTGGTCGGAGGAATTGGATCTGGCATGCCAATTCGCAGTACTGCTCCGAAGCACGGGTACGACGCGACGGTCCATGAGAAGATACGAGGCATGGTCAGACGACGATCATGTGAGTCAGGAAAGAACTGATGACCACCCTCAGCGTCGTCCTCAAGGTCCGCAACGAGGAGACGATGTTGCCAGGGTGCCTTCGCCGCCTCGGCTTCGCCGACGAGGTGGTGGCGGCAGTCGACGATCGCACCGACGACCGTTCGGTCGGGATCCTCGAGGCTGCAGGCGCCAGGGTGGTCCTGGTCGCCTTCGACAGCTTCTCCGATCTGGCCAATGCCGGGATCGACCTCGCCGGCAGCGACTGGGTCTTCCTGCTCGATGCCGACGAGCGGGTAAGCCATGCTCTGGCCGGTGAGATCCGTCGCACCATCGAGGGTCCGCTCGACGGGCTCCGAGTGCAGATGGCCAACTACTTCCACGGGCATCTGATGCGCCATGGCGCCTGGCAAGAGCAACCGATCAGGCTCTGGCGAAAGGGTATCGCTCGCTACCGTGGAGCGCTCCACGAGCGCCCCCAGTTCACCATCGACGATCCGCGCCTCGGACAGCTTCGGGCACCGCTCGCCCACTTGTCGCACCGGTCGGTGATCGACAACCTGGCCAAGTCGGCCAACTACGTCGAAGTGCAGGCACAGGCACAGCACGACGCCGGCGCTCCACCGGTCACCGCCTGGCAGCTGTACCGGACGCTGATCCGGGAGGTCGGCTTCCGTCTCGTCCTCCGCCAGGGCTGGCGCGACGGAGTGGTGGGCGTCTACGAGTCGCTCTACTGGCCCTTCTCCCACCTTTGTGCCCAGGCCCGCCTGTGGGAGCTGCAACAGCAGCCATCCATCGAGGCCGAGTACGAAGGGCTCGAGGACTCCACCTGGTGATGGAGTCTCCCGTCGACACCACGGTGGTCTTCGTCGCATACGGGATGGGATCGCTGCCCCTGGGGTGGATCCCGTGCGAAGCTCAGGTGATCGTCGTTCACAACGACGATCAGCTCGACGAGGCGGCGTGTGTTCACCCTTCTGTCGAACACCTCCACCCTGGAGCCAATATCGGGTTCGGCCGTGCCGTCAACCTGGCCGTCGAACAGGTGGAGACCCGGCGAATCATCGTCTGCAACCCCGACGTCGCGCTCGGACCCGAGCACTGGACGGCACTGGCATCGGGAAGTGTCGACGAGGTCATCACCGTGCAACTGGTCGACCATGAAGGTGGACCGATGAGCTCCGTGCTGCCCTATCCGAGCCCGGTGACCCTGCTGGCGGGAACCTTCGACCTGATCAGCCTGGCTCCGACGGGCAGCCGGAGGCGAAGGTTGTTGAGCGCCGTACTCGGGTCGTGGGGAGAGCAACGGCGATGGAGCGTGGCCACTCCTCCGGGCTCTTACCCCATGTGCGACCACTGGGTGAGCGGTGCGGTGTTCTCCATCGACACCGACCGTTTCCGCAAAGTTGGCGGCTTCGATCCCCGGTACTTCCTCTACCTGGAGGACACCGATCTCTGCCGCCGCGTTGCCCGCACCTTCGCCGAAGCCGAGGCCGTGGTGGCACCCGCGCCCCCGGGGGTCCACGAGCTCGGTGGTTCGGCCCACACCGAATCAGCTGCCCGGTTGGTGCGCCGCTCTCAGTGGGACTCGGCCGTGTACTACGCGGGTTCCGAGGGTGGCTGGGATTGGTGGTGCGCAAAGGAGATCCTCGGTCTCGGTCGACTCGGGCATCGTGTCCGGTGTGTCGCCTCGCCCGGGGTGACCGGCAACTGACCCATTGCGGGTCGTCGGCGTTAGGGTCTGTCGATGAGCGAGGTGGCGGGTGGAGCCCGACAATCGTTGCGGAACGGCGCTCTACCGCTGATCCACTACGGCCACCACGAGGGGACCACCGGAAGCCACTTCGGTGAAGCGGCTGAGCGCCTGGAGCTGGGGACGGTCCTCCGGTCGGCCCATCGCTCCCACCTCCGCCTTGCCGGGACGGATTCGCCGCTCTATCTGTGGATCGAGTCGGGGGTGACCACACTGCCCATCGACACCCACCAGGCTCCATGTCTCACCGCCGGCTATCTCATCGACGTCCACCTCCACCTCGCGCAGTCGCTCCGCCAAGCGGCGCTGTTCGACGTCGTGTTCATCGCTCAGCGCGATTTCGTCGATGCATTCGACCGGATCCATCCCCAAGTCCACTGGCTGCCTCTGGCCGCGCCGTCGTCGTTCCTCTCGATCCCCCGGCAAGCGCTGTACCAGGCCAGCTTCGTCGGCAACTTGTGGCCATCGACACCAAGGCGGGCGATCATGGAGGAGGTGTCGAAAAGGTTGACGACCAACGACTGGGGCCGTCACTGGAACGTGGGCGAGATGGCGCAGATCTACGCAGCCAGCCAGGTGGTCGTGAACCCCGTGGTGCGAGGGGACCTGAACATGCGTTTCTTCGAGGCACTGGCCTGCGGCGCCGCGGTGGTGATGCCCGAGGTCGGTAACGGAGTGGGGGACATCGCCGTCGAGGGTCGCGACTACTTCATCGGTGACTTCAGTGGCAGTGCGGCTTCGGTTGCGGATCGGGTCGAACAGGTGGTGGCCGGCGGGTGTTCCGGTGAATGTGGCCGCGCCCTGGTGGCAGACGGCCACACCTACGACCACCGGCTTCACCAGGTACTGATCGAGTGCGGTGAGGCGGAGCAGATGGCTCCGATCCGCTCGATGGACGTGGAGATGCGGGCCGCGTTGTTCTGCGATCTGGCTGACGACTACGAAGACCTCGGCCTGCTCCGTCTGGCCCTGGGAACATCCCGGAAGGGTGTCCTCGCCGCCCGGCTCCCGTGGCGGTCGACGGCGGCACGGGGCATATGGAAGTGGACCAAGGAACGAATCAAGGGTCGGACGCCGGGATTGGCAGCTCAGCTACGGCAATGGCGACCGGTCGTCGAAAAGCACCGTTGAATCCATGAGCGGTTGCACTCGTCGGAGCGCCGCCCCGAGGACTCGGCGCGTCGAGTCCGCGCGCCTTCGAGCGCACACGACCTCCGCGTCCTCTCGGGAACTGTTGTCGTGACGGAAGGACCTCCTGCGCCAGATCCGGTGGCTGCGCAGGTGGGGCGGGCAGGTCTCCACCATCTGCTGTCCCAGCTCTCTGCGCTGGCCACAGGGCGCGGTGGGGCAGGGCTGCTGTCCGCGTTGTGGCTGATAACGGCGGCCAGGATCCTCTCGCCCAACGACTTCGGGAACCTCGCAATTCTGCTTGCGGTCGGTTCGATGGGTGGCGTGCTCGGTGACCTGGGCCTGCAGACCGCGCTCGCTCATGTCACCGCCACCGGGGGGGTGATCGATCGCCGGGCACTGTCGGCGGTGATCAGGCGGAGGCTCGTGATGAGCACCGGCGCCTTTCTCATGATCGCGACTCTCTACGACCTGGCATCGACGGACAGCTCGTTGCTCGTCCCTCTGGTCTATGCGGGTTCGATCTATGCCACAGCCATCTACAGCTCGGAGACGGCGGCGCTCACCGCCGTCGGACGGGCACAGGTCGATGGCAGCAATGAATTTCTGTCGCGTCTCGCGGTACTGGTCGTGGGCTGGTGGTGGCTGCACCACGGTGGCGGTCTCTTGGCCGCGGTCGCCGTCTACTCCATCGCCGATGTCCTCTCGGCAGTCGTGATCACACTCATCGTCCGGCGCCGGCTCGGGTCGGTCAAGTCACCGGTCGATCTTCGTCGGTTTCGGGTCAGGAGGACGGCCAAACTGGCTTTCGCCCTGACCGCGGCCGTCGTCTACGCTCGGGTCGACACCTGGCTGCTCGGACAGCTGCAAGGGGCGACGTTGGCAGGTCACTACGCCGCCGCCGACAAGGTGCTCGACGCGGTGCTGCTGGTGCCTGCCGCCCTAGGAGCGCTCTCCATCGCCCAGATCAGCCCGCTGGCCCGCGCCGATCGGTGGCGACGAACGACCCATCTGATCGGGCTCGCCATCGTGGCCGCCGGGGTCCCCGCTTTCGGGGTCGCCCTCTTCGCCCCCCAGGTCATGGGCGGACTCTTCGGCCCGTCCTTCCGCTCCACGGGCCCGGTGCTGGTCGTCCTCCTCGTCTCGGCCGTACCCGGTGCGGTGATCTCCGCCTGCTCCCCGATCTCCGCAGTGCTCACCGGTTGGGCCTTCACCTTGGCGGTCGCCGTGGGCCTGGCCTTCAACGTCGGTCTCAACCTGATCCTCATCCCGCTGTTCCGCGCCTCGGGGGCGGCCTACGCCAACCTGGCCTCGGAGCTCCTCCTCGCGGTATGGGTCTTCCTCCTCATGTACCGGACAACCCATAGCCGGACTACCCATGGCCGGACGGACGGTTGACCGGCGAAACCAGCGCGAGCACCGACTGTCCGATACCCGGCCGCACCGAAACGTCAACCGATCGACCGGCCTTGGACCGGCCGTTCAGCGCAGCTCGACCTCGGGCAACTCCGACGTGGGCAGCGACCGACCGGTACGCGCGCGCCAGGCACGCACCGGGTCACGCAGGAGATCGACGAGCAGCTCCCACCGCGTCGGTGGATCGAAACGATCGACGAAGGTCTGTAGCTCTCCGGCGAGTACGTCCCGATCGATGCTGAGTGCTTCGAACGCGTCGATGGAGTCCACCCAGAAGAGCGCCGTCATCTTCTCCTCTTCGCGGAGGGTCCGCAGGTGGCGATGGGGGAGGTGGAAGCGACGCGAGCTGTGCAGCAGATGGCTCTTGAACCGGAACACCAACTGGTCGCCCCGGCGCTCGACCAGCCAGCGATGATGGGACCACCCGGCGAAATTCCGTTCCTCCACCCCCATGATCGACTCGATCCGACGTGAGGGGGTCTCGATGTAGCCCCGCCGGCCCACCCTCGACAGCTCCTTGGCGACCCCGATCGGGTCGCGGATGTCCTCCAGGGTGTGCGAACAGATGACGAAGTCGAATGCATCGTCGGGGAAGGGAAACGGCCCGCTGGTGTTGATGTCGTGCACGTACCAGGTCGACGCGTCGAACCGCTCCGGTCCATCGCCGATGCTGCCGTAGACGGCACGCGTCTCGTACGGGAAGAGATCGATCACTGCGTCGGCGCGGTTGAACGGCTGTGCCCATCCTCCGACATCGAGCACCCGTTCGTCGGGCCCGATACTCGCAAGGATCCGCTCGATGTTCAGTTCGTACATGTCACGTCCCGCAGACCTGGTCACCGGAGAAGCCCGAGGTGATGAGCTCAGCGTCCCTGTAATGCCCCTCAACACTCACAGCCGGACCAGTCCCGTGCCCGACCAGTGCCCGAGCGAGGTGATGTCGAGCTTGGGGGCACTCAGCCCGTGCCAGAACGAGATCATGTTGGCCACCCGGATGTCGTCGAAGAGAACGGTGACCCCGCTGCCGGCCAGTGCACCGGCGAGCAGCGACCAGACTCTCGGCTCGAACCTCCGGTCCTTCGGCCCGTCGATGAAGATCAGCTGGGCGGACCGGAGCGCGCCGACCTGCGAGGCGAAGTAGCTGGGCTCCCCGAGATCGCCGATGCGCTGCTCGAGTCGACCCGGGCCGAAGTCGCTCTCCTCCAGCACCGAGCCGGTGATCCGGCGCCAGGGCACGACGTCGTAGGTGATCACGGCAGTACCCGCCTCGCGCAGTGCGATCGAGCCCATGCCGGTGAAGGTCCCGACCTCGACCACCGACCTCGCCCCGAGCTCGGTCGCGAGAGCGGGCAGCAGACGGTAGTGCTCACCGGGCCACAGTTCGGCCCATCTTCGCTGGTCCTCGCTGAGCGGGCGGTCGGAGAGTCGGCTGCCCGGCAGCCGGCCGCCCGAGTCCCCGTCCATCGTGGCGGCGGCCGTCCGCAGGGCCAGCTCGAGGAGCTCGCGGTCACCGGGCGCACTCGGAGGAGCGATCGCGCTCAGCTCTGCCGTCGGGACGCGGCCGAGTCGCTGGACGACCTGGTTCACCGCGACCTGCGCCCGAAGTCCCAGCCTCCCCATGGACGGGTCACTGTAGTGACGGCGTCACGACCCCGCCTGATCCGGCCCGACCGACGTCCGAATCCGCCCCGGTGCCGTGACCACCGAACGCCACGCCCGCAGCCCCTGGGACGGGCGGCGGAAGGCGAGGGTGACCGCCCGCAGTACGGCCGCACCCCGGGCGGCGATCCATGCGGGCTCCGAGTACCACTTGGCGGCGAAGGTCATCGTGCCCCGCCACCACTCGACCTCCCGCTGCCAGGACGACCGGCTCGAGCCACCGGCGCGGTGGATCGCCCATGGGTCGGGCAGGGCGATCAGCCGCCATCCGGCCTCGGAAAACCGCTTGGAGAGGTCCATGTCCTCGCCATAGAGGAAGAACCGCTCGTCGAAGCCTCCGACCTCCTCGAACGCCCGGCGGCGGATGAGCAGGGCGGTCGCCCCGAGGGCCGAGGTGACTGCAGCCCCGTCGGGCACCCGTTCGACGTGGTCGGCGACGGTGGGCAGGCGCCGGGCCAGTGATCGCACGGCCGGCAACCGGAGCAGACCTCTCAGGTGCAGGGCCCGTCCCCACAGGTGCCACGGCGAAAGCAGCACACCCTGACTGCGCTCGGGCAGCCCGGTCGCCTCGTCGACGATCACCCCCTGGCAGGCGGCCACGTCGGCTCGGGCATCGAGCAGGTCCACGCCGGCCTCGATCGCGCCCGGAACCACGACGGCATCGGGGTTCATCGCGAGCACGTACCGGGCCCGGGTGTGGGTCATCCCCCGGTTGTGCCCGGCGCCGAACCCCGGATTGGCCGGGTCCCGAACCACGACCGCGCCGAGCTCCGACGCCACCCGATCGGAACCGTCGTCGCCGTGGTCGACCACCACCACCGTGCCCATCCCGGCCACGGCCGCAAGGGACGTCACGCACCGGCCGACATCGGCCCGGTTGGCATAGGTCACGACCACGGCATCGAGGTCCGCCTCGGTCATGGGCGGATGCTCCGGATCGGAGCGGGTCATTTCGGCACGTCCCCGGACACCGTCCCCGATGCCTCCCAGCCGAACAGCGC
>DAHUZT010000119.1 GCA_027315005.1 Acidimicrobiaceae bacterium | reverse complement strand
GTCTACGACGGCCTGCTGGTGGCCGGCGATGCCGCCGCGATGACCCTCGCCGCCGGCATCTGGCTCGAGGGTGTCAACTTCGCCATCGGATCCGGACTCGCGGCCGGCAGGGCAGTCGATGCCGCCCTCACCCGGGGTGACGTCACCGCAGGCTCCCTCGGTTCCTACCGGTCGGATCTGGAGTCGCAATTCGTCCTGGCCGACCACAAGCGGCTACGCAAGGCGCCGGGACTCGTCCTGTCCGACCGGGTGCAACGCCGCTATCCGGGCGTGGTCTGCGACCTCGTCGAAGGGATGTTCACCGTGACCAACCCCGCCCCCAAGGTCGGTGCCCTGGCCACCGCCCGGCGTGCAGCGAGGCGCCACGGGGTCAAGGTGCACCAGCTGGCCAGAGACGCCGTCCGGAGCCTGCGGGTCTTCGGATGAACTCGGACAGGGAAAAGGGTCCGGACGCGGACCGCGGTCCAGACCTGGACATGGACATGGACGATCCTCGGCCGGCGGGCGGTCCCCCAGGTGGCGTAGGCACGAGCAGGTGGCGTGGCATCTCCTTCGAGGAGCGGATGGCGACCGTCGACTTCCGGGTGGGCGAGCGCCCCCACATCACCGTCGATTCCGACACCTGCCGGTCGTGCACGACCAGGGAGTGCGTGACGGCCTGCCCGGCCAACCTGTTCGCCCCCACCTCGGACGGGGGCATCCTCTTCAACTACGAGGAGTGCTTCGAATGCGGAACCTGCTACCTGGTGTGCAATACAGACGGAGCCATCCACTGGACCTATCCCGACGGCGGCCACGGCGTCGTCTTCCATCACGGATGACCGGGCAGCGGCCACCCGAGGACGGGCTCTCGGAGGACGGGCCGCTGGTGGTGGCGTGCCTCCGGATCTGCGACCTCACCACCGTGGTCGATCCGCTCTCGGGAACCGTCAACTCGAGCCCGTTCGGCATCGGGCTGCCGCCGGCAGATTCGGCTGCGCTGGAGCATGCGCTGCGCCTGGCCGAAGCCCTGTCCGGCCGCGTCCTCGCGGTGGCCTGCGGTCCACCTTCGATCGATCCCGTCCTCAGGTCGGCGATCGCACTCGGTGCCGAAGCGCTGCGGATACCGTGCGGGGAGGACGACCGGGTCACCGTCCTCGCGGGCGACGAGCGCGCCCTCGCCCGTGGTCTCCACTCAGCGCTGTCCAAGGTGGCGCCAGTCGCCGTGGTGGTGTGCGGTGCCCACTCGGCGGATCGCGGCACCGGAGCACTACCCGCTTTCCTCGCTCACGAGCTCGGCGCCTCCCAGGCGCTCGGACTGATCACCCTCGGACCGGCCGGAGACGGTTCGCTGGAGGCAGAGCGGCGGCTCGGCGGCGGTTGGCGCGAACTGCTCCGGGTTCCGCTCCCGGCGGTGTGCTCGGTAGAGGCAGCGAACGTTCGGCTGCGACGCGCTCCCCTCCCTGCCGTCTTGGCCGCCGAGTCACGGGTGATTCCGACGGCGGCAGTCGGAGCGGGAAGCACCTTCGGCATCGGCGACCAGGGGGACCTGCGATTCGGCGCGATCCGCCCCTACACACCCCCGACCCGGGTGATGGACGCACCTGCCTCTCCTGATCCACGGCTCCGGATGCTGGCCTTGACCGGTGCCCTCGAAGCACACGATCCGCCGACCCTCATCGGACCGGTCGGACCCGACGAGGCGGCCGACCACCTGCTCGAGTTCCTCCGGCGACACGGCCACCCCGGACCCGAACCGGCGATGTCGTGAACCGCTTCGCCGATTCGGCTTGGACCTCGTTGGCTTCGGCAGCTGGCCGGCAGGACGTCCTGCTGGTTCCGGTCGGCGCAACCGAACAGCACGGACCCCACCTGCCGGTGACCACTGACACCGATATCGCGGTGGCCGTCGCCGAAATGGCCGCCTGGTCCGACCCGGGCACGGTCATCGCTCCACCGCTCAGCTACGGCGCAAGCGGTGAGCACCAGGGTTTCGCGGGGACACTGTCCATCGGCCAGGACGCAACCGAGCTGGTCCTCGTCGAGCTGTGCCGGTCCGCCACCGTCGACTTCACCGCGGTCGTCCTGGTCTCGACCCACGGGGGGAACGTCGACCCTCTCAGGCGCGCGGTGCGCCGACTGGACGAGGAGCGGCGGCCGGTCCGGTGGTGGATGCCGTCGTGGAAGGGCGACCTCCACGCCGGTCGGACCGAGACCTCCCTGATGCTGGCCGTCGCCCCGGATCGGGTGGATCTCGGGCGGGCCGAGCCCGGTGACCGCCGGTCGGGCGCGGAGCTCCTCGACCAGCTGCGTCGCCACGGCGTCCGCAGCGTGAGCGCCAACGGAGTGCTCGGCGATCCAGCCGGTGCCTCGGCCGAAGAGGGGACGGAGCTGTTGTGCGCGGCCGGAGCCGAGCTCGCCTCGGTGACCCGAATGCTCCGGTGCGAGGTGAGCGTGCCTGCCACAGGCACGGCAGCAGAGGATCCAGCTGGCACAGCAGCCGGGACGGACCATCTCGGCTCCGTCCGGACCCCGAGGGAGGGAACTCGATGCAACCGGTAGCAGTGGTCACCGGCGCCGCACGCGGGATCGGAGCGGCAACCGTGCACGGGCTGGCCGCCGCCGGTTGGGCGGTGGTGGCGACGGATCGCGCCAGTGACGATCCGAGGTTGCGCTACGCCCTGGGGACCCACGTCGAGCTGCGATCGGTGGCCGAGTCCGCGGCGCGGCTCGCGCCCGCGCCCTCGGCGGATGCCCGGCGGGAGACGGTGGTGGCCCGGACCGTCGACACCACCGATCCGGCGGAGCTCGCTGCCGCCGTGGCTCTGGCCGAGGAACGATTCGGAGGGCTCGACGCCATGGTTGCCGTGGCCGGGGTCATCGCAGGCGGGGTACCGCTGTGGGAGATGGCCGACGACGAGATCGCGGCCGTCGTCGATGTCGATCTCAAGGGCCCCATCATCGCGGCACAGGTGGGAATCCCCGCTCTGCTTCGCCGGTCGGAGCCACGGCGGGGTCGGTTCGTCGCCGTGGCCTCGGCTGCTGCCACCCGGGGCCTGCCCGGGCTCGCCGCCTACGGGGCGGCCAAGGCAGGCGTGACGGGACTGATCCGGGGGCTGGCCGCCGACCTGGCCGGGACCGGGGTCACCGCCAACGCGGTCAGCCCCGGCTCGACCGACACCGCCATGCTCGCCGAAAGTGGCCGTCTCTACGGGCTGGCCGATACCGGTTCCTTCGCCGAGCAAGCCCTGCTCCGCCGGTTGCTCGCCCCAGCCGAGGTGGCCTCCGCGCTGGTCTGGCTTGCCGGACCGGAATCCAGCGGTCTGACCGGCGCGATCCTCCCCGTCGACGGCGGCCTGGCGGTGTGACGCCGCTACCCGACGGATTCGGAGTCGCGCTCGACCGTTCGGTACGCTCCTTCCAGAACGATCGGGTACTACTCGGTGGTCACCCTCCCCGCCTACTGTCATTGACGGCTGCCGGTGCAAGGGCCGTAGGCAGTCTCCGCGAGGGCCGGGCGATGACCGGGGAGGACCGCGGCCTGGCGGGGCGATTGGTGGCGGCCGGGATGGCTCATCCGAGGCCTCCGGCTGGCGCGCTGCGCGCGCACCGGAAAGCGTCCAGCGGGCCGGAAGACTCCATTCCGGACGACTCGGTGCCCGAGGGCCGCGGACCGGAGCACACGTTGACCGTGGTCGTCCCGGCTCGGGACCGGGTCCCGCTCCTCGACCGCTGCCTGGCCTCACTTGGACGGCGGCTCCCGGTGGTGGTGGTCGACGACGGGTCGGAGGACCCGGTCGCGCTGGGCGACGCCTGTCGGCGCCATGGGGCGCGAGTGGTCTCCCGCCCGGTGAGTGGAGGACCGGCGGCAGCACGCAACGATGCCCTCGGAGCGGTGGGGACGCCCTTGGTGGCCATGGTGGACAGCGACTGCACCGTCACCGAGGGTTGGCTCGAGGAACTGGTCTGGCTGTTCGGCGACCCGGAGATCGCCGCGGTCGCGCCACGGATCCGCCCGAGACCGCCCAGCGTGCCCGGTCGGCCGTCGGTGCTCGCCCGGGTCGCCGAGTCGCTGTCACCTCTCGACCTCGGGTCCGAGGAGGGGGAGGTCGGACCCGACCGGGTCGTGCGCTACGTCCCGACGACCGCCCTGGTGGCCAGGAGGGTCGCCCTGGCAGGCGGGTTCGACGCCACGCTCTCCGTGGGGGAGGACGTCGACCTCGTCTGGCGGCTGGTCGATGCCGGATGGCGGGTGCGATACGTCCCGTCGACCTTGGTGCACCATGCGGAACCGGGTTCGTGGAAAGCCTGGCTCGGCCGCCGGTTCCGATACGGTCTGTCGGCCGGACCGCTGGCAGTTCGCCACGGCGACCGCCTGGCGCCGGTCGAGCTCGGGCCATGGCCGACCGCGGTGGTCCTCTGCGTCGTGGTCGGTCGACCAGGTGCTGCCGTCGCCCTGCACACGGCTGCCTCGGTCCGGATGGCGTGGCGTCTCCGGCACACCGGAGTTCCGTCCGGGTTGGCCGTGCGCTGGGCGCTGCAGTCAGCGGCGTGGACCGCGGTGGGCGCCGGACGTGCAGCGGCCACTTTCGCTGCTCCGGCCCTGGCGTTCTGGGCACTCCGGACTCGCCGGGGTCGCCTGGTGGCCACCTTCTCACTGGTCACTCCCCCACTCGTCGACTGGTGGCGGAAGCGCCCCGACCTCGACCCCCTGAGGTGGGTGCTGGCCTCGGTCGCCGACCAATGGGCCTACGGCGCGGGCGTCTGGGTGGGATGCATCCGAGCCGGTTCGTTCCGGCCGCTCATCCCTACGGTTCGGTGGGGCTCGGATCGGACATCGCACGCTCGACGATCTGCTCCCGGCCCACACTCCACGACGATCAGGTGACAATCATGAAAAGAAGGACACCCAGAACCACCTCCTCGACAGACGGTCACCGGGACTTCGTACGTCGGGTAGTGGGCCGTAGAATCCCATGTCAACGGCCATGTTCTCGTATCGAACCCGCTGGAGCGTGCAAACCGGTATGCTTCTACACCAGCACAGGGCATGGTCGATATCCATAGACCATCCAGCGGCCGTATTCACCGGATGCCATTGCAGGTCAGGGTTGGCGTCCAGTCCGGTCAGCCTGCCCGCCGGAGTGCGCTTCGTGGCACTCAGCCACCGGCACCGAACCGACGAACAGTCGACCGACAACCAATTGCGTGGTGAGCCAACGACCCAAACCTGGGCATAACTGAACCGGTCGCACACCCTACGGCGCAAAGCCAGGACGGAGAGAGCCTTCCCGCTCGCCGTCCGGGGAGCGAATGCAAAGACCGGAGCCCGCCAACACCGAGCAGAGGAAGGCGCTTTTCGCGCCCGACGAAGGGAGGTGCCATGCGGACCCGCATTGCACTCGTGGCGGCCGTCCCGGCCGCTGTCATCGCATTCAACATCCCGGCCACCACCGCCCCAGCGGCGCCGGTGGCCACCGGTCACTCCCAACAGAGTGCCCATACCGATTCACTGCCGTTCACCGCCGTCCTCTTGGCCGAACGGCTGAGAACGCCGTTGCCAGCCGGTTCCACCGGCCTGTTGCTCGATCCCGGCGCGCTGTCGGTCTCGTCCGTCAGGTCGACCGCCGTGACCGGGCCGGTACCTCCGGCGGTCGCGCCGGCACCGGTTCAGGCAGTAGCACCGACGCCGACGCCACCTACTGCCTCCGGACCGGTGGACACCGTGACACCCGCACAACAGGCCCAATGGGAGCGCGTCGCCATGTGTGAGGAGGGGGGCAACTGGCAAGCCAACGGCCCGGCCTTCAGCGGTGGCCTCGGCATCTCACGGGCCAACTGGGACGCCTTCGGGGGCCTCCAGTTCGCACCGGAGGGTGCCATGGCCACCCCGGACCAGCAGATCATGGTGGCCGAGCGGATCCAGGCCTACCCGCCCGATCAGTACGGCTGCCAAGGCTGGTAGCCACCGTTCGCGGTGGTGGACAGACCCGGCCCAGATAGCAGAGGCCCGATCGGCAAACAGCCGATCGGGCCTCTGTCTCTCCCGTCTGTCGCTCGTTCGAGTCAGACCTTTCGGACGTTGCTCGCCTGGAGTCCCTTCTGACCCTGTTTGGTGTCGAACTCGACACGCTGCCCTTCGGCCAGATCACGGTACCCATCCATCTGGATCTCCGTCTGATGGACGAAGAGGTCGTCGCCACCCCCATCAGGGGTGATGAACCCGAATCCCTTTTCGGCGTTGAACCACTTGACTACACCAACACTCATGCCGGTTTCTCCTTCGAACCACGCTTGCATCGCCGGGATCCACTGTGAAGCCCTACAGGAACCGACCCGCGTGTCATGGTCGAGAACCTCACAACCCTAGTCCGGGAACGGACCCACCTCGCGCCGGATGGTCAGACCACGACGATCGTGCTGGTCCCGACGGATCTCCGGGTCTAGGTTGACCAGCGTGCTCGGGCGCGGTCCCCTCCGTCTCAGGCCACGTCGCGGGTGGATGGCGAGGACCGTGGTGGCCACCGCCTCGGCCATCGGGCTGGCGGTAGCGGTCGCGGCCTGCTCAACGGTGCCGTCGCCGGTTCGCACCGGTCCCGGCACCTCCAACATCGGGCTCCCGGCGGTCGCGCCGCCACAGCCGATCCACTGGGTGAGCTGCTCGGGGAATCTCGGCTTCCGGTGTGGCTCGGTATCCGTCCCGATCGACTACCACCACCCGGGAAACGGTTCGCTCGAGATCGCCGTGTCCGAACTGCCGGCCCTCGATCCATCCGCCCCCGGGGGAACCTTGTTCTTCAACCCCGGCGGACCCGGAGAGAGCGGCAACCAGATCCTGCCGGTCGTCTCCGGCCTCTTCCCGGTAGCCGTACGCAGGAACTTCACCATCGTGACCTTCGACCCCCGTGGGACCGGTGCCAGCTCGCTGCTCAACTGCGGGACCTCGGCGGCTGCCACGGCAGCCGTGACGCCCGTACCCGCCGCGCCAGGTCAGCCCCTGCCCGGCACCGGTCTGTTCACCACCATGGCCAAGGAGTGCATGCGGGTGGCCGGGGCTGAGGCACCCTTCGTCGACACGACCAACACCGCCCGGGACATGGACCGGATCCGCCAGGCGATCGGGGTAGGGAAGATCAGCTACTACGGCCTCTCGTACGGCACGGTGCTCGGTGCCGTCTACGCTCAGCTCTTCCCCGCCCGGGTGCTGCACATGGTGCTCGACGGTGCCGTCGACATCGGCGCCGGCCTGGCCCAGCAGGCCGACCAGCAGGCCCCTGCGGCCGAGGCGTCGCTCGAACACCTGTTCAACCGATGCAGGGCCCAGGCCTCGTGCCCGCTCGGTCCGCACCCGCTCAGGTTCTTCGAGCGGCTGGCCGGGTCGCTCCGCCGGCACCCCCTGCCTGCCCCCGGAAGCGGGGACCCGGTCCCGGTCACCGTCGGCGACCTCGACACGGCCACGCTGCTCGCCGTCAGCGTGCCCGCCCTCACGGCCAACTACGAGTCGGCACTGGTGGCCGCGGCCCGCGGGAACGGGACGCCGCTGCGGTCGGTCGCCCTGACCTTCGTCACCGACATCGACGGCGTCTCGCTGGTGGATGCCGAGTGGGCCATCACCTGCAACGATTTCGCCGATCACCCCGGGCCGGTGGCCGCCGGCGATCAGGCCCGGGCCCTTGCGGCACGCTATCCACTCCTCGGTGGGTACGCCGTCACCTATGCCATGGGCGGTTGCGTGAGCTGGCCGGCTCCCGCACAACCGTTGGTGGACATCCACGCTGCCGACGCTCCCCCGATACTGGTCGTCGGCAACACCGGAGATCCGAACACCCCGTTGATCGGAGCCCGGCACCTCGCCGCCACCATTCCACGCGCGCGGCTGGTGGTCTGGGACGGCTGGGGACATACCTGGCTCCTCAGCGGATCGCAGAACGCCTGCATGCAGGGGGTCGTGACCGGCTATCTCGCCTCGGGACTCCTCCCGGCCCGTGGCACCGTGTGCCGCTGAGGCTCCGGGTGGCGCCATCCGCCCCGATTGCCGGTTGCCAGGTCAGCGTGGACACCGACGGCGCACCTGACGCTCGCTCCACCACTGGTCGCCGCACGGGGCCGAGACTCCTGATGGAATGAGCCGATGCGCAAGCAACCCCACACCGATCCGCCCGACCATCACCTGCGGGCCCGGGCACTCGTCGGCGAGATGACCGAGGACGAGCGCCTCTGGTGCCTCGACGGTGACGCACCCTTCTGGGCAGGCCTCGCCTACCTGGGTGAGTCGGGCTACCACAAGAGCCCGTTCCGGTCCGGGCGGATCGACCGCCTGGGGCTCGAAGGGTTCGCGTTCTCGGACGGGCCCCGGGGCGTCGTCATCGACCAGGCCACCTGCTTCCCGGTGAGCATTGCACGGGGAGCGACCTGGGACCCGGACTTCGAGGAGCGCATCGGTGAGGCCATCGGCACCGAGCTCCGGGCCGTCGGCGCCGACCTCTACGGCGGGGTGTGCGTCAACGTCCTTCGTCATCCGGCATGGGGTCGGGCACAGGAGACCTACGGCGAGGATCCGTACCACGTCGGCATGATGGGTGCCGCGCTCACCCGGGGCGTCCAGCGTCACACCATGGCCTGCGTCAAGCACCTCGCCTGCAACTCGATGGAGAACGCCCGCTTCACCGTGGACGTCACCGTCGACGAGGTCGTCCTACACGAGGTGTACCTGCCCCACTTCAAGCGCATCGTGGACGAAGGCGTCGCCGCCGTGATGACCGCCTACAACAGCGTAAACGGCGCCTGGTGTGGCCAGAACCGCACCCTCATCACCGACATCCTCCGCGAGGAGTGGGGTTTCGACGGGTTCGTCATCAGCGACTGGATCCTCGGTCTCCGCCAGGCCGCGGAATCGGTCCGGGCCGGGCTCGACGTGGAGATGCCCTACCGGATGGTGCGGGCACGAGACCTTGCGGGAGCCCTCGGAACCGGGGAGCTCGCCTGGTCGGAGGTGGACGCGGCCGCCGAGCGGGTGGTCGCCACCCGCCTCCGGTTCGAGGACGTGCTCGACCAGCCGCGGCCCGACCGCCACGTGCTGTCCTGTGCCGCACATCGGGGGTTGGCCAGAGAAGCAGCGTCCCGGTCCCTGGTCCTACTCCGAAACGAGCCGGTCGACGGGCACCCGGTGCTGCCGCTCGACCCGGTCGGCGCGGGTACTGCAGTCCTCCTCGGCGCCCTGGCCACCCAGGTCAATCTGGGAGACGGAGGGTCGAGCGATGTCTGGGCGCCGGACGTGGTGACTGTGGCCGACGGCATGACCGCCTCTCTCGGGCAGCGACTGCTCGGCGTGGACGACAGTGGAGATCCCGTCTCGTCCGCGGCGCTTGCCTCCCGGGCCGACACCGCCTTCGTCGTCGTCGGCTACACCCGACATGACGAAGGGGAGTTCATCGGCGAGACCTGGAGCGAGGACCTCGGAGCGCTCTTCCCCGGCGAGGACGACCCAGACCTCGTCGATCGCTTCGAAGCGACCATCTCCTACGAACGGTCCATCCAACCACCACCCCACGTGGCCTCCCGAGACGACGCTGATGGATTTTCGGTGGGGGGCGACCGCCGCTCCCTCCGGCTGCACGACGCCGACGTCGCCCTGCTCCGGGCCGTCGTCACCGCAAACCCCCGGACGGTGGCCATCATGGTGGCGGGCAGCGCGGTGATCACGTCCGAGTGGGACGAGGCAGTTCCCGCGGTGGTGCAATCGTGGTACGCGGGGATGGAAGGAGGTCACGGCATCGTCGATGTGCTCACCGGGGCCGTCGAACCATCGGGCCGGCTGCCGATGTCGGTTCCCCGAAGCGAGGCGGACCTGCCCGACTTCCAAGCCGAGGCGTCAGCGGTCACCTATGACGCGTTCCACGGCTATTGGCGCCTCGCCAGGGCTGGCGTGACGCCCGCATACCCCTTCGGGTTCGGCCTGGGCTACACCACCTTCGAGCTGGAGGAGGCCGAGACCCTCCTGGTGTCCAGGGATCGGGGGGGGACAGCCGATCCCGGCACCATCCGGGTGGCGGCCACCCTCCGAAACACCGGACCACGATCGGGGGTCGACGTGCTGCAGGTCTACGGCGTCCGCAGCGGGTCGGGACGCCCGGAGAAGCTCTGCGGGTTCCAGCGGGTGGCGGTGCCCGCCGGCGCGACTCGCACCGTCGAGATCGCAGTCGATCTGAGCGCACTGGCCGAACGCCGTCCACCGTTGCGCGCCATGGTGCTCGGTCCCGGACCGTACGACCTGCGCGTGGCTCGGAACGCAAGCGACCCGGGGATACCGATCACGGCCCGATGAGCGGCGACCGGTGGGGCGGCGGCTCCACCGGGTGGGCGAGTACATCCTCCACCGCATCGAAGCTGACGATGGCTCGATTTTCGGGGTCTGTCCGCCCGACCGGAGACCACCTCCGACCGCTACTGTCGAGCGGATGGAGCCTTCGGATGCCAGCCAGTGCCGAAGACTGGTCTCCGAACTGCCCGGGCCGGTCTCCCTCGCACTCCAGCGGCGCCGTGACCATGCGGTGACCACGGCGGTCAGCACGTCGGTCCCGCTCTTCATCGAGGCGGCCGAAGGAGCGATCCTGATCGATGTGGACGGAAACCGTCTCATCGACCTCGGTGCCGGCATCGCAGTGAGCAGCGTGGGTCACCGGGCACCGACCGTGGTGGAGGCCGTGTCGAACCAGGCAGCCCGCTTCTCCCACACCAGCTTCATGATCAACCCGTACGAAGGGTACGTCGCCGTGTGCGAGCGCCTGAACGCCTGCACCCCTGGTGACCACGACAAGCGTTCCGCCCTGTTCAACTCCGGTGCCGAGGCCGTGGAGAACGTGGTGAAGGTCGCGCGACGGGTCACCGGTCGGCAGGCCGTCGTCGTGTTCGACCACGCGTATCACGGCCGGACCAACCTGACCATGGCCCTGACCGCGCGCAACCTTCCCTACCGCGACGGATTCGGACCGTTCTCCCCCGAGGTCTACCGAGCTCCGGCGTCCTATCCGTTCCGCGATCCCGAGGGCATGACCGGCCGTGCGGCCGCCGACCGTGCCATCGGGCTGATCGAGCGCCAGGTCGGCGCGGCCAATGTGGCCTGCCTGCTGATCGAGCCGATCCAGGGCGAGGGTGGCTTCGTCGTGCCGGCACCGGGGTTCCTCCCGGCGCTGGCCTCGTGGTGTGCCGATCAGGGCATCCTGCTCGCCGCCGACGAGGTCCAGACCGGGTTCTGTCGCACCGGGCGGTGGTTCGCATGTGAGGACGAATCGATCGTCCCCGACCTCGTGGCCACAGCCAAGGCACTGGGCGGTGGCCTCCCACTGTCTGCGGTGACCGGACGTGCCGACCTCATGGACGCCGTGCATCCCGGCGGCCTGGGCGGGACCTTCGGCGGCAACCCGATCGCGTGCGCTGCCGCGTTGGCCTCCATCGATTTGATGGAGGCCAACGATCTGCCCTCGGCAGCCCGGCACATCGAATCCACCGCCATGCCACGCCTCATGGCCCTGGCCGGAGCCCATCGGGGCATCGGCGATGTCCGGGGCCGCGGTGCCATGCTGGGCCTGGAGCTGGTCCTGCCCGGTACCTCCGAACCGGATCCGTCCGCCGCCCGGAGGGTCGTCGAGACCTGCCTCCGATCCGGGGTGGTGGCCCTCACCTGCGGAACCTTCGGCAATGTCATCCGGCTGCTACCTCCGTTGACCATCGACCACGTCCTCCTCCTCGACGGCTTGGAGGTACTCGGCTCCGCCATCGACGAGGTGCTCGACCCCGACCGGTGATCGCCGATCGGTCCGTCAGCGGGCGAGCGGTGGGAACATCGACCGGGCCGAAGCCAGGCCGGCGTCGATACACACCAGCTCATCGTGGGCATCACGGACGAGCTGTCGCACGCGTTCCGCCGTCGCGTCGCTGGCCTGTGCCATCGCCGCTGCCCGGATGTCGTTCGACGCCTGGACGACGGACCAGACCTGATCGGCCAGCTCTGTCGCCACGGTGTGGGTGGGATCGATCCGCAACAGGCGGTCCAGCTCCTCTGCCGGCCCCCTGAGCTGGCACACCAGCCCCGACAGGGACCCGGTCGAGGTGCCCACCCCGGCGGCCGTCGCCACCACGGCTTCCGTGCGCTCGAGCGCGCAAGACAGCTCGTGGCGCACACGTCGACCGGTCGCCTTCTGCAGCTCCGGATGGCTGAGTGGTGCACGGGGACGGCGGTACCCGCGGGCCGAGACCCACGCCGTGGACGCGGCGACGACGAGGCCGTGGGAGCGGAACGTCCGCCACTTCCGGCGCCCGACGCGCCAGAGCAGGAACACGAGCACGGTACCGAACAGCAGCGTCAACGCCACCAACACGCTCGCTCCGGCGAGGATCGGGATCCACAGCGACGCCAACATACGCTGAGCTTAGGCTGGGGCTCGGTCCGCCGGGCATCACCCGGTTCTCCGAGCCGAATTCCCCTGCGAGCGGTCCATGGGGGAGAATGGGATCCGGCCCTGAGCCCATCCGGCTGTCGACGGAGGTCGGCCGGATGGCTGCAACCGAACCCGTACTGACCCGTAGACCCCGAGGAGTCCCCCAACATGAAGGCGCTTGCCTCCTGGTGCCTCCGGCACCGCCTGATCGTCGTACTGGCCTGGCTGGTGGCGCTGATCGTGATGAGCGGAATATCGAAGTCGGTCGGTACGGCCTACTCCAACAATTTCGAGCTTCCACACACCGAGTCGACCCAGGCGCTCAACCTCTTGAAGAGTGCCGCGCCGAAGGCGGCCGGTGACCGAGAGCAGATCGTGTTCCACACCACCAACGGGGCCTCGGTGACCGATCCGGCGGTCCGGTCGCGCATCGAAGCGATGCTGTCCAAGGTGGCCGAGGTCGACCACGTCAGCGGCATCGTGAGTCCCTATGGGCCTACCGGAGCATCGCAGATCAGCGCCGACGGGAAGACCGCGTTCGCCACGGTGACCTTCGACACCCTGTCCCAGAACATCTCGAACACCCTCGCGCAACACTTCGTGGCCACCGCCCAGACCGCCATCGAACCCGGCCTGCGGGTGGCGGTATCCGGTCTGGTGGCCGAGAACGCGAACAAGGTGTCCTTCGGTGGAACCGGATTGGGAATCATCTTGGCCGGCATCGTCCTGCTGCTGGTGTTCGGGTCGGTGTTCGCGATGGCCCTTCCCATCGTGTCCGCCCTGGCCTCGCTGGGCACGGCGATCGGTCTCATCGGTCTGCT